>JAGBMA010000088.1 GCA_017635095.1 Ruminiclostridium sp. | reverse complement strand
TCCCAGCTCTCCGGAATATCAAACGGTATCTCGTCCGAAATGTCCCGCACTTCCTTGCCGATCTGCTCACAAAAGGTATAAGGAAAAGTATGAGAACCAACCGTATGGAAAACCATACTATATTATATAAGGGGTATCCTCACCGAACTCCCGTCCCCTGCGATCCGTTTCACCTTTCCTGCTACAAGCATCTCATCGAGCGTTGTGGACGGCTTTTGGTGATAAACATAGTATGATACATATTACTACCGATTCGATATTTTGTCGAACAGTTCGACAAAACGCGACAGCTTTTTATCATTTTTGTCGAATGACATTCATTCTTATTTGCAGTAGATCTCGATCGCGCGGTTCACGAACTCCGCCGTACCCGCGCCGCCGGCTTTGTCGATGTTCTCGGTGAACTCGCCGCCGCCCGCGTACATCTTCCCGAGCCCACGGAGTATCTCGTTCGTGCAGTTGTAGAAATTCTCGCAGAAAAACTCCTGCAAGCGTTTCACCTGAGCCTGCACTTCGCTGTCGGCAGGGTCGCGGTCACGCATTTTGCCGAACTGCACAAAAAGCTCCATAGTCTCATTCATGAGCCGCCCGTTGTCGGCATCGGTTCGCTTTTCGCTCTTTTCCTCAAATTCCTTGTATTCGGCGGTGCTGCCCCACTGCTCCTTGGCTCGCTTTGTGTATTCATCGAGTTTTGCAGTGTCAAATGCTTTAAAATCCATAGTTTTCACTCCTGTCTTTCTGATCTTTTCGGCGAAGGTAATGAGTCCGTCGAGATGCTCCCGCCGCAGTTTCAGCAGTTCTATCTGCTGGCCGAGAGCCTTCTGCCGGTTGAAATGAGGGTCGGACATTATCGCTTTTATCTCTTTCAGCGGGAATTCAAGTTCGCGAAACAGCATTATCTGCTGCAGGCGCTCCAGCGCTGTATCGTCATACAGCCTGTAGCCCGCGTCGGTATGCCCGCTGGGTGACAGCAGCCCAATCTTGTCGTAATATTGCAGTGTGCGCACACTGAGCCCTGTTATCTTGCTTACTTCGTTTACTGTCATAGCGGTTACCTCACTTTCCTTCGCTGTACTTACTATACACTATTACGTTACGTCATAGTCAAGAGGGAAAGCGCATATTTGTAGGACTGCACAAACAGCGGCGGTGATATATGTGCATTGTGACAGCAAGGATAAAACTTGATATGCGATAATATATGTGATATACTTATATATAATGGGACGATGATGTGTAATGTTATCTAAACCGCATTATGGTTGGTCTGATGTTGCTGTTGGAGATTTTAAAACACAAGCAAGCGATTTGGACGATATTCCGTTTACTTGGCTTCAGGCATGTAAAAGCGGGCTCGAACACAATATACCCGTTTCTTTGTTCGTTGAAGAAGAAGGAAGCGACAGCATAATAGTATCGTATTATTATAGTACGCATGTTATTATCGAAGATGAAGATCTGAACAGATCGCTCAAAACCTTTGAAGATATAGATTTTATGGACATAACCTATATGCTGTTGAATGACATAAAGGAATACTTTGAAGACTGGGTAAAGTGGTTTGTTTATGAAGATACAGAAAAAGACTTTGAACGCAGACGAAAAGAGCTGAAACAATTGATCGACGAGACAGAAGATCTTTTATACAGCCGTGCCTCTAAACATAACAAACCGTATGCTAAATACTGACAATTACATCAAGGAGAACAAGATGCAGGATAAAAACAAGGAAATGCGAATGGTGCTGTACCATTCCGAAAACGACGATGTGGCAGTAAACGCCGTGATAAAGGACGAAACGCTCTGGATAACACAGAAAGCTATGGCAGAGCTGTTTAATGTTGACAAATCCACAATAAGCAGGCATCTGAAAAACATTTTTGATGAAGGCGAGCTCGACAAGGAAGTGGTTGTTGCAGAATTTGCAACAACCACTCAACATGGCGCAATTGAGGGAAAAACACAGACTAAATCCACAAATTTCTACAACCTCGACGCGATAATCTCCGTCGGTTACCGTGTCAACTCCAAGCGCGCGACCGCGTTCAGAATATGGGCGACCGGTGTGCTGAAAGAGTACATGACGAAGGGCTTCGTGCTTGATGACGATCGAATGAAGCAGGGCGTGACCGCGTTCGGAAAGGATTACTTCCGCGAGCTGTTGGAGCGCGTCCGCTCGATCAGAGCAAGTGAGCGCCGTATCTGGCAGCAGATAACCGATATTTTCGCGGAATGCAGCATCGATTACGACAAAAACGCGGATATAACCGCCGAGTTCTACGCGACGGTGCAGAACAAGTTCCATTACGCTATCACGGGCAAGACAGCCGCGGAGATCGTTTATGACAGCGCCGACCACACAAAAGAGAACATGGGACTGACAACATGGAAGAACGCTCCGGACGGTCGGATACTCAAATCCGATTCGTATGTTGCCAAAAACTACCTGACCGAGCAGCAGATAAGGCAGCTCGAGCGCGGAGTTTCGGCGTATTTCGACTACATAGAAGGTCTGATCGAGCGCGAGAACACGTTTACTATGCAGGAATTCGCCGAGAGCGTAAATGCGTTCCTGTCGTTCAACCGCTATGACATACTCAAGGACAAGGGTCATGTGTCACAGGCGGAAGCAAGAGAAAAAGCCGGTGCGGAATACGATATTTTCAACCGGACGCATAAGATAGAATCGGATTTTGACAGGCTTGTTAAGAAAGTGACGGATAAAAATTGAAAATCTGAATAAAAATCACAGCTCCCCTCAAAATGTCTCGAAGGGAGCTGTAATTAGTTTGTATAACAATATACTTTAACGCTTTATCTGATATGGTACTCCCCGCGTCGACAACGGCGCTCGGAGCCCACTCAAACCCGCACGGTTAAGCGGGATTTAGTCAGCGAAAGCCGTTGGCATTAAGTACGTCGGGTCAAAAGTCGTCCCAAATATGCAACGGCTCAAACGGCGTTACTAAGCCAAATACGGGGAGTCTGTGTATTAAGATATGTCGGGTGCCCGGCGTCAAGCACCACGACCTGCTTCGGGGAACTCTCCGACGCGGTCTGTGCAGTTTTCGTGCCTTCCGCTGCCCTGACGCTTGCTGCAAGCGCCGCCACGGTAACGCAGCAGAAGAGGGTTATGATGAAGGGTACCTTGTTTTTGAGTATTTTTATTCCTGCCATGATAAGCTGTCCTTTCATATCTTTTTGTAAAAGATATGAAACAAGCCGTCGGAATATGACAAGCACCTCACATACGCCTGCAGGGTAATCAGAGTATCTTTTCCATTCCTATCTTCTGGGGTTTCAGCCCCATTTTCTCATAGAACTTCATTGCGCCCTCGTTGCAGGTCCAGACGTTGAGCGTAACGTTATAGCAGCCGATACTTTTCGCGTATCCGAGGACGTATTCATAGACTGAAGCGCCGATATGCTTTCCGCGCTCGTTCTCGTCAACGCAGAGATCGTCTATGTAGAGCGTTTTTATATCGGTAAGGATATTGTCATCGGGGAAGTGCTTCAGAATGCAGAACGCGTAGCCTACGAGCTTTTCGCCGTCGAACGCGGCAAAGATCGGGCGGCTGTCGTCCGCGATTATTTCCGAAAGCTCATCATCGGTGTATTTTTTCACACCGCCCTTGAAAAGATCGGGGCGGCCCGCGTGATGCACTTCGAGGACCTGTCTGAGAAGTCTGTTTATACCGTCTTTATCCGACTGTGATGCGCGCCTTATTTCCATTTTGTCAGCCTCCGTTACTGTTCGGTGCGTTGGGTATCTCTGTATGAAAACATTATACGCTTTACGGCAAAATATGTCAAGCGTCACAATTCGACTTAAATTATTTGACAACGGTTTTGTTTTGGTATATAATATAAAAGCGGCTCTGAAAAAAAGCTGCACGGTACGAAAGATAAGGAGTGTTAAGATCTGAAAAAGTTTAGAAATATAACGGCAGCCCTGCTTTGCGCGGCAATGCTCTCGGGCTGCGGCACAGGCGGCGAAGTGCCGTCCGATACATCGGCCTCCGTATCGGAGACAACGGCGGCGCTGACCTCTGTGCAGGCTGAGGAGACTTCGGCTGCGGAGTCCTCTGCGTCTGCGGCAGCTCTCGCAAGCGAAGACGAACCGGCTGCAAAAAAGGAAGACAGACCGCTCATAGCCGCTATAGACAGCGTTGATGATACATACAGCCCTTTCGGTGAGATAAACGGGTTTACCGAGCTTGTGAACAAGCTCACCGGCGTTACGCTCATAAGCCGCACAAGAAGCGGAAGCCCTGTCATGAACGGAACTTCCGCGGTAACGGAGCGCTACGGCGGAAGTCTTTACGGCTACAGCGGTATCGCCGACATAGCTTCGAGGTACAACGAGGCGGAAGATACCACCGAATACCGTTTCGCGCTCAGGAACGACGTCAGATTTGCGGACGGCGATCCGCTTGACGCGGACGATGTCATCTTCACTTTTTACCTGCACCTCGACCCGTCATATTCCGGGAGCTGCCCGCTACAGGATACAGGCATCTTAGGCTCGATCAACTACCATTACGACAATTCTTCCGCCGATAACATCACCAAGGAGAAGATCGACGAGGTAATGGCGTCGGAAGAGATCAAGCCCGTAATACGCGAAAAGATCATTGTCCCCACGCTCCGGGAGCAGTATGACACGGTGCGCTCCATGTTCGACGACAGCTCATACTCGATATACACCTCGAAATATCCCTCTCCCGCCGAGCTTTTTGCATTCTTCTATGCTATCGACCTGCGGGACGGCGCATCGGAAAAATACTCCGCAAAAGGCAAAGATGCCCAGACCGTCATATCCGAGGTGGCAGATATGTACGACGGCAACTACCGCCAGCTCGCAAGCATGACCATGGGTGACGAGACATATTTCGACGATCAGGCATTGAGTATAGCAGTCGGCTATATTGCAAAGCAGAACGGCGGTACCGATACCACCGAGCATGTAAGCTCAGTCGCGGGTATCGTCAAGACCGGCGCTTATTCCTTCAACGTGACGGTAAGCGGAAGCGGTGAGGCTTTCGTGAACGCTCTTGAGAATATGACGATACTTCCCATGCATTATTACGGAAGCGAGCCGCTTTACAGCTACGAAAACAGAATGTTCGGCTTTATAAAAGGAAAAGCCGACGAGATCATGCAAAAAAACGAGGGAAAGCCCCTCGGCGCAGGTGCGTACATACTTACCGGCATCTCCGAAGGTCATGCCGATCTTTCTGCCAACGCGTACTACTACAAAGGCGAACCGAAGTCAAAAAAACTGAGACTCATACAGAAAGGCGATGCCGATTCCGCATCACTGATAGCGGACGGGACCGCGGACATTTGTGCAGACGACGGTTCTTCGTCAAGCTACGCCGCTGTTGAGGAAGCGAACCGCTCTCTTGAAAAGATCAGCGTTTCCGTAAGTTCGGAGCCCGGTTACGGCTATGTAGGCATAAACGCGGACACCGTAAGGATCGGAGATGCTTTCTCCAACAGCAGCTACGCCCTCCGTAAGGCGCTTGCCACAGCTATCGCGGCGTTCAGGGACGAGTCCGTATCATCTTATTACGGCGGTTTCGGTAAGACCACAGACTACCCGCTCATAGAGGAAGTTGAGATAACCGATACCGTTGACGGCTACATCGTTCCTTACGCTGTGAACCGCGACGGCGTTCAGATATACGTTTCCGGCATGAACGATGATGAACGGCGTGCAGCCGCAAAAACCGCCTGTCTCGGCTATCTTGCTTCTGCAGGCTATACCGTTTCCGGCGAGACCGTGACTTCGGCGCCCTACGGCGGCAAGACCGAATTCAGCGCGATAGTTGTCGGCGGCGGAAACGGCGATCACCCTTGCTATACTGCACTTAAAAAGGCTTCCGAGCTTCTCGGTGAGATCGGAATAACGCTTGACATAACCGATACCGCGGACGCGGCTGTGCTCTGGGATGCCCTTAACGGCGGCACAAACGAGATCTGGGCGGGTGCATGGAACACCGAATCCCTCACCACCGTGTACGTTGAAAGCTACTACGGCGCCGATTCCACCAAGCTCAAACAGCTGATACGCGATGCCGAGGAGTCTTCCGGCGCGGACAGACCTGCCGCGTTCATGAAATGCTACGACAAGGTGCTCAACCAGTACGCTGTTGAAATCCCCATGTACCTCCGTACAAGATGCACCCTTTTCAGCGCGCTGCGCGTTGACGCTGAAACGGTTCCCGCTGACATGACGGATTACTACAGCTGGGCGGATACCGTAGAGACAATAGCTCCAAAAAACAGGTAAACACATGAAAACATACGTTCTTATACTCGCGGGCGGTTCGTCGCAGCGTATGGGCGGCATAAACAAGCAGTTCGCCGAGATAGACGGCGTTCCCGTCATCATCAGAAGCGCCCTTGCATTTGAAAATGCTCCCGCCGTCACCGACATAGTGATAGCCGCGCGCGAATGCGATATCGACAGGATAGCCGCGCTCTGCGACAAATACGGTGTGAGCAAGCTCCGCAGGATAGTTCCCGGCGGCGCATCACGCACTGCGTCGGCAAGAAACGCGTATTCCTGCACCGAAGACGCGGATATGATAATGGTACACGACGGTGCAAGACCATATGTGAGCGCAGAGCTTATCTCGCGCATTTACGGCGACTGTATGAAATACGGTGCAGCCATACCGTCGCTTTCTTTGAAGGACACCGTGAAATTTGCGGACAGCGACGGGTTTTCCCGCGGAACGCCCGACCGTGCTTCTCTACGCGCTGTTCAGACGCCGCAGGCTTTCCGGGCTTCGGCTTACAGTGAAATGATGCTTTCGGGGAAAGAAGCCACAGATGATGCGGCGCTTGCGGAGATGCTCGGCATCAAAGTAAAGCTTACCGATGGCGACCCTGCCAACATCAAGATCACGACCCCGGAAGATCTGCCAAAGGAGGAAAAACCGATGCTTCGCATAGGACACGGTTATGACGTGCATCTTCTCGCGCCGGATCGCCGGCTCATCATAGGCGGCACCGAGATCCCGTATGAACTCGGGCTTCTCGGTCATTCCGACGCGGACGTGCTCACTCACGCGGTAATGGACGCCATGCTCGGTGCGCTTGCCCTCGGCGATATAGGAAAGCATTTCCCCGACAGTGATCCCGCATTCAAGGACGCAGACAGCATAGAGCTTCTCAAAAAAGTCTCTTCCCTCGTCCTTGAAAAAGGGTACAGGGTCTCCAATCTCGACTGCACGATAAACGCAGAAAAGCCGAAGCTTGCGCCCTATATCACACAAATGCGCGGGAACATAGCCGCCGCCTGCGGGATCTCACCCGATGCAGTCAGCGTCAAAGCCACCACAGAGGAAGGTCTCGGGCTTGCAGGCAAAGGTATAGGTGCAGTCTGCGTATGCTTATGCGAGCGTGTTCAGCCCTCCGGCTGAAGCCCCCTTTTCTTGCTTTTTATTCGCCCCCGAGGTACCATAACTTCCGGATCTGTGCGATACAGAGAGAGCGAACGATAAAAAAACAGCAGTCTCTTTCGACGTTCTGTCGTTCTGAGCCTGCTGTCTTTATTTGTTCTGATCTTATGACATCTGTAAAAATCTCTTATACTCGGACGGATCCTGGCATCTCGAAAGAGCGAGCTCGTTGGAGATACGTCCGTTGCGGACAAGTCTTGCAAGATCCTGGTCGAGGGAGAACATTCCGTCCTTGCGTCCTGTAGCGATAGAGCTTGGGATCTGGAATATCTTACCTTCACGGATCATTGCGCGGATCGGGTCTGTAGCCGCCATGATCTCAAGAGCTGCAACACGTCCCTTGCCGTCCGTGGTAGCGCAGAGTGTCTGAGAAACAACGCCGACCATGGAGTTCGCGAGCTGAGAACGGATCTGACCCTGTGAGTGAGGCGGGTAAACGTCGATGATACGGTCGAGGGTATCTGCCGCACCGGTGGTATGCAGTGTGGAAAGAACGAGATGTCCTGTTTCTGCCGCGGTTACCGCAGCATTTATAGTCTCGAAGTCACGCATCTCTCCGACGAGGATAACGTCCGGGTCTTCACGGAGAGCTGCACGAAGCGCACCTGCGAAGCTGTCAACATCGACGCCGATCTCACGCTGGTTGAGCATGGACTGCTTGTGGTTATGGAGATACTCGATAGGATCCTCGATAGTGATGATATGGCAGTTCTTCTGGCGGTTGATGTGGTCGATCATAGCCGCGAGAGTTGTGGACTTACCGGAACCTGTAGGGCCGGTTACAAGCACAAGACCACGGGGCTTGAGTGCGAAATCGCCGAGAATATCCGGCAGATAAAGATCTTTCAGCGTAGGTATATCATTACGCAGGAGTCGCATTGCAACAGCGTGATAACCTCTCTGTCTATATACGTTTACACGGTGTCTGTGGCCTGAGTTGGAAACGTAGGAGAAGTCGGCGTCGAGGCCCTTCTGAATAGTCTGCTTATGCTTTATGGACGTGATCTGGTTGATAACGTTTACTATGATCGGCTCGGTGCAGTCCGGGTAACCGGAGACTTTCTTGATGTTACCGTGAAGTCTTACGATAGGGGGAAGACCTGCGGTGAAGTGAAGGTCGGAAGCGCCCATTGCTCTTGTTTCGTCGAGTATCTGGTTAATGTCTATGGTGTTGTTGCTGCTCATATTATTTCTCCAATCCTGAAAATATCCTGTATTCTTATGCTTATTATACGGAGTATGTTGCCTTTACAAGCTCATCCATTGTTGTCTTTCCGTCGAGTACCATGTCCGTAACGTTGTCACGGAGAAGCCTTGTACCGTTCTTGCGCGCCTGGATACCTATCTGTTCGGCAGTAGCGTTGGCAGCGATGAGCTCCTTGATATCGTTTGTGGAAACAATGATCTCGTGGATAGCGGTTCTGCCCTTGAATCCTGTGTTGTGGCAGGTGCGGCAGCCGCCGATATGGTGCTGGTAGATCTCTACCGGCTTATCCTTGCCTACGAGCTTCAGATCCGCGGGATCTTCGAGCAGTATCTTTTCACGGCAGTCCGGACAGAGCAGCTTTACAAGTCGCTGGGCGATAACGCCTACGAGCGAAGAAGCAACCATGTACGGCGCAACTCCCATATCGACAAGACGAAGGATCGTGGAAGCCGCATCGTTCGTATGCAGTGTCGAGAGAACCAAGTGTCCCGTGATAGCTGCACGGATAGCTATATCTGCGGTCTCACCGTCACGGATCTCACCGACCATTACTATATCCGGGTCCTGACGGAGTATGGAACGAAGGGCTGCGGCGAAGGTCATGCCTGCCTTTTCGTTCATCTGGCACTGGTTTACGCCGTCGATCTTCTTTTCGACAGGGTCTTCTGCGGTAACTATGTTTACGTTCGGCTTTGAAAGCTCACCGAGCGTTGCATACAGAGTTGTGGACTTACCGGAACCCGTAGGTCCGGTAACGAGCATAACGCCGTTGGGGCAGCGGATTATCTGCTTGAACATCTCGTAGTTGTAGTCCGTCATACCGAGGTCCGTGATCTTTCTTGCCTTTTCGTCGCCTGTTGCAAGAAGACGTATAACGCACTTTTCGCCGTAAACGGTTGGGATAGTCGAGATACGAAGGTCCTGGTTCACACCGTCTATGACTGCAGACGAACGCCCGTCAAGCGGGATACGCTTTTCGGCGATATTCATACCGCCGAGGATCTTTATACGGGTTATGAGTGAGCTGTGGACTGCGGGCTTGACCGCCATTTTCTCCACGCACTCACCGTCTATACGGTAACGTATTCTTGTTCTGTCCTTGAAAGGTTCTATATGGATATCGGAAGCTCTGTCGCGGTAAGCGGACTCTATGATCGTATTAACGAGCTTAACGACAGGCGCGTTATCTATACGCTCTTCGGAGGCGTCGGCCTGCTCCTGCATAAGAGCGGCGTTCGCGTCGTATTCCTTATCGATATCGCCCATAACGTTGGAAACGGTAGCGGCTGAGTAAACTCTTCCGATCGCTTCGTTTATGGACGAGCGTGTGGCGAGCTGGGCATTGATCTCCATACCCGTCTGGATCTTAAGTTCTTCAAAGATGTAGAAGTTTACGGGGTCGTTTGTAGCGACGTAAAGGCGTCCGTTATTGATCCTGTACGCGATGACGCAGTTCTTCTTTGCCACCGCCTCCGGTATCTTCTTTACAGCCTCGGTCTCGATCTTCGTCGTGGTAAGATCGATGAACGGAACTTTGAGTCTCTGTGAAAGAGCCTGTGCGAGCTGAGTCTCGGAAACGTAACCGAGATCGAGCAGCATATCACCGAGCTTTTTGCCGGTTTCTTTCTGCTTCACGAGAGCATCTTCCAGATGCTGCTTGGTGATATAACCGCTTTCAAGCAGTATCTGACCTATGGGTATGTTTTTCATTAGCTGACCTCCGGATATATTTTTCATGTTTGTCGGATACTCCGGCATACAATGATAAAATTTCAAATTAAGGTTGATATTGGAATTGATTTGTGCTAAAATGAATTAAAGACTTTTGAGAAAGGAAATGTTTGAAATGCTGAACAATATTTTTGACGGAAGCTTTCCCGTGATCTACCCGATCATTTTCGTGGTGCTTACCTTTATACTCGGTGCGGTGATCGGAAGCTTCCTCAACGTCGTGATCATCCGTGTTCCGCGGCATGAACCGATCTCCGGTGCTCATAACCGGAGCCACTGTATGAGCTGCGGTCACCAGCTCGGAACCCTCGATCTCGTCCCTATCTTCAGCTATATTTTTCTTGGCGGCAAATGCCGTTACTGCAAGGCTAAGATATCTCCCCGCTACTGGGTGGTGGAGCTCGTTACCGCCTGTGCGTTCACGCTTTCACTCCTTACTTTAGGCCTGACCGTGTATCTTCTTATGGCTTTTGTTCTTGCAGCCGCGCTCGTTGTTGCAAGCGGCATAGATATCGACCGTATGGAGATACCCTACGGCTGCAGTATCGTAATAACCGTCCTCGGTATCATAGCTACCGTAATGTCCGTGTTCACCGGAGATATGCCGTGGTATGACCACCTTATCGGAGCCGCTGCCGTTTCCGTTCCCTTTGCCATACTTGCAATGTTCGGTGCAATGGGCGGCGGCGATGTTCAGCTTATGGCTGCTGCCGGGCTTCTTCTCGGCTGGAAGAACGTGATACCTGCAGCTGCGATCGGCATAGTTCTCGGCGCCATAGGCGGTTCCCTTGAGCTCCTGAGCGTTCCGAGGGGGATAAGCAAGCTTGCAAGAGAAAAATCTCTTGAAATCGCTGAAAAGTGGTACGCCGAGCAGAAGGAGAAAGATGTGTATGTACTGCCGGAAAAGACAGAAGCGATATACGGAAGCATCTTCAAAGGCAGATCTGACATAGAGGCCGAGTGTGTGGATCCGAAGTGCTGGAACGGCACGCCGGACATCGACTCGCTCAACGCCATGCTTGACGCGGAGCTCTCGGAGGTGTCGAAGTTCGGCATCTCGATCGTGCTCACCAACGAGAAAGTGACGAAAGTGACCTGCAAGCGCCAGGTTGTATTCGGACCGTATTTGTCGGTTGGTATCATGACCGCCTATCTCGTAGGCGACTTCATAGTGAACTGGTACTTGGGGTTTGTATGATCCGAATAGCGAGTGCCCGGGAAGCGATTTCCGGGCTTTTCTTATTTTAGGACACTGACCGGCGTACAGGTGACTGTGCGCCGGTCACTGCCTCCCCGTGCGGACACGGGGAGAAGTGCGTTTATGCTTTATGCTGTGTATCTTGTTACATTGTAGAGTATCACGAGATCTTTACCGTCTGTCCTTCTGTGGAGTGTCTCATTGCCGACCTTTGACTGGATCTGATAGACCGGACTGCCGGGAGTTCCGACATCTACAGTCTCCGTCTCGACTCTGATATTCTCGAAGGTGAAGTTCACGGATTCGGATCCGATCTTATCGAAAGCTAAGTTCAGATCTTTGGCAAACGGATCTTCTGTAACGGAAGAATCCGTAGGATCGATGTACTTATAGTAATCATAGACCATAGCATCGGTTATGTCCGAATCGGTGCCGCAGTTATAGGAATCTATCCTCATACTTACGGACGCTTTCTTTGTACGGGCATTTGCAAACGGGCTGAGATCATCGCAGCTTACGAAATACTGATAACCGTTGTAAAACTCATCAATAAACACCTTGTAGTCCGGGTTTGTCGTTGCGGGATTTGCAAGGGTAGGATCAAGAGTATCAAGCGACGGAAGACTTGAATCCGTGCTCGTGAGCTTGTAATCGTAGATCCTCATTGTGCCCTTTCTTCCCTCGGTCGGATTCGGCGATACGAAATGGCATACGAGAAGTCTTGTGTTGTTGTCAACGGAAGCGGCTTTTGACATGTAGATATCATCAAAAGCCTTAGAGATATCCGCGTTGGTGGGGTTATAGTCATAACCCGAGAAAATATCGACCTTTTCCGCGTAAGCAAGGTTCCGCTCAATGTAATCACCGAGTACCTGGTTAATGGTAAGCGCATTGCTGCGGGCTTCGGTATTCTTTATGGAATCTCTCATAGGACCGGAGAAAGCCACCACCGATGCCATAATAAGACCGATTATCGCGGTAACGACGATCATTTCGGTAAGAGTGAAGCCCTTGCGCCGTCTGAGTTTGCTGAAATATTTTATCATGCCGCAGCGCTCCTCTCTTATGAAATATCGTCACGCGGTATGTTTACAGTCATACCGTTCGGAGTCGAACCGAACCAGAACTTTGAAATGCCGCCTTCATTGGTATAATCGTCGTCAAACGAATGGTTGTTTGCGTAGTTACAAAGCGTGAACCTGATGACCGTGCCGTTGTAGTTGCTCTGAGTGAGGTTTGTTATGCTTATAGCGGAGGTCTCACTCGGGTCATTGTACATCTTGCTCTCGATAACGCTTGCAAAAGGCTTGCCGGTATCTACCGTTTTGGTCGGGTCGCCGACATTTGCGTTGCTCGTACCGAGAAGCCTGCAAACATACGCGCCGGGAAGCGTCAGCGAAAGGGATACGACTTCCGCGGGATCAATACCCGAAAGGCTTGTTATCTTGAGGGTATAAACACCCGCTACGCCGTTGGTGTTTTTCTGGTAGGTGAGGTTTATACTGCACTTCGGGTCAGTGCTCGTGGGCGCAAATATGGTGGTAAACGTCTTTCTCTTGTCGTTGTCGGGCTCATCGAGCTTTCCGACTCTTATAGCGTTGGACTGGATACCGTTGATCTGGAAGTCGTAGTTCGCGTTCTCATTGACCGACGTGATCGTCATGCCGTCAACTGCACCCGGAGCGCCGTCGTTGTAGTAGATCTGGACAACGTTACCGCTGTCACAGTCGGGGCACACATATGCACCCGAGGCAGAGTCGTATTTGAAATCCGAAGCCTTGGCAGGCGAGGGAGCCGTGGGATTTGTGCACTCGTCTGTTCCGTACAGACAGCTCAGGCATACGAGATATATGTCATTTGCCGTGAACGACTTTCCGCAGGAAGGGCACTCGTACTTGTCGTAGCCCGACGTATTGGGGTCGAACCAGTGGCTCACCTTAGCGCTTGCCTGCTCTTCTTTGGACGCGGTAAGGAACTTGGACGTGCTGTACAGATACTGCATATACTCGGTGCTGTTCTGGACAGTGCCGCAGCCCTTATTCGGGTCGCCGTCCGCGAGAGTCTTGCTTACGGGGCAGCGTATAAGGTTTCTGCCGCCGTCGGTGGAGCTGTACGATACTCTGAAATTGGTTGTTGTACCGCCGAAGTCCATTTCAAGCACTCTTGAATCTTCTCCGTAGGTCTTGTTTGAGTTATCCTGCACCACGTTCTGGACGAGCTGATTAAGGCCCGCCTCAGAATCCGATGCTTTCTTGGACAAATTTACCGTGTTTGCCATAATCATAAGAACCATGCTCGTCATAACGGCAAACACAGCGATAGCTATAATGCACTCGATAAGGGTAAAACCCTTGCGGTGCCTTAATCTGATAAGTTTCATATCATCGCTGTCCTTTCAAAAGTATGCCGTTGTTTAACCGATATAGTTCTTGCCGAACTGGGTCTCCCAGTAGCCCTCGACCGTGGTGGTTGACGGGTTGTTCTGCTTGATCTTCATCTTTTCCGCAAGAGCGTCGATAAGATCCGTGTTCGGGGCAACATAGAAATACTGATCCTGCTTTGAGTCGTAAACCGAAACGATCATTCCGCCGAATACCGGTATCGACATGGAGTTGTGGTTGCCCTTGAATACACCGTTGGGTGCGTAAAGGTAGCCGAACATGATGCTCTTTTCGGGGTCTCCGTTAAACGCTACGCCGTTATTCTTGTTGGATATGAGTATAACGTGGTTATCGTAGTCCGGTTTTGCGTAGGGCTTTGAGCTGTAGTATGCCTCATACTTCGATGCTGTGTCGATACCGTCATCGCCGCCGAGATCATCTATCTGCTTTTCCGTTCCGACCATAAGTCTCTGGCACATATAATATGTGGGAACATTTATGCCGCTCTGCGGGGTATATTCGACATATTCCATCTCATGAGTGGTTTCATTCTCCTTATAGTTACCGACTTCGAGGAGAAGGTTTCCGCCGCCCTTGACCCTTACCTGTGTGCCGCAGTTGCTACCCGGGTTAGCTCCGAGGTTGGTTGACCACAAGAACGCGTTATATCCCTTGCTGTCTGTGGGAAGACCGCTGCTGTCCTTATAGTTTGCCTTTAGCACGACCGGCATAGTCTGACCGTTTGTATCAAAATTATATTTGATCTTTGCATCCGGAGGATTATATATACCGAGCAGGTAACCGTCCGCATAATACGGGATATCTACATTGTAAGAACCGTCGCCGTTTTTCTTTACCTTTGCATACTCTGTGCCCTTGGTTGCCTTGAAACCGAAAGAACCGTCGCTGAATGCCATTACATCGGAAACGCCGTCCGTCTGTGAATCATACAGCGTGCCGTCGGACTGAGTCTTTATGTCATAAACATAATTTACAGCCTCGTCTTCGATTAACTTACCGCCGGCTTCCCATTCATGCCTTACAACGGTGTGTTTTACCGCAGATACTGTATAGCGTATCGAGCCGTCAGCGTTTACTGTCTGTGTTGCGGTACCTTCAAGTCCCGCGCCTTCCCAGTCGGGAGTGAGGTTCTGAACATAAGCTCCGCCGAAATTGTCGATAATATCGGAAGCGGACTTTATTTCCCACGTTTGGGGTAGAGAGTCACCGGCTTTGATATCTATATCGAGCGTATTCTGGAGAGTTACGTCTTTAGCGGTATAGTTGTCGTAGTCCGTAAGACCCGCCTGTGCTTCCATAGCGCCCTTGACATCAACGGGGGTGTATGTTGCCGTACCGTCTTCCGCTTCTTGCTTGAACTTGTTCTTGACTATTTCCTTGTAAGTAGTGCCTACTCTGTCCTTTGTGGAAATAGTTATAAGATCCGTGTTGTTGAAGCTGCTTACAGTGCCGTGAGAGAACACGGACTTGTTTCCGTTGGAGAAATTGCCGAGGGTCTTACTTATACCGTTTGCTGTGAGCAGAGCGTTCACCTGAGCGATCTTTGCGTTTGCGGCAGTTGCATCGTCCGAAATGCTCGTTTCGCCGCTTCCGACGTGGAGATTTCCGGTCATGCTGCCGGACCCGCCCTGCAGATAGTAGATATTGCCCTTGACATAGATGTTGCCCGCGGAGAAGTTTACACCGGAGCCGCCGAGTATAAGGTCGCCCTCTACATAGAGGTTACCGCCGTTAAGAGAGAAGTTGCCGCCCGCGTTTCCGCCGAAGACAAGGTCGCCCTTGATGAACCAGTCGTTCTTGTTGCCCTCTACGCCGTCATTGGGTATGGACGCAGGAACGTTCTCGGTCATCATGTTGGTCGTGTTGAACTGATAGATATAAACGCTTCCCGAGGACATAAGAGAACCGTGGAAATTCTGCTGAGCCGTTTCATTAAGAGCGAATATCGTGTAGTCGTTCTGGAAATACGCGTCATCGGAAATGTCATGGGTATCTATAAGAACGAGTCTCGAATTACCGACTGAATGTCCCTCTTCCGTATCGCCGGACGCGGTGAAGAAACGGTCGAAAAGGTTCTTTTCCTTGCTCTTCTCGCCGCTGTGGTTAAGGATAGTGTCCTGAACGGTTATTGTGGTGCCGCGGTAGTAAACCGTCGTTGTGACGGTGAATTTCGCAACATCGAGGTTCTGAGAATCCTTATAGTTGGTGCCGACATGAGCGATCTCGATCTTTACGCCGTCGAATATACCCGAAGCCACAGGTGCATTGGCTGCAGCTTCGAGGATATCGGACTCATTGGCCGTATGTCCGCTGAGGTTGTGGGAATAGCCCACGATCTTAGCGTCATCGCTGCCGGGTATCGTATCTTTAAGATCCTGGACCTTTGATTTCAGTCCTGCGAAATAATTGAGCGATGTTGTACCGTCGCCGTTATCTGCGCCGGGCATGAAAGTGTCCTGGGTGATAGCCTCTATCACCATATCGCTTATGGATATGGCGGAGAGGTACGTCTGTGAGAAATCGTAGTTGCTCACAACGGTGTTGTAGGAGGAACGCGCCGTAAAATACGCCGTTGTCGCCATAGCAATGAGCAAAGTCATTATGGCAATTACCGCGAACAGCACTACTCCCCCGCGCCGTCTGAGCCGGTAGAAAAATTTAAGCATTATTGCCCTCCTTAATAAACGGTAGGCCTCTGATCAACAACTATGCTTGTTCCGTCTGCATCTACGGTGCTCATCTTATCCATAGGCTCTACGCACATGAATATGATCGTGAGTTCCTCTGTGATCTCGGTGTTGTCATCTACCATAGTCTGCTTGCCGTTGGCTTCGGAACCCTGAGATATTGTTCCGTCCTCGCCGACATAGAGAGCTGTGGAATCTTTATCTTCCTCGATCGTTGTTGTTGCAGGGAAGATAACGCCGTCGAACATAGTTGCTCTGTCAAGGTCGTAAATGTGGTCGATGAAATTCTTGTAATCTCCGTATTTGCCCTTTACTTCGTAGGTCGCGCTTATGAACGCTACGGTCTGGCTTGTGCTTGCTGTGGCAACAGCCTTGCATACAGCGGCTTTATATACTTTCTTCATTGTGTCGCTGTACTTTGCGGGTGCAACCTCCGCGCCTGTGTCATCTGTGATGACAACATCGGTAGTGGAGGTTACGGAAATGGAATACTTCTTGTTGCCGTCGAGGAACTCGCCTTCAAGAAGAGCCTCTTCGGTGTTCTGATCCTTTGCTGCAGCTCCGAAAGTCTTGAGATCGTAGTTGACTTCTGCGGGGATGAAGTACTCAAGACCGAGCTGACGGGTAGAAAGCGGAGCTATGCTTATTTCGTGCGCTTCGAGGTTAGCCTTCTTGAGGTACGCCATAGCGAGTTCGGAAGCTTCGTAGGTCGTAAGGTCGGGATAGAAACCGCCTTCTGCCTTCTTCGCATCGTTTTTCTGAGCTGTTATGTCATCGTCGATGGTATTGAGTCTCTCGAGCTTTTCATCGAGCTCAAGCTTTTCCTGCATATTCTTTACCAGCACAGCGCTGTTCTTTTCGATATTCTGGAAGCTCGGCAGAACAAATATGAAAGCTCCTCCGACGAGTATCAGACCAAGCAGTATAACTGCAACAATGATCTTTTCAATCTTATTTAATTTCATACTTGTTGCCTCCTCTGAGTCTCATGGTGAGCGCGAACGAATATCTGTAGTCGCCGGCTTTTTCTTCTACTTTAAGGGATTCCTCGTTGCCTTCTTCTATCTCTTCGCCTGTGAAGCCGGTGTAAGTGATATTATCGAAGTAATCCCTGTCGATAAGCGCCCTGACATACTTTGTAGGCGTTTCGTCGTTGTAGCAGCGGACCGTGATCGTGACGTTGTAGCTGTTTATCTCTATATCGTTCATAAGGAACGCGTTGTTGTCAACGGACTGGAGCGTTGATTCGAGCACTTCTCTTACTTCGGAGACTGCCTTGGGCTGGAACTCAAAGAGCCTCTGTGCTTCGGAAAGATTTCCGGCATACTTCGAGATACTGTCGAGGACTTCGTTCTTTTGTGCAAGGAGGTCGAGCTTTGCCTGATTTTCTTCGCTGTGGACTTCATCATATACGGAATCAGCCTGAGCCTTTATGCCGGAAGCTATGTTATCGCATACGACCTTTACACCGAATACAAGACCTACGGACGCGAGTGCCGCAATGCTCATGCCTATGAAGAAGCCGCTTGCGCTCTTCTTTTCCTTTACGGCTGCGGCATCGAGGAGGTTGACGTGATCGAGGTCTTTTCTTACCTTGAAGAACGCACCTATCGCATTTGCGTACTCGGCGAAGTCGAAGTCACAGAATGTTACGATATTGTTGGGGATATTGAGGATATGTGAGGGAACGTTGAAGGAAGCGACCGCGTTGGACAGGGAGATGAAGTCTCTTACCTGGCCGTAGAACATGATCTCCTTGAGGGGCTTGGCGTTCTTACGCTGGCTGGTGAACTGGACGGTACGGAACACGTTGTCGTAAACCGCCTGGTTCAGGTAATCCTCGTCGTTGTTGTAGTCGTAGGGATCGACCCTTACATATCTTGAGATAGCAAGCTGATTGTCTTCATACAGGTTGATGTTGATGAAGTCGTTGTCTATCTGCACGAGCATAAGGGGCATGGAAGACTCAAGCTTCGGGGTGTTGAGTATGAGACGCGTGATACAGTTGTTGGAAACGTTGATCTGCTGGAGCTTGATACCGAGCTGGGTGAACAGTCTTATGTAACCGTCGACCATTCTCTGCGGAACAGCAGTCGCAAGGATCTTGAGCACGGGCTGATCGTTTTCGTCCTTATCCTCACCTATGATAGAGTATGAGATGTTGTACTCCTTGGTGATACCCATTGTTGTGAGTATCATGGACTCGATAGCTGCCGAGTTGGAGATCTTTTTAGGCTTCGGAACGGTAAGGTCCTTATAAAGTATCGAACCTGAGTTGATGCAGACGATAGCCTCTTTATCCTTGATGTTCTTTGTAGCGATGATATCCGTGATCTCACCTGCGATCATGGGGATATCCGTTACATAACCGTTGCTTACACTTCCTGCGGTAAGATCACGCGTCTCTACTTCAAGTACGCGGATCTTCGCGCCGTTGAGCGCGCCTCTGACAAGCCTTATCTGCTTATCGGTAATATCAATTGATAACATATAGCACCTCTTTAATAATATTGTTTATTACTTCGTGTCATATCCGGCTTAGCCGACATTTGCCATACCGCCGTAGAGGATCGGGAATATACCTGCGAGGATCATACCGATCATAACGCCCAGGAAGATGATCATTACAGGTTCCATGAGTCCTACGAGCTTTGCGATAGCTGTCGCGGATTCGTCTTCGTAGTAGTCCGCGGATTTATTGAGGATGTCATCGAGTGCACCGGATTCCTCGCCGACCATGATGATCGAAGTGAATACTCCGGGGAACACGCCGATCTTTGTGATAGCGGCGGAGAGCGCCTCACCGTGCTTTACATCCTCTACCACGCTGTCGTGGAAGAGCTTTGCTATGTACTGGTTATTAAGTGTGTCCGCAGACTTTT
Organism: Ruminiclostridium sp.; assembly: GCA_017635095.1. Lineage (GTDB taxonomy): Bacteria > Bacillota > Clostridia > Oscillospirales > Ruminococcaceae > Ruminiclostridium_E. Next base: position 36,831 of record JAGBMA010000088.1, on the reverse strand, counting down.
CGATGCAGTCCACCATCTGAAGACCGGACGCGTAAAGGTTTGCCATAGTTCTTGCGAAACGGCCCGTGTATATGATAGTGAGCAGGGGGCCTACCTTGGGCATTTTTACCTTGATCTCATCAAATTTCATGTTGAAGGTGTCGTTCTTTCTGAGGAAGTGGATAACGAGAACGATCACGCCTACGCCGAGGATTATGGTCCACCAGTATGGGATAAGGAAGTCGCTTATCGCGAACATCGCGGCGGACAGCGGCGGGAGATCATCACCGGCGAGCTGACGGAACATCGGCATGATGAAGATGAACAGGCCGAAGAACACGCCTACGAGGAGCACGAGCAGAACGATAGGATATGTAAGAGCTCCCTTTATCTGGTTGTTTGTCTTGTTCTGGTTCAGGTAATAGTCCGCGACACGGGTCATGATAACGTCGAGGTTACCGGACGCCTCACCTGCGGCGACCATGCTGACGAAGAGCAGCGGGAAAACGCCGGGACGGGACTGGATAGCCTCCGAGAAGGAACGTCCTTTCTGAACATCCTCGTATATCTCAAGAAGAGCCGCCTTTGCCTTTTTGTTTTCTTCCTGAGTGTAAAGGATATGCAGCGATCGCACGAGGCTTATACCTGCGGTGAGCATCGAGGAAAGCTGGCGGCAGATAAACGCGAGATCCTTTGTTTTGAACTTGTAAGGAGCATCTGCCTGTTTCTCCTGGATCTCGGTATATTCGGTACAGAACAGGTTTTTCTGACGGAGCTTTTCGGACAGGTCAAGATAATCGTCCGCATACTCCTTACCTTTGACCGTGGATCCGTTGACATCTGTGGCAACGTATGAATAGTATGCCATGTAAACCCTCCATTCGTGATCTTGAATTTACTTTGGTGCAGCGGCGCAAATGCCCGCAAGAAACACTTTCCCCGCATACGCACACTTGTATATAATACGATTATATCATAAAACTCACTATATCACAATAGTGTATAATTACAAATTTTAGTGTTCTGTTTTGTATAAAAATTAAAATTTGCCGGAAAAGGGGTTACAAAACAGTTGCTTTTGCATAAACAAGGCGTTCGTTTCTGTTTCCGGTTAAAAAGATAACGTTTACTTTCCACAGCAGTGATTAGCTTATAAAGAGATTTATTTAAGTAAAATATAGGTAAAAATTGCCTAAATGCGGCTGCAAAAATTGTTATTCATTAAGCCCGATTTGTATTGACACAGCGGCCCGGATATTATATAATGATAATACAGTGATATGCGGTGGGCGGCTTGAACGCGCGGCTGCATACAATTGCAAATAACAGAAATGAGGTACTTATCATGAGCGTAAAAGTAATTAACCAGCCCTCCCTCCCGAATATTCCGTGGCAGGAAAAGCCCGCAGACTGCAAAGACGTCATCTGGAGATTTGACGCAAACCCGATCATTCCCCGCGACCTTCTTCCTACGAGCAACTCTATCTTCAACAGCGCAGTAGTTCCTTTTGAGTGCGGCGACTATAAGTTCGCAGGCGTTTTCAGAGTTGACGACAAGGAAAGAAACATGGCTATCCACGCAGGTTTCTCCAAGGACGGCATTCACTGGGACATCAACGAGAAGCGCGTTGACTGGATCAACGACGACCCCGAGACAAAGGAAGCCAACCCGTGGCAGTACGGCTACGATCCGCGCTGCGTATGGATCGAGGACAGATTCTGGATCACATGGTGCAACGCATACGGCTGGAAGCCCACTATCGGCGTGGGCTGGACAAAGGACTTCAAGGAGTTCCACCAGTGCGAGAACGCGTTCCTTCCCTTCAACAGAAACGGCGTAATGTTCCCGAGAAAGATAAACGGCAAGTACGTTATGTTCAGCCGTCCCTCCGACAGCGGCCATACACCTTTCGGCGATATGTACGTTTCCCAGTCTCCCGATATGAAGTACTGGGGTGAGCACAGACACGTCATGGGACCGCTCAGAGGCTGGGAGTCCAAGAAGATCGGCGCAGGTCCTATCCCGATCGAGACGAGCGAAGGCTGGCTCGTGTTCTATCACGGCGTTCTTGAGAGCTGCAACGGTTTTGTTTACAGCTTCGGTGCCTGCATTCTCGACATAGACAAGCCGTGGATCGTAAAGTACCGCTGCGCTGAGTACCTCCTCAACCCGCGTACCCTTTACGAGTGCGTAGGCGACGTTCAGAACGTTGCATTCCCGTGTGCTGCTCTCTGCGACGGAGATACCGGACGCATCGCTATCTACTACGGCTGTGCTGATACCTGTGTATCTATGGCATTCTGCAAGGTCGATGAAGTTGTTGAGTATGTGAAGAGCCATTCTTCCATATGATCTCCCGATAATAAAAAAACACAGCAGATCCGTTGATCGGGTCTGCTGTTTTTTGATGATCGTTTCTGCTGTCGGCTCAGATTTAGTATCTTGAGAAATCCGGCAGTTCGTCAAGCGTTATGAAAAGCTCGTTGTTATATGCATAATCGAGCTCGGTGGCGTTGACATGAGAGTATTGTATGCTTCCGTCGCTGTTTATGATGTAGTCGCCTTTCCAGAGCGCGAACCAGAGCCAGTATGCACCGTCGCGCACGATATAGTCCGGATTTGGGATCCTGCCGCATTCCGTGAGCGCGGTGCCCTTGCTCTTGATGGTATAGCCTATAGCGTCCATCATGCGGTTGTTGCCGGAGATATCGTAGTTCGTGTATATATCCATTCCCACAATATCCACGCAGTCATCGCCCGGGTAATAATCATAGCTTTCGCCGTCCCAGACCCAGATTATGTTGGAGAGCTTGTAGTACTCGGTTATGCGCTTGTAGAGGAATCTGTAGAGCCAAAGGTAGCTTTCGCTGTCACAGCCCCACCAGTACCAGCCGTTGCCGGCTTCGGGCATAGGTCTGAAAAGCACGGGCACGTCCGACATCTCCAGCAGTTTCAGCTTCTGGGCGATCGCGTCCATATCCGTTATGAGCGCCATGCATTCCTTGCTTATGCGTCCGGTCTGGACGTATGCTTCAAGGGACGCGGGGCTGAGATCCGCAACGTCCGCTTCCGTCACCGCTCTTGAAAGGTCAAAGTCCGTAAGAGCGCTGTAGCAGGAGGATTTTTCGGACTGAGGGGACTGCCAGTACCATGTGTAGCTTACGAGCCCTCCGCCTTTCCACCAGTTTATCGCCGTGCTTATCTCGTTCTCGTCGTTCTTGTCATGGCCGGTGTAGTATTCCGAGAAGATCCCGATATCCGCGCAGCGCAGGGCGCTGTAGCGGCCGGTCGCCATGTAGATCGCGTTTATCTCGGTGTTTGTGCCGGAGGAACAGAACTGACCGGTTATGACGCGGTTGCCGTAGATGTCCGCGAGGTAGCGCTTCACGATCTTGGTGTTTAGAGAAGCGTTGGGGTCAACGGGCGCGTTGGACACTTCGTATGCGAGCTTCTGCACTGTACCGCCGTTTTTGAGCGTGATCTCGTCGATATATGCCGTCCCCGCTATTACCTGCAGCGTGACCGTGTTCTCGCCCTTGCCGAGATATACTCCGCGAAGGGTATAAGGCTCGAATTCGTTGCCTTCGCCGGTGTAAACTGCACCGAACACCGTACCGTCGAGAGTTGTGTAATCACCGTCGGGGCTCTGGACCTCATTCTCGCCGCCCGTCATCACCGCGACCTTTGTTCCGTTGCTGCATACGCGGACGGTGATGTCATAGTACTGAGCGGAGGGGACATTGACTGCCACGGACGCGTATTCATGATCGCCGAGACAGATAAAGCCGTCGCCGTTGAAGCCGGTGAGCCCGTTGGTATAGGTTTGGGCGTCGGGGCTGAACTCAAGCTGGTACGTCTCCTCGAACTCCGTGGGGTCTATGACCGCCGCGGAGGGGGAGTAGGTGTCCTTTGAGAAATTTTCCGGGATTATCACGGTCTCCTGCATTATATCCTTGTCCGCGTCGGGATCTGGCAGCTTCTCGGTGTACTCCGGCGGGAGCGTTATGGACGAGTAGTCTATCTCTCTGCCGCAGCCGGATATCAGCATCACACAGGCGAGGAGAGCAGCTTTGAACCGCTTCTTCATCAGCTTCCGGTTCTTTCCTGCACTTTTATCACAGCGCGGTCGCCGTCGGAGATGTAGCTGCTGAAATTAGCGGGAGCGCCGTTTATCTCAAGAACGATCTCGCTGTTGGGAACAGCGGGGTCTATGTTTATGCTGTTGAGCAGGTCAAGCAGTATATAGTCGCCGTTGCGGGGAGCGAGGGTAACAGGCTCGCCGTTGATCTCAACGTTGATGCCGCCTCTGCCGTTGAATGGGATAGCGTTCGCGGAGGGAGCGGAACTTGTCTCGGTCTCTGTTTCAGCTGACGCTTCTGCGGAAGCTGCCGGCTGAACCGACGGTGCCGCAGGAGCTGCGGCAGGAGCGGGCTCGGGAACATCGGTTGTGCCGATGATGTTGCCGTAGCTGTCGTAGGTCTTTATGTCGTCGCCGTCGGAGAGGACATAGTTCTCGTCAATGACATTTTCGCCGACGCGGTATTCAACGCCCTCGTAACCTGCGTCCATTATCCTGAGCAGGTCGCCGAAAGTTACTATGCCGGAAGTCTCGATGCTGTCGAGGGGCTGGATCTGATAGTCGGGATCCTTCTTTTCGCCGTTGACGGTGGCTTTGAGACCGATAGCGAACTTGTCGCCGCCGAAAGTCACGTTGCCGTCGTTGAAGCGCTCATATCCGAGCACGTCGGAGAGCTTCGCGGACGCGTTCTGACCGCTCATGGCGGGAGTTATGCGGATACGGTCGCCCTGTGTCACCTTTGTCATTATGGACGCGGGACGCTCGTTGACGAACACTTCCGCGGGAGTCATAGCGCCGCCCTTTATCGTCTTTCTCACGCCGTTGAGGGTATAGGAGAGGTTTCTGCCGCTTCTGCCCATGATCTCGTTGGACTTGTAGCCGGCGATGGTAAGAGCTTCATAAACGCTGAGCTGTTTGGTGTCGAAAACGCGCACTTTGCTGTCGTTGACGGTGATGACGGAGAAGTCGTAGCCCTGGTTGAGCATGGACGTAACGGCAATGCCGAGGGGGGTAACGAACTCCGCGCCGAGCTTTGCGCCGCATTCATCTACATTTTTCAGGAAGTCGCCGCCGCCTATTGCAACTCTTGTCTCATCTATGCCGAGTTTCTCGGCTACGAGGGGAGTAAGTCCCTCGATAAGGCTTCCGCCGCCTACGAGGAACACTGCGGAAGGGGAAGCGCCGTTCGCTTCGATTATTGCATTGCATATCGTTTCCGCAAGGGTCTCGACCGCGGGACTCAGCATCTCGGTGATGTCTTCTGCGGGCACTTTATGGGAATTTCCGAGGATATCGCGGTACTCGACTTCCTTGTCGCCGGTGGAGACGCTCTGCTTTATCATCTCGGCGGTGTTGAAGTCAACGAGGTACTGGCGGATAATCTCCTCGGTTATCTCGTCGCCCGCCGTGGTAGCCATAGCATATGCAACGACAGAGCCGTTTTTGGCTATTGCAATATCGGAAGTACCTGCGCCTATATCTATGAGCGCGATATTTATAAGTCTGATCTCCGGCGGAACGATAACGTTCATCGCCGCGATAGGCTCAAGGGTAAGGCTCGTGACTTCAAGCTCGTTGAGATCCATTACCGAATAAAGACCTTCTACGACAATATTCGGCAGGAATGCGGCAACAAGCTCTATAGTCGCTTTTTCACCCTTATGGCCCTCAAGGCTCAGGATCTTGTAGTCATCAAGCAGGTAGCTTATGATCGAATGACCTACGCAGTAGAATATAGTTCTGCCGGTGTTGGTGGAATCGAGCTCAGCCTGCGCTTTCTGTATCGTCTCGATCTCCATGGACTTTACCATGTCTTCCGTGAGCGCCTCGCGGTCGGAGATATCGAACTCCATGGCCGTCTGCCGTGTTTTGAGAGCGCGTCCCGCAGCCGCTATCGAGACTTTGGTGAGTTTTACTCCGTTCTTTTCCTCAAGCTGTGATTTTACCTGTGAAACGATCTTTGCGACCTGCTTTATATCTTCTACCTGACCGTCAACCATAGCGCGCTTCGTGTGGGGAACGCTTATGTAGTCCTGGAGGTAGAACTTGTCATCAACATATTCGCCGATAACACCGACAACTGTTCTCGTACCGATGTCAAGGGCGAACACGAGGTCTCCCTGCGGTTTAAGCTCCGGTGCTGCATTTTTCGTACTCATTGGCAATTTCCTTTCATTTCTTCAAATTGAATTTATCCTTAGATCATACCTGAATCATAAACTTATTCGAGAAAATCCTTGAGCTTCTTGCTTCTGGACGGGTGGCGCAGCTTCCTGAGCGCCTTTGCTTCTATCTGTCTTATACGTTCACGGGTAACGTTGAACTCCTTGCCCACTTCTTCGAGAGTGCGCTGTCTTCCGTCGTCAAGGCCGAAACGTAAGCGGAGCACCTTTCCCTCTCTCTCGGTGAGTGTGCCGAGCACCTCGTCGAGCTGCTCTTTGAGAAGCATCTGTGACGCGGCTTCTGCCGGCGCGGGAGCTTCCTCGTCCGGTATGAAGTCGCCGAGGTGGCTGTCCTCCTCCTCGCCGATCGGAGTTTCGAGGGACACGGGATCCTGGGAGATGCGGATTATCTCACGCACTCTGTCGAGCGGGAGTTTAAGCTCTTCCGCTATCTCTTCTGCTGTAGCCTCGCGGCCGTTCTTGTGCAGGAGGGTGCTGCTCACTTTCTTGACCTTGGTTATGGTCTCGACCATGTGGACGGGGATCCTTATGGTTCTCGCCTGGTCTGCTATGGCACGGGTTATGGCCTGTCTTATCCACCATGTGGCGTATGTCGAGAATTTGTAGCCTTTCGTATAGTCGAACTTCTCCACAGCCTTTATAAGACCGAGGTTGCCTTCCTGTATAAGGTCGAGGAACTGCATACCGCGTCCGACGTACTTCTTCGCGATACTTACCACAAGTCTCAGGTTGGCTTCCGAGAGCCTTTTCTTTGCATACGGATCGCCCTGTGCCATTCTCTGGGCAAGCTCGATCTCTTCCTCCGGGGTGAGGAGCGGCACGCGGCCTATCTCCTTGAGGTAGATCTTTACCGGGTCGTCTATTGAGATCTGATCCGTTGACAGCCCCATATCGAGGTCGTCGTCCGCGGACAGGTAAAGCGCTGCATCAAGGTCTTCATCTATCGTGAAATCATCTATGATCGCGATATTGTTCTCCTCGACGTCGTTGTAGAGCTTGTCTATCTGCTCCGCGTCAAAGTCACAGCTCTCAAGGACATCGTTGATCTCCTGGCTTGTGAGCTTTCCGCTCTGTTTTCCGTGCTCGATCAGTTCCGTGATCGGCGATTTTGCTTCCGACATACTTAACGTCCTTTCTTTTGACAGGGCATCGCCCCCGTACCCCTGCAGGAGCAAGACAGCGGGGTACTGTTGTAATAAATGAATTGAACGGCAAATGCCGATAATCAACTTTTTTCAGACCGATGAATGGTGCTTTTTGAGCCGCCTTTCTTCCATTCGCTGCAGCATTTCCTCCGGTGTGAGCTCGGTCACAGGCTTCTCACCGGCTTTGCTGCGGTGTTCAACGAGTACGGCGATATATTCGTCAAGCCGCGGCATACTGTAGGGAAGAGCGTCCGCCTGGCGGCAGATACCGGTTATCCTTCCGGTCTCCTCGGCGGTGAACTCTCCGGCGATAAGCGAAAGATCGACCGCGTCACCGTTCTTGATGTGGCTGGCGATGAAGCTGAACACACGGCGGTTGAACTCGGTGGGGAAGTCCTCTTCGGAAAGAGTTTTCTCCACCCGCGGCAGGTAATCGGGGGAATGCATCATATAAGCGATTATGCCCCGTTCGGCTTTTTCCTCCTTCGGGTAAGTGAGGGAATCCGGGTTTATCGGGTCGCGCTTCACGGTGCCGCGAATGAGCTCACGCTCTTCGCTGCGCTGTTCCGAGCGTATTTCGTACTTTATCCGGTCTTTCACGAGCCCTGCGACTGCATTTACCGGCTGGCCGCTTATTTTTGCCGCCTCTGAGATATAAACGGTGCGGTCCGTATCGCTTCGTATCTTTGCAAGGAACGAAACGGCTTTTCTGAGAAATTCCGCCTTTCCTGCGGGAGTTTCGGTATCGAGTCCCGAACGGAGCAGCCCGAACTCATGATCGAGGGCGGTGGAAGTGCCCATGAGCAGCTGGCGGAAGCTTTCCGCGCCGAATTTCTTTATGTATTCGTCGGGGTCTTTTGCATCGGGTATATTGAGCACCCTTGCCCTTATCCCCGCCTCCGCCAGCAGGTTTATGGCTTTCATGGTAGCTTTCTGACCTGCACCGTCGGCGTCGTAGGAGATAACGACCTCGGCTGCGTAGTGTTTCATCTTGTTTGCCTGCTGGGGGGTGATCGCGGTGCCGAGGGTGGCTATCGCGCAGTCAAAGCCCGCCTGGTTGAGCGAGATGACGTCCATGTACCCCTCACAGAGGATAAGGAACTTTTCCTTGGTGTTTTTCGCAAAATTGAGCGAGAACAGGTTCTCACGCTTGTGAAAGACCATGGTTTCGTCGCTGTTGAGGTATTTTGCGGGGGCATCTTTTTCAAGCGTTCTCCCGCCGAAGGCGATAACGTTCCCGCGGATATCTATTATGGGGAACATCACCCGCCGCCTGAATTTATCATAAACGGAGTTGTTGCGCCTTGCAAGCAGCGCGCCCTCCTCCATCTCGTCGTCCGTATAGCCTTTCTGCCGCAGATAGTATTGCAGGTTATGCCAGCCGTCGGGGGCGAACCCGAGTCCGTACTTTTTTATGGTAGCGGGGGTAAGCTGACGCCGGGCGAGGTAGTCGAGACCTTCTCTTCCCTCGGGCGAGAGGAGCATGTCACGGAAATATCTTGCGGCCTCCCGGTTCATCGCCAGAAGCCTTGTGCGCTTATTTGCGCCGCCGTCGTCGGAATCCTCCGGCATGGACAGCCCTGCCCGCTGAGCGAGGTATTTTACGCTGTCGATATAGTCGAAGTGTTCGATGAGACGGATAAAATTGATGACATCGCCGCCTGCGCCGCAGCCGAAGCAGTAAAAGCTCTGGGTCTCGGTGTAGATATGGCAGGACGGGGTGCGTTCCGAGTGAAAGGGGCAGGAGCAGACATAATCCCTTCCCGCGCGCTTTATCTCGACATAAGACGACATCACGTTCACTATGTCGTTTCCCGCTCTGAGAGCGTCAAGAAAGCTGTCCGGCAGTCTCCCCACCTGCTCACCGCCTTTTGTCTGAAGATTTTCCGGGGCTGTGCGGCAGGCGCCGCACGCCGTTCCGGTTCATATCCGTATCCATTGTTTCGGGATACAGAGTTCTTTAAAGAGGTCTATTGCATATTCGTCGGTCATGCAGCTTATAAAGTCACTTACCGCCGTTTCAAGCCCGTCCTCGTCCGCAAGCCGTATATAGAGCGCGGGGAGAGCGTCCTTGTTGTGCATATAGTGGTCGAAAAGGAACTCGACTATGCGGCACGCCTTGTCTTTCTCGCGGTTGGTGACCTCGGCATAGTACACTTCCTCGAACATGAATCTCCGGAGTTCATCATGGGCTTCCTGTATCGTGGCGGAATAATGTATCTCCGTGTCGCTGTTGTTGATTATATCGGTGACGAGGGTGGTTATGCGCCTGCTCTTGGAGTCTCCGAGAACGTCGATGACGTGCCGGGGAATGTTCTTCGGGTCAAGCACTCCGCCGCGTACCGCGTCTTCTATGTCGTGGTTGAGATAGGCGATCTTGTCCGCGAACTTGACTGCAACGCCTTCGAGCGTATCTGCGGTCATGTTTGTGTGGCAGAGTATGCCGTTCTTGACTTCCTCGGTGAGGTTGAGCCCTGCGCCGTCGCGCTCGATCTTCTCCACGACCCTGACGCTCTGCTTATAATGGCGGAAATCTCCTGCCGGATAAAGCTTCTGGAGCATTCTCTCGCCGTCATGACCGAAAGGGGTGTGCCCGAGGTCGTGACCCAGAGCAATAGCTTCGGTGAGATCCTCGTTGAGCCGCAGAGCCCGCGCTATCGTTCTCGCTATCTGGGACACTTCGAGAGTGTGGGTCAGGCGGGTGCGATAGTGGTCGGACTTCGGTATGAGGAACACCTGTGTTTTATGCTTTAACCTGCGAAAAGCGTTGCAGTGTATAATGCGGTCTCTGTCACGCTGAAAGTCCGTGCGTATGTCGCAGGGCTTTTCATAGCGCACTCTGCCTTTTGTGGATTCGCTCAGGCAGGCGTGCTCGGACAGGATCTTCTTTTCGTTTTCCTGTGTGATCTCTCTTGGTAACATTTTATCTCCGTAATGCCGGTAATTGCGTTAAGGCAATACCGCGCAAACAGACGCAAGAACCTTGCTTGCATTAAAAAATTAACTGACTGCGCAATCTCCGCACGCTATTTGTGTGGTATAGCCTTAAAAACAATATATTGCGTTAAGGCGGAATTACCCGCTATAAATATATACAAAATCCCCTCCCGCTTTTCCTCTTTTTCGGGAAGGGATTTTCAATTTTCGGCATCTTTACTAAAGTTATACTCGGTTTCGCTGTCTTTTTTAGCAGTTATGCTGCCGCCGCAGATATCGGTAAGCTCTTTCACGAATGCGGCTTCATTTTCGACGGGTATATACAGCCCTATCTCGACTGCAGCCCCGAAATCCTCGCGTTCAACGCGCACGTCGTAGCTTCCGAGCGTCTTTCCGATCTTTCCGTACCATGTGTAGTCGAGGGTAAGCGTAAGGTGTGACGCAGTACGCATATCAAGGGTCTCCGCCGCGTCGCAGGCTATCTTTGCGCCTTTTGTGTACGCGCGTACAAGCCCTCCCGCGCCGAGCAGCACTCCGCCGAAATAGCGGGTGACAACGCAGGTAACGTCGGTGAGCCCCTCCTTGCGCAGAACTTCGTATATCGGGACGCCTGCCGTACCGCCGGGCTCGCCGTCATCGCTGTGGCGGGAGAGGTTGTTCTCGCGGAGGATATAGGCGTAGCAGTTGTGTGTCGCTTTGCGGTGCATGGCGCGTATCTCCGCGATGAAAGCGAGAGCTTCCTGCTCCGTGGAGGTATGGCGGATATAGCCGATGAACTCGCTTTTCTTCTCGATGAAGCGGTCTTCGGCGCTGCCGTTTATCGTCTTGTAGTTCATTTCGGCTCCCTCGGTTCAGTCTTTCCCGCGCGGTCGAACTTGTACAGGAGCGTGCAGCCGAGCTTGGGATTGTCCCGCTTGAAGCGCTTCAGAATGCGGTCGAGCACCATTGCCGCCTGCTCCTTTGTGGTGTTTGTGAGGAGCATGACGAACTGGGACGCTCCGTAACGGGAATATACGTCCCGTGAGCGCAGGGAAGTGCTGATGCAGTCGGAAAGCTTGGTCATGATACGGTTGAGCTGTTTTGTTTCAAGCTCTTCCTGGGATTTTGAAACGGCGGTGAGGAGACAGAGGTTGGTGGGTCTTCCGCTTCGCACGGCGTCGCGTATCTCAAGCTGGTAAACGTGCTTGAAAAACGCAAATTCACAGTAGTACGCGCCTATGCCGTCATCTATGCTGTCGAGCTGACCCTTGAGAACGCCGAAATCCGCGTTGTAGGCGTTGTCGTCCTTCACTGTCTTTTCGTAGAGAGCAACGAACTCGGGGGAAGGATTGATGCCGTTCTTGTTGTAGAACAGATCCATGACGTAGGTGTAGTGCTTCTTGGCTGCGGCAGTCTCACCGGTGTCGAGGAGCGCCCGGACGTAGTACAGGTGGATCCTGTCGTCGAGCTTCTCTATCTCGAAAGCTTTCTGACAGACGGTCATGAGCTCGGTGTAGTATTTATGACGGTAAAGTATCTCTATGGTGTCATGGACTATCCGCAGATAAAGCGAGTGGTAGTAGTTATTGATAGGTGTGACCCAGCTCTCTGAGCGGGAACGGCTGAGAAAATCGCCTTTGTAGAGGTCGATAGCTGCAAGATAGAGATTGGTCTTTTCCTTTTCAGACTGGGCGAGCATACTCTTTTTATATAGTACATCGAATTCATCGAAATCTATGCTGCAGTCTATCCGGTTGTTGAGCGAATAGGTGCCCATGGAATTTATGATTATCTCAACTCCGTCCGGCAGTCCAAGCCCGTCAAGACAGGCACGGAGCCTGTGCAGCGAGGTCTTCAGAGCGCCCACGGGGTTGTCGCTTTCCTTGTCCCCCCAGAGGAGCGATATGAGCTCGTTCTGTGATATCTCACGGTTGTGGTTCGCGATCATGAACTGCAGCAGCGTCCACATCTTTCTTGAGCGCTTGCTCTGCTCGGTTATGACGTTTTCTCCGTAAGACATGGAGAAGTCTCCGAGCATATTGATCTTCAGCTTTTCCATTTTCCACCTCTTATTTATCCGATCCGTTGTCAGGCAAGCGATATCCCGCCGCCCCAGTATTTTCTGTCAAGGCTCCGGTAGCTTATGGCGCGGGCTATGTGGCGCTTGCAGATAAGCTCCGAGCCCTCAAGATCCGCGCAGGTCCTTGCGACCTTGAGCACTCTGTCGTATGCGCGGGCAGAAAGCCCGGTCTTCTCGAATGCGAGTTTCATATAGTCGCCGGCGCTCTCGTCCAGCACGCATATCTTGTGCAGCAGGTCGGGCGTGATGCCGGAATTTGATTTGATGCCGGTGCCCTTGAACCGCTTGTCCTGTACCTCTCTCGCGCGGGCTATTCGCTCCGCCATAGCCGCCGAGCACTCGCTCTTTGAATTGCCCGCAAGATCCTCGTATCTCACCGCCGAGACTTCGGTCTGAATGTCGATGCGGTCGAGGATAGGCTGGCTTATCTTTCCGAGATAGCGCGACACCTGCTGGACAGTGCAGGTGCACTTCCTGAGAGGTGAGGCGTAATTCCCGCAGGGGCAGGGATTCATTGCCGCCACGAGCATGATGTTGCAGGGGTAGGTGACTGTACCCGCGGCGCGGGAGATCACGATGTTCCCGTTTTCGAGGGGCTGGCGCAGGGTCTCAAGCACCCGCCGGTCAAACTCGGGGAATTCGTCGAGGAACAGCACTCCGTTGTGCGCGAGGGAGATCTCGCCGGGCTTCGGTATGCTGCCGCCGCCGATAAGTCCCACGGAAGAGGCGGTGTGGCTCACTTCGCGGAACGGGCGGTGGGTTATGAGCGGTTCTTTCTCCGAGAGAAGTCCCGCCACAGAATGTATCTTGGTGGTCTCCATGCTCTCCTCAAAGCTCATTCTCGGGAGCACGGACGGTATGCGTTTTGCGATCATGCTCTTTCCGGTTCCGGGAGGTCCGATCATGAGCATATTGTGGAAGCCTGCCGCGGCGACCTCTATGGCGCTCTTCACGGCTTCCTGACCCTTGACGTCGGCAAAATCGAGAGCCGAGTGGTAAGCCTGCTCGGTGATCTCATAAGGATCGGCGGGCTTTATGAGCTTTCTGCCGCAGAGGTGATCCGCAAGCTCTCTCACCGTGTTCACGCCGAACACTCTTATGCCCTTGACCACGGAAGCTTCCGCGGCGTTGCCGGCGGGGACATAAAGCTCGGAGATGCCGTTTTCCATAGCTTCCGCCGCCATAGCGAGGACCCCGTTCACCGGGCACAGCTCGCCGCCGAGGGAGACTTCGCCCACGAAGGCTTTTCCGTCAAGCTCTTTCGGCACATATCCCGCGGCAGTCATAAGGGCGGTGAGTATGGCGAGGTCATAGCCGGATCCGGTCTTTTTTATGCCTGCCGGAGCAAGGTTTATAAGGCACTTGAGTGAGCCGGTCTTCATACCGCTGTTGTCAAGGGCGGATTTTATGCGCATACGGCTTTCCTGGACGGACTGATCCGCAAGCCCGACTATGTCGGTGCCCGGAACGCCCTGAGAGGCGCTTATCTCCGCGGTCACGGGGAAGGTATTGAGCCCGAAAAGCCCTATGCTCGATATTTTTGCAAACATTATGTATATTTGTCCTCTCTGTTGTATCACGGATAATGATATGTCATGAACCATATTCCGGCTGCGAGCAGCGCGGTCAATGCAATGGTGAGCGGCACTCCCGAGATTATGGTGGCTCTTGCGTTGCGGTCATATACGAAGCGCTTTCCGCGGTCGATCCGCAGCTTCACTGTCTTTTCGCTGTTGTACAGCCGTTTTTTCATGACCATTTCGGCCGGGAACACATTCGGCAGCTCGCCCAGTTCCGTCATGTAGTGCGCAGCGTCGTATCTGCTCTTTTCAGTTTTGTCTATGCGGGTGAATTTGCCGGTGCATTTCCCCGAGAGCATAAGCCGCACCGCGAAATACATCAGCACCAGCGCGGAAGCTCCCGAAGCGAGGCACAGAAGCCCCATGAAGCCGTAGATGATGACATCGGCACCGATCCCGAGAATGAGCAGCAGTATCACTATCACTGCAAGTCCGAGTATAAATTCCATGTTATTTCAGCACCCTCGCGCGGATATACGCGAACACTTTCTCCTCGCCGTAGTCCCTGAGTATGATGAGCAGCCGCTTCAGCAGCTTATCCGTCTCCGGGTGTATCATATAGTGCGAGTGGGAGCGTTCGTAGTACTCGTATGCGGAAGCGTCCGTATAGTCTGCCCCGAGATAGACCCTGCAGGCGGCTATCCTGTCGCAGAACATCTCCACGACGTATTTTACGGGCATTTTCACCCCTGCCATATTCCTGTCGCCGTCGGGCTTGTTATCTATCCAGTACTCGAAGTGATGTTTGTTCCTGCCCTTATGGTGCAGCCACGCGGCGCTGTATCCCAGCTTTTCCCGCTCGACGGTATTGGGGCTGCGTCTTCCGTTGAAGTATTTCACGCCGACGATGAACTCTGTGGGTGAGTATTTCGACAGGTCGTGGAGCAGACCTTGTTTATACAGCCCCGCCTTGAAGCAGTAATGCATGACGAGCTTTTTGTGGCGGGTAATGGTAATGAAGTGGCAGTATGCGTTGTGCGCATAATCCGATATTTTCATTTCATTTTCTGTATTCTGCATATCTCGCGCCCCGCTTTCGTTACATAGATACATTATACCGTAAATGTAACGAATAATCAAGTATTTTCGCCGAATTTCATTGTTTTACCGCAAAACGGCAACAGTTTTTGTGCATTTTGACATTGCTGCGTTTCATAGCTTTTTTGCCGACAGATGTTGCATTTTTCCGGAAAGTGTGGTAGAATAAGCATATATACCATAATGGGGAGATGGTGACACTTGAAAAAAATATCATATGTACTGTCGGCTGTCATCGTCTTTGTCATGATGATCTGTATTGTGCTCATCTTCGTAACCGATATGCCTTACGGCGGCAATGGCAAAGATGGGCTTGCGGATTTCTCGGAGGGCTGGACCTACCCGGACGGAAGCCCGGCGGATCTTTCGGATATTCCGAAAGAGCGCAGATTCGAGATACGGCATGATTTCCTCCGGGGAGAGGATGCCGTAAGTCTCTGCTTCCGCAGCAAGAATGTTGATCTCAGCGTTTACATAGGCGATGAGATGATCTACGACTTTCACCCGCAGATACCTGCTCTTTACGGCAATTCCTACGGAAAGTTCGTACACAGCATACGCCTTCCTTATACATTTGATGCCGACGCTCTCCGTATAGTTGTCGAACCTGCATACGGAGACGGCTCGGAGCGGATCTTCGCCGTTTGTCTCGACCGTTCTGACGTGTACTGCAGTACTGTGCTCGGCGAAAATATGCTCGTGTTCGTGATATGCATGATAACCGCGTTTCTGGGGTTGTTGTTCGTTGTCGCGGGTATGATATATACACTGAGAGCCGAGAACAGGATACAGACCGTTTCACTCGGACTTCTTGCAATACTCTCCGGTATATGGGAGGGGACCGAGACGCCGGTGCTGCAGATGCTTACCGGAAATGCCGCAGCCTGTCATTTCATAAACTATCTCTGCCTCATGTTTGTCGCGATACCGGCCTGCAACCTAATAGCGAACCTCGCCCACAGTGACAGCAGCAGGGTCGTGCGCATCATAGATGCCGCTGTGATATTGAATTTTGTGGTTCAGGTCATCTGCTCTCTCACCGGTGTCGCCGACTATCATACCCTCCTTACCGCGACTCATGCTGTCATCGCCGCAGGCATCGGTGTGTCGGTATTCCTTGTGATCCGTGCGATAAAGCGGGATACAATAGATAAAAAGCGCTCACGCATCATACTGATCGCATTTTCCGCTCTTGCGCTCGCAGGTCTTGCCGATATAATCCTCTATCGCATGGGACACGCATACGGCTCGGTGTTCATGCTCGGAATTCTCATTTTTGTGCTTTACCTCGGATATTTCGAGCTCCTGGAGCTTATTGCCATTGCCGAAAAGGACTCCTACGCAAAGAAGATGTTCCGGCTTGCCCATACCGACGGACTTACCGGACTTGAGAACAGACTCGCCTTCGGCGAATATGAGCAGTCCGTTTCAAGCGAGACCGATGGCGAATATACTATAGTTCAGTTCGATATAAATGACCTGAAAAAAGTCAACGACTTCCACGGCCATATGGCGGGTGACGCCCATATAAGAGCTGCCGCAGAAATAATACGCCGGAATTTCTGCGCTCTCGGTCATGTGTTCCGCACCGGCGGTGATGAATTCATCGCCATATTCCCCCGGAGAGCTGTCAATGACATGGATAAGCTTATCCAGTCTTTCCGCGGGGACATAGACAAGTACAACCGCGACGCCGACCCGCCGGTGAAACTCGTGGTGGCCTGCGGATATTCGCATTACACCTGCGGATCACGGATAAGCGACGCTGAGATAATCGCCGATAACCTTATGTACGAAAACAAAAAGCTTACAAAGGAACAGAACAAGTGAAAAGACGCGCGCTGTGCGGCTTTACCGCTGTGCAGCGTTTTGCCGGCGGATCTTCGTACAAAAAAATTTTGTAAATTCTCGTCCGGCTCTTGATTTTTCGTGCAAATCGTGATATAATCATATGTGATGTGGGCTCGTAGCTCAGCTGGGAGAGCGCCGCGTTCGCAACGCGGAGGTCAGGAGTTCGATCCTCCCCGGGTCCACCATAGCAAATCCGCTCAGGCAAAGGCTTGGGCGGCTTTTGCTTTTGTTTTATAATCAATACATATGCCCGAAAATCGGGATTTGTTGACAATTTGTTGACACTAAAAAATTTTTTGCTGCCTGAGAATACGCGATTTTTGGAAAGATTTTTGGTGAAAATCTGGTGCAAGATGTTACTTAAATTTTGAGGGGGAGGGGCGTAGAGGGCAGAAATTAGAAAAAACGGAGTTAATCATATATAATTATGTTGCTGTTAAGCTCGTTTTATATGATACATGTTTGGACAATAATAACAAATAATTATATCGTTTTTGTAAATGTATCACAATTTTGGATTTTCTTCATAATAATACTTGACAAATCGTCAACAATATGGTATTTTATATATAGACTGTTGGATATACAGTTGGAAAAGTTTATTATGAGTTCTGAAAAGGCTCTGGAATCATTAAAGAACGTTAAAATTTGTTGATGGATATCAACGGGACGCGTCATTTTAATTTGTATTCTGTGAGCCGATTCGTTAAGAATTGGCTTTTTTGATTTCTTTATTCTTTTCAGCTCAAACTATTTTTATCAGAAAGGAATATTTATTATGAATGCAAATGACAAGTCCAATTTTTTAATCAAAGTAGAGAACGCAAGTGAATCTTGTATAGGAGATATCAAAAGAATCACGGGTTATATCTATGGCAAGTACATAGTGCCGGTTATTGATACTCTTGATCTTGAAGCAAATCCAAGATCATCAAAATCTTCTGCTGTAACGGAGGCTATTCAAGAATCAATTGCTCAGACACCTCAGTTATTCGCCTTTAAAAGCAAGGGTATTTTAATGGCTTTTTCTAATTATGAAGCACTTGAGCGTTCAAGATATAGATTTTATGTAGATAATCCTATGCTTGAGGGTATTCTGGATGGTGGACACAACACTTTAGCAATTGGTCTTTATACACTAAAAAAAGCATACGATTATTGCGATATTAAATTTCCAAAGGGTATTAAGATTTGGAGTGATTTCAAAGACATTTGGGAAAAAAGCAAAGATATTTTAGGAAAGTATCTCGATCATTTAAAAAATAATACTGATGTTAAAGATCTTGATTACTATATTCCGGTTGAAATAATTGTTCCACGAGATGTGAAAGACTTGGTGTGTGTAACAAGTTTTGTGAACAGCTTGTTTGAAATATGCTATGCAAGAAACAACAACGCACAGTTGACAGATTCTGATAAGGCTAATCACAAAGGATTTTATGATGATCTTAAAGCATATATGGAGAGAAAGAATCCTGATTTAGCAAGTAGAATTGCGTGGAAGTCAAATGAAGGTGGAGAGATCAAAGCACAAGATATAGTCGCTCTTTCGCTTATACCACTGAATTTAATTGAGCCAATAAAAGATGATTCGGAAAAAACGATTGAACCAATTGCTCCCTATAAATTATATAGTGCTAAAGGTAGTTCTTTGCAGCATTTTGAGAGAATAATGGCTTCCCCAGAGGTTACTATAGTAGATGAAACAGATTCTAAACACAAATTGTTGAATGAAGAAGTTGCTTCTGCATTGGATATCGCAGCAGATATTCCTGAACTTTACGATTATATTTACGAGAATTTTCCAAGTTTATATAACAAAGCAGGCGGAAAATATGGGGCTATAAAAGCAGTCGATACTATGAATGATAAGAAAGTAAGTAAGCAAACTCCGTTTATGAAGAAGGAAATAGATACTTTAAGCCCTGACGGCTTTATTATGCCAGTTGTATTTGGTCTTCAGACGCTAATGAAAAAGAAAACGGTTGACGGCAAGAATGTAATAATATGGTCACAGCCTCCGCTACCGTTCCTTGCCTTGAATCTTGGTAAGATTATAGAGCAGTATTCTCTCGTAATTAATATGTGCGATTACGACCCTCAGAAAGTTGGAAAAGCTCCTCAAGCATATCAAATGGTAATGGCAGCATATAGGAATGTATTGAACGGTTCAGTATAATTCGTTCGAAGCAGATGTGGTAATACCCAATAATAAAGACAGCGGCAAGCCTTTCAGCCTGCCGCTGTCTTTGTTTATCCTACCTTCCTGTTTTTGAACGCCTTCCCGGGCGAAAGAATATCATTGATAGCCTCTGCTGCCGCCGCGTTCAGCGACTGGATCGCGTGCAAATAAATGTTTGATGTGGTCGTCGGGCTGGCATGACCTAACCGCGCGGACACGGTCTTGAGCGGTATTCCGCAGGCGATAAGGAGCGTAGCGTGGGTGTGTCGCAGGCTGTGAAGCGAGATTTTCGGCAGATCGTTCTCGTTGATGAACTTGGAAAACCAGCGCGTGAGCGTATCCGGAAACACTTCCTTGCCGTAACGGGAGGTCACGATCCGGTCAGTTTGATGCCACTTGTCGCCGTACTGCTCAGCCTGACCCTGCTGCCAGCGTCGGTAATCATGCAATATCTCAACAAGATCGGGCGGAATGTTTATTACGCGGTTGGAACTCTCGGACTTGGGCGTGTCCTGATAAGAACCTTTTTCGGGAACATAGAGCCAGTTGCGCCTTACCGTGAGCAGGTCCTTGTCAAAATCCACATCGGACCACTCCAATCCGCAGACCTCCCCGCGCCTGAGTCCGGTATAAAGCATGATGTACACGACTATCGAATAGTGGTAGGGAACGTCCGAAAGCGCCTGCATAAGTCTTGCCGCACCGTCTTCGTCGAGATAGCTGCTCTCTTTTCGTGTGATCTTCGGCGGCTTCACGCGCTCGCACGGATTCGATGCTATGACCTGCCAGAGCACGGCGGTCGAGAAGATAGACGACAGGATAACGTGATAATACTGCACGGTGCGGCTCGCAAGACACTTTTCCTCTGCGACCGCGTCAAACAGCTCGTCAACCGGCTTTCCGAGACATTTGGCTATTTTTTCGGCGCTCTCTGCCGATATGTTGCGGTTATGCAGGGCGCTGTACATCACGGATTTGCTGATGCCGGCTTCTTGGGCAAATTCCGGCTGCGTTTTCTTCGTAGCCTTTATCATTTCGACGACTTTTGGCTTTGCAATGCGCTTTGTGTCTATCCTGACACCCGGCTTGGTAAGGCTGTTGTAGAATTCCGTGAGCTTGTACGGCTTGATCGCGCTCATCTTCATATTGCCGAATACCGGTTTGATGCGCTGCATAAGGTCTTTGTAGCGGCTGAGAGTGCTGGCTTTTAGCTGCATTTCCGCATATTCCCGGAACCACTTCTCCGCAAAATCTCCGAATCTGATGTTCGCGTCGATAATGTCGCCGTTCAGACACTCTTCCTCAAACTTCATAGCTACAGACTGGACTTGTTGTTACGACATTAATCAACAAGTTCGAAACAGTATGTAAGAATCACTATCTTGAACCGGACAGCAATAAATTTTATGTCCTTATTGATGAAGCGCACCGTTCACAGTACAGCGCCATGTATAATTATATGCGAGAGGTATTGCCTAATGCTACACTTATTGCTTTCACAGGCACACCTTTGATTATCAAAATATGAGGCTGGAATTAAAAATCTTCTTGATACTTTTGTAAATGCAACCGATGTTCATCAAATCATAAAGCCTGTTTCCATTACGGACGAAGCAGCTATGGCAAAGTTACTTAGTTCAGACGACCCTAAAAATGTTAAAGCAGATAAAATTAAGACTCGAATTGAATCTGAGCTTAAACAGGTAAGGTATGATGACCCGCTTTTGTTTGAAGAATTTTCCACAAAAATAAAAAAGACGTTAGCTGAATATGACGAAACCCGAGACGCTGATAAGTATTTTACTGCTATGGAAACCATGGCAGATGATTTTAGAAACGGCAGATTAACGAAGGATTATCCGTCATCGATTGCTAATGACAGCGATACTAAGGCTTTTTATGGTGCTATAATTAACATTCTTCGCTCAAAGACAGAATTAAATTTGTCCGATACCCTTGAAAATGTTATAGCAAACCATTCCAGAAAAATCACGCAAGTAGTTGCTGATCGTGCAAAACGAGATTGGAAACACAACGAAGTCGTACACAAACAAATACATCGTGCTTTAGATGATTGTTTATTTGAGATGTTTGATGAGATAGAATATGAAATCAACAATTCAAATATTGATACATTAGACTTGATAATAGATGAAATTATGAAAGTGGCGGTTGCAAGATACTGATGGATAATATTGAATTGTATTTAGGTCCTGTTAACGGCACTGTGACCGTGCAAGTAATGCGAAAGGAAATAAAAAATGTTCATTTGAAGGTCTTTCGGTCACTGGATATTGTTTTATCCGTTCCGGAGCAGGTGCCTTATGAGTGGATCGATTCGTTCCTTTTGAGCCGTCAGAAATGGATTGACGATCAAATAACCAAATACAAAAAAACAAGCGGATTCAACAATTTGGATGGAGTAAAGAATGGCACCTCAACACAGTTTCTTGGTACGGATATACGAATTTACAAAGAAGTATCATTAAAAAACCATGTTGAGATTGATGAAAAAAAGGTTATTATATATGTAACCGATGTTACAGATGATAATCTTGTTCAAAAAGTCTTCAATAAATGGTGGAGAAAAACTGCGGAAAAGATTTACCGTCAGGAAATGGACCAATTCTATGATTCTGTATTTCACAAGTATGGTATTGAAAAACCTGTAATGACAATTAAGAAAATGAAGACTTTATGGGGGAGCTGCACACCCCAAAAGAACAAAATCACATTGAATGAATACTTACTAAAAGCTAATATCAGGTGTATTCAATATGTGGTTCTGCATGAACTCACACATTTGTTGCATCCAAATCATAATTCGGACTTTTATGACTTTATGACAATCCATATGCCGGATTGGCAGGAAAGAAAAAAACAATTAGATACCGAAGTGGTTCAAAGCTTATAAATTTAGTATATTAACAATTCGAATACCTCGATTCAAAGCAAACCTTAATGTCTGCCCCGTCCCGCTTCTCGGATTAGTGCAGTAGCAGATACAACAGTCAGAAACTTCGACAAGCTGCTCGTTACGTCGCTTCATGCAGTCTTTCATGTAATGCTCGGAAAGCATGGTCACGCTATCGGCGGCTTGAAGTATTTTCTCGTATCGTGCAATCTGTGCTTTATTCCACCCCTTGATCTGCTCGTCCGCTGGGCATGGCAAGAGCATGTGCAGCTTTATGTCAGGATATTCGGCTTTCAACTCGATGACCATTTCCGCGGCAAGCATATCAAAACCGATCGCGCCGCCGTCATAAAAATCGGTAACCCCCTGCTCAATTACATTTACAATAGCATCTCGTAACCTCTGAACTAGTTCAGAGGTTATTTTAATTATCCGGTGACCGGTAAAACAGCAAGTTTTCATCTTTGATCCTCGTTTTACAACTATATGTTATACTAATTATAACTTATTTGCATACATATTGCAACTATTTCGCATAATTTTTATTCTTATTTGTTGTAAAATAGATACGAGGTGATTATTATGCGCTTAAAAGAACTGCGAGAGGCGAAAAAAGAAAGTCAACAAAAATTGGCTTTTCTACTCAATGTATCCCAAACCATGGTAAGCCGCTATGAGCTCGGTCAAGCATATCCGGATTATGATACTCTTATAATCCTTGCTAAACACTATAACGTATCCATCGATTACCTCATAGGTTATACTGACAGTAAATTACCGTATTCAAAATCAGATCTCTCAGATAGTGAACAATCCTTGCTTTCTTTGTTTAAGCAACTCAATGACACACAGAAGGAAAAGGTTATAGCATATATGCAAGGCTTGAATGACAATAAATAATATATAACTCCGCTTATCGTTAAGATAAGCGGAGTTATTGCGTTATCCTATTCATATCGTGCGTTAAATGATGTGTTAAACCGTGCGTTATGATGTGTTTGAATTAAAGAGAACGCCTATATTAAGCCATTTGTGACCAACACATCAAATAACAAACGCTTGCGTTTAATGATGCGTTAAGAAGAAAAATGTGAGGATTGCTCAAAATTCTTTTGGAATTTTGTGAAATCTCGCCTTGATATTCTTGGAATTATGTGATATAATAATCTCGGGTGATGATATATGGCACTTCTGAAACGTAAAATAGACGCATTTCTCGCCGAATGGAAAGCCAATCCCGACAGAAAGCCGCTTATAGTCAAAGGCGCTCGTCAGATCGGTAAGACCGAATCCATACGACAGTTCGCACGGAACAATTACGCAAATGTGATTGAGATCAACTTTGTTGAGCAAAAGACTTTTAAAGACATCTTCGATAATGGGTATGAGCCAGACACTATCATACGCAATATTACGCTCAAGAGACCGGGGATCGAATTTGCCGAGGGCGAAACGCTTATCTTCTTTGATGAACTCCAGGCATGTCCCGATTGCGCTACAAGTCTTAAGTTCTTCAAGCAGGACGGGCGGTATGATGTTATCTGCTCCGGCTCGCTCATGGGTATCAGCTATAAGGAGATCGAATCCAACAGCGTCGGTTTCAAAGACGATTTCGAGATGCACTCAATGGATTTTGAGGAATTCCTGTGGGCGCTCGGCTATTCTGACGAGCAGATAAACGGGTTGTATCAGCACATGCTCGACGTTACGCCGTTGTCAAACACCGAGATGAACGTCATGCTTGAACATTTTGGCGAGTATATGGTCATCGGCGGGATGCCTGCGGTCGTGAATTCATTTGTAGTAAACAAGAATTACAGCGGGGTCCTGAAAATGCAGAAACAGCTTCTTCTGGATTACGAGGAAGATATAACGAAGTACGCTGAAAGCCTTGATAAAGTGAAGATACTCAATGTTTACCGGAAAATACCGGTATTTCTCGGCAGCGACAATAAGAAATTCCGCATATCAAAGGTCGCACACAACGCGAGAAACCGCGATTATGTCGGTGTCGTTGACTGGCTTGCCAATGCGGGAATGGTGAATGTCTGCTACTGCATGGACGCGCCTGAGCTACCCCTCGGCGGCAACTTTGATCCCGACAACTTCAAGCTCTACTTCCGGGATACCGGACTGCTCATAGGCTCACTTGATGATGAGGTGCAGGACGATCTGCGCGCAAACAAGAACTTCAACACCTACAAAGGCGCTATCTATGAGAATATCGTCGCGGATATGCTGTATAAGCAAGGCTACGCGCTGTACTTCTTCCGGAACGAAAAAAGCACGATAGAAATGGATTTCTTCGTGCGCGACAAGGATTCTCTTATCCCCGTTGAGGTCAAAGCTAACGACAGCAGCACACCCTCGCTCAATAAGCTGATAGATAAGCCGGATTTTGGCGACATCAAGTACGGTATAAAGCTCGGCCGCAGGAATATCGGCTGGAACGGAAAGTTCTACACATTCCCGTATTTCCTGGCATTTATGCTGAAAAGGTGGCTGAAAGAACGTAACTCCTGACCTCCGCTTTAAATTTGACATATCTTATCGAAATATGTTATAATTATTATATATTTATCAATTTCGGTGTCCGAACCCCGTTTACTCAGAGTAATTGAATGAATCGTTGTGAATATATTCATACTTTGCATTGCACGAGTGTAAAATTTATGGTTTTTCGATGCAATTTAGATTAACTAATCTGGCTGTACACAATTTGTACACACAAGATGCCAAAAAAGGCAAAAAATGGTCAAAAATCGCGAAAAGTAATTAGACATTATAACCCGTGCAAAGCGCTTAGTTAAGCTGGATTGCAACAAATAATTGCAAATTGCAAAAAGTCTAAACTTGCCTTCGCAACGCGGAGGTCAGGAGTTCGATCCTCCCCGGGTCCACCATCTTTACAAGACAAAAAGTATATACAGCCCACAAACGGCGAAAACAAGCCGGTTGTGGGCTGTATTACTTTTGTTTTTGATAATTCCGACCGGTGTATATTTTTATCTGATTGAGGGGATTGAACCTTTACTGTCTCAGTAAGGAAGTCTCCAAAATCCAATAATAATGTTCACCATATTATTGGTATTCCACAGATTATTACAATACAATAGTATATTTCTTAGGTGTACTACCCCCTAAGGTGAAAAACATATCCTATTGCGTTTTCCGGCTTTTTGTGGTAATATATATACGAAATCACTCATCGGGGGAAGCTATGAACGATACGCAGTACAAGGTTTTAATGATAGACGATGACGAGCTTATAGCACGCTCGACGGCGGAATACTTCAACATACTCGGCTTGCGGACAGCATACGTTACAAGCTATGACGCGGCGGTGGAGTTTCTGGATGCGCACGATATATCGCTCCTGCTGCTCGACATAAATCTCGGTGACAGGTCGGGCTTCGAGCTGTGCAAGCAGATACGCGG
Source organism: Ruminiclostridium sp. (assembly GCA_017635095.1). Lineage (GTDB taxonomy): Bacteria > Bacillota > Clostridia > Oscillospirales > Ruminococcaceae > Ruminiclostridium_E. The sequence goes on along the minus strand of JAGBMA010000088.1, from coordinate 11,446 downwards.
GAGTTACGATATGCCGATACTGTTCATAAGCGCACGAACGAGCGATGATGATGTTATAATCGCGCTGAACATCGGCGGCGACGACTACATAAAAAAGCCCTACACTCTGAATGTGCTGTTTGCAAAGGTGAAGGCAATACTCGGCAGATACGAAAAAGCAAAAGAAGCGGCAGAGCTTGCGGCTGCGGCGGGAGTGTCAGATTCTGACGGCGCATGCGTTTCCGAGGACGGCAGGATATATCTGCGCGACAATGTGTACCTCGACACGGGAATGCACAAGCTGATAGCTGACGGAGAGCCGGAGGAACTTCGGGCAATGGAATACAAGCTGCTTGTATATCTTCTGGAAAACACCGGAAGAGTTGTAACAAAGGACGAGCTGCTCAAAAACGTATGGGGCGACGAGTACACCTCAGACGGCACGATCTCGGTGCATATCCGCCACCTAAGAGAAAAGACAGAGCTTGACCCGAAGGATCCCGCTATAATAAAGACCGTATGGGGCGTGGGGTACGTTGTGGAGAAAAGCGAATGAAAAGGTATATCGGAATTGCGGCAGCGGCGGCGGTGATGATATTTGCCGGAGTAATACTGTTAGCGCTGCTGACTTCGGGTGATGATCTGTTTGCGGACAGCGGCTCCCGCGAAAGGATAGTCGTGCTCAATGACATTGCGCGGACTGCCGAAGCCCACCGTTCGGAACTGAACATACCGGAAATCTCCGGATTCGACGCGGATTTTGTGATACTTGACACGACGGATAATGTGCTGTACGCGCATGCCGATAAAGATATTGAAAAGCTGTCGGTCGAAGCTGCGATAATGCAGCGTTATCCGTATCGTTATCTCACGGACGGCGGCAGCGTGTGGGGCAGCGTTATACTGCTCGATGACGGGACAAACGGCTACAGAACGCTGCGTGTCCGGTTTATCGCAGGCGTATGTATATGCTGCGCTGTCATACTTATCGGTATGATCGTTTTTGGCGTATATATAAAAAGGAACATCATCACGCCTTTCATAAAAATGAAGAAATTCGCGGGGAACGTTGCCGCGGGCAGGCTCGACGAGCCGCTTGAAATGGACAGGGACAACATCTTCGGTGCGTTCTCGGAGAGCTTCGATATTATGCGCGAGGAGCTTTCGGAGTCAAGGAAGCGGGAGCTGGAATTGCAGAAGAAGGAGAGGGAGCTTGTCGCGGCGCTGAGCCACGATCTGAAAACTCCGGTCACGGGGATAAAGCTCGCGGCGGAACTGCTGCAAATGCGGCTTTCGGTGAAGTCGGAGACCGCAGAAAATGAGATAATATTTGTAAAGGACGATATGGAGAAAATGTCCGAGGATGCTGAGGGCATACTGAAAAAGGCGGAACAGATAGATGTGCTCGTAAGCGACTTGTTCGCTTCAACGCTGGACGACCTCGGAGAATTCAAGGTGAACTGCTGTGACGAAAATGCGGCTGTACTTGCTGACATTGTTAAAAGCTGCGACGACAGGAAACTCGCGGTCATGGGCGAAGTCCCCACCGTTATCGTGCATATCGACACGAAGCGTATGTCACAGGTCATCGGTAATATCATCTCTAATTCCTACAAATACGCAAATACCGTGATAGAGATAGGTTACGGGCTGTCCGAGGGCTTTCTTGAAATGCGAATACGGGATCACGGGCAAGGCGTTCCCGTCGATGAGCTCGACCTTATCACAAACAAATTCTACCGTGGCAGACAGTGGACGGACAGCGGCACGGACGGCAACGGTCTCGGACTGTACATAGCAAAGACACTTATGCAGAAAATGAACGGCGATCTTATCGCGGAAAGCAACGGTGACGGACTGGCTATAACTCTTGTAATTCCCCTCAGTTAAGAAAAATTTAAGAATTTCACAAGAATTTTTTATGGAAATAATTCCGGAAGTCATGTATAATATCCTTAGAACGGCAGAAAACTGCGGGAAAGGATGTTATACATGGCTTCTTCTATTTTAAGAACAGAAAAACTCTGCAAATCTTTTTCAAACGGCGGCACACAGCAGCACGTTATCAAAAATCTCGATCTTGATATTATCGAAGGCGACCTTACGGTAATAATGGGCTCGTCGGGCTCGGGAAAATCCACACTGCTGTATGCGCTTTCGGGTATGGATAAGCCGACGCTCGGAAAGGTGCTGTTCGGCGATACCGAGATACAGGACTACTCTAACGATCAGCTGGCGGTATTCCGCCGCGGGAACTGCGGTTTCGTGTTCCAGAGCGTATATCTGCTCGAAAATCAGACAGTGCTCGACAATGTTCTCACCGCCGCGCTGATAGTGCAGAAGAACAGCTCCGGGCTTGTGAACAAGACAAAGACGCTTCTCAAAAAAGTCGGGCTGAATGAGGACGACTGGAAGAAATATCCCAATCAGCTTTCCGGCGGCGAGGCGCAGCGTGTGGGCATCGTGAGGGCGATAATCAACGACCCTAAGATACTCTTTGCAGACGAGCCTACCGGCGCTCTCAACTCCGCGTCAAGCCGTGATGTACTCGATATCTTCACTGAGATACATAAAAACGGTCAGAGCATCGTTATGGTAACGCATGATATGAAGACAGCACTTCGCGGAACAAGAGTCCTGTATCTGCGCGACGGCGGTATCGTGGGCGACTACCGTATGCTGCCCTATGGCGAGAACGACAAGCAGGAGCGCCGTGCGGGGCTTGCGGCATTTCTCGAAACAATGGGCTGGTAATGGGGTGAGAATATGAAAATATTAAGATTATCTCTGTTCAATCTGAAAAAGAACAGAAAAGAAGCGACCGCTATCGCTTTTCTCACAATGATAACAACGCTCATGTTCTCTGTATTCATGATGAACATGACAAAGATAAACCACAGCTTCGACGAGAGCTTTGCGGCATCCGGCTCGCGCGATTACTGCGTCGCGATAAAGGACGATCACTACCGCGACGAATACCGGACAATTCTTGAAAATATGCCGGGTGTGCACGATATCATGGAGGAAGAACTGACAGGCGCATTCGCCAAGGAGGTGGAGAGGGACGGAGAGAGTCTTTCCTACAGCTTTGAATTCGTGACCGAAAAGACCGAGAAGAAAATGGAACATTTCACGAAGAAGGAAAAGCTCTCCGACAGCGGGATCGAAAAGCTCGATCACCCGATTTGGCTTCCCGTCTATTTCAATATCTCCGAAGGATACAAGCCCGGCGATATCTTCGCAATGATCCTTGACGGTATGCATTACGATTTTGAGATCGCGGGATTTTACGAAAGCGGACTTATGGCGTCCGACGGATACGGATTTAAATGCGTGGTGTCCGACAGTGATTATGCTGTGCTCGGAATGGTCCTGAATAACAGCGGTGACGGCAAATATACCGCGCTTTGCTTCAACTGTGATGAAAGGTTCGGATTATCCGATTTTACCGACAAGTGTGCCGAAAGCTCGTATGAAAATATCGACAGTCATATATACTGCTTCAGCGTTGACTCGGAAAAGAGCGGAGTGCTTCAGTTCCTGAATATGTATCTGTACTTCATAGCGTTTTTCGCGGCGATAACGCTGCTGTCGGCGCTCTTTGTGATAACGCACAGGATATCGGACGATATCGCGGAACAGATGCAGCAGATAGGCGTGCTTGAAGCGCTCGGCTACAGGGCCCGCGAAATATCGCTCTCGTATGTCGGCGAATATCTTATCTGCGGCGGCATCGGTTCCGTGTTCGGCGGCATTGTCGCACTGCTCACGGACCCCGTGCTGAACATCGGCGTGCAGAAGATGATGGGACGCACGGTGAGCGGCTCCGTTGATATTGTCGGGCTGCTGCTCGCGGTCATGCTTGTAGCGGCGCTCGTGATAGTGATAGCGCTCATCAAGGCGGCGAAGGTGCGCAAATACCCGCCCGTGGTCGCGCTTCGCAAAGGCATAGAAACACATCATTTCGGCAGGAATATACTCCCGCTCGAAAAGTCAAAGGGCGGTATCAACCTTACTCTTGCGATAAAGAGCTTCATCGGCGATATAAAGTCATCTCTCGGCGTGGCGCTGTGTGTTATCATTTCGGGTGTGGCGATACTGTTCTGCGCGAACTGCGCGGACTTCTTCAAGGACGGCATAAACGGACTCATCTCACTCACGGGAAAGGATATCACAGTCGACGTGAAGCTGATGAACGGCGTCGATACCTATGCCGTAAGGGATGAGATCGCTGCCATGCCCGAGGTAAGAAAGGTGCTGATTTCCTACAACAGGGGATTAATGGACAGTATCCCCGTAAAGGGTTCGGAGTATCAGGCAAATGTGCAGACCTATGACGATTACAGTGACTCCGAAAACATCGTTCTGATAAGAGGCCGCTTCCCCGAACATGACAATGAGGTCATGGTGACAGTCGCAAGGTGCGAGAAGGAAGGTCTTGATATAGGCGACAGCGTCATACTCGAAGGGAACGGCATTGAAAACAAGTACATCGTCACAGGTGTGACAAGCTCTATGATGTTCAACGGAATGAGCATTTATCTCACGAAAGACGGCTATCTCCGCACGGAGTTCAATGCCAGACCTTCAGGTCTTTCGGTGTATCTCGCGGACGGCGTGTCGCAGGAGACATTTGAACAGCGCCTGTACGAAAAATTCGGCAAGAGCGTCAAGGACAGCATAAACGCGGAGATCACCGGCGGCACGCTCGAAGAACGCATACGTTCGGCTGCCGACCGGAAGCTCGCGACACTTCTTTCATACTATGGGGTAACTAACGCGGATTACGCGATTGTCGTCGGCAATCAGCTGATAAAGGGCAACAGCAGAGGCTTTGTGATAAAAGAAGTTTCCTCGCTCATGAGCCTCGCAAAACAGCAAATGGGATCGATCGCGTCTGTAACACAGGTCGCAATGCCCGTGCTGGCGCTTATTATAGCGGTCGTTGTGGCGGTGATGCTCTGGCTCATTGTTTCAATGACGGTAAAGCGGCAGAGAAGAAGCCTCGGCATAATGAAGGGTTTAGGATATTCCTCAAAAGACCTTATGAAGCAGCTGGCGCTCAAAACAATGCCGGTGACGATAGTTTCTGTGGTAATCGCCGCGGTGCTGACAAAGTTTGTATATAGCTGGTTCTGGATGACGATGTTCGGCGTTATCGGGAATATCAGTGTTCACGTGACTATAGCTATGAGCGCAGTACTTGCGGTATTCTGCTATGTCGTGACTTACATCTGCGCCGGCAAGGTAAAGAAGATATCCGTGACCGAGCTTATGACCGAATAAGGGGGGAAGAATTATGAAGAATATAAAGAAAATCGCCGCTGCTGCAACAGCGCTTACAATGCTTGCCGCAAGCTCTCTTGCATCGGCTGAAAATGCTGCGGCGGGTAACAATGCGAAAGCTACGGCTGTTCGTTCCTCAGACAGCGAGTACATTTACTGTATAGCTTCAGTCAGCAAGGTGTATGTTTCCGCCGCGGTAATGCAGCTTGCCGACGAGGGGAAAATAGATATCGACAAGCCGGTGACGGAGTACATTCCCGGTTTCAGACTGGCGGACGAGAGATACAGGGACATAACCGTGCGTATGCTTATGAACCATACATCGGGACTTATGGGCTCGACAAGGAGAAACAGCGAGCTATACAACGACAACGATATGTACGCTCACGATAATGCTGTGGAGAACCTTTCGTCCCAGCGTCTCAAAGCCGACCCCGGCAAATTTGCGGCGTACTGCAACGACGGTTTTGAGCTGCTCGAAATGATAGTTGAGAACGTGAGCGGTATGACCTACACCGAATACATAAAAGAGAATATTTCGGACAGGCTCGGACTCGATATGACGGGAACTGCCGCCGATATGTTCGGAAATGAACATATCGTGCCTTCAATAAAAGCTGATAATGTGCGGCTCGATACGGCTTATGAAATGGGCTTCGGTACGGGCGGAATATTTGCCTCGGCTTCGGATAACGCGCTGTTCGGAACTTCGTTCTTCACGGGCGATAACACGCTTCTTTCCGAAAGCGCAAAAACTGAAATGTCAACCCGCTGGACGGACAAGGAATACTGTGACATGAACGGTCTCGGCTGGGACTACGCAGAGATTCCGCGCTATGCAGAACAAGGGATAAAAATTTCCGGCAAGGGCGGCGATGTGTCTATGGATCACGCTTACCTGCTTACCGCTCCCGATGAGCAGATAAGTGTTTCCGTGCTCTCCTGCGGCGGCAGCAGCACATACAACGACCTGATCGCGCAGTCGCTCATGGATATAGCTTTACAAGAAAAAGGCGTGACTGTTTCCGATATACCGGAAACTGATTGCACGACCGTTACAGAGATACCGCAGGAATACGAAAAATTTGCGGGCTGGTATGTCGTGAATGTTATGGGTATGGGTGATACGCTGTACAATGTTTCATTCCCTGAAAACAGGTATATGCACATCGAGGAGACCACGTACCGCAGGACGACCTGCACGGACTATCTGTTCACGACCGACGGCGATTTCGCTGAGCTTGCATACGAGGTCGCGGAAAGCGGAGCCGATACCCGGCTCGCGGCGGGATACTCGCGTATTTCGTTTGAGGAAAACGCGGACGGGACATTTTTAAAAATGGCTGCGGGAATAGTTTATCCCGGTCTCGGCACTTTCGATGTAAAAAACTACGCCGGACAGAAAATAGAAGAAAATACAGTAAGTGACGATGTGATAAACGGGTACAAGGCTGTCGAGGGTAAGGCGCTTCTCCTTTGCGGCGACAAGTATTCTTCCACAAGCTATGACAGCAACGGTGTTACGCGGCTGTATGTGATCGACAAGCTGAAAGGGTATGTATTCGTCAGCGCAAGTATCGGTGAATACATACTGAAAATGTCCGATGCGGAGCACCTCACCTCGTTCAAAAATATACCGTCATCATCGAGCAGGGATATGTTCGATATCACTCTCGAAAAGGACGGGAACGGTATTGCGGCGCTTGATCTCAGCAATGCACAGAGATATATCATAGAGGACAGAATCCCCGTGTTCGACGGCTCCGTCAAGACCGTTACGATCACGGACGATGCTGCGTGGTTCAATATCTCCGACAGCATTGCGAACAGCTCCGTTGCGGTGACAAGACCCGAAAACAGCGCGGTATATGTCTATAACAAATTCGGCGAGGTGATCTATACTACACACAACAAAGACGCGAGACCGCAGATACCTATGCCGAAGGGCGGAAAGGTGCTGTTTCTTGGGGAGAGAAGGTGCAGATTTCAAATCAGTTTGTGATTCTCATTCGTGATACGGCGATCTGAAGAAACCGGTTAAATAAACACCGATATAATATAAGCCTTATCCCATATAATTAAGGATAAGGCTTTTGCGTTTTCAAATATTTATGTCTGAAACATATTGACAATAGAGAACTATTGTGATATAATAGCTAATGCAATTAGCATTATTGTGGAAAGGAGTAGCGCTATGAAAGCCGGGCTGAGCAAAGAGAAGATCATTATAATTGCAGCAAAAATGGCAGATGAGAAAGGTCTTGCTGAGTTGACGCTGAAAGCTCTCGCTGATGAGCTTGGGATAAAGCCGCCTTCGCTATATAAGCATTTCAACGGAGGGCTTGACGAGCTTAACAAAGAGCTTATGCTGTACGGCTGGAGGATGCTTGACGGGGAGATCACAAAAGCCGTTATCGGCAAAGCAAAGGACGATGCCGTTATTGCTCTCTGCCATACTTACAGGAAATTTGTATCGGAACACAAGGGCTTATTTGAAGCTATGCAGTGGTACAATATGTATCAGTCGGAGGAGCATCTGCAAGCCTCAGCGGGTTCGGTAGATATCATATACCGCTCACTCAGCTCTTATGAGATGACTGATGAACAGAAGGTGCATACCGTGCGTATGATAAGGGCTTTTCTGCAAGGCTTTTCCACTATTGAAGTCCACGTTGGCAGCAACTATCCCGTGCCGCTTGATGACTCATTTGATTTTGCATTGAGGACTATACTCAGTGGAATTGCCGATATGAAAGGGGACGAATAATATGAAAACATATATCAAGGGAATAATTATCGGTATCATTTCGATACTGTCATCTTTGTTAATAGTCGGAATACCCATAGGGACATCGCCCGTTGAGATCGTTGAGATTGTAATCTTAATTCTTGGAATAGTCATTCTCTTGTTTATGACATTAAAAACGAATAATGATACCGTGCTGTTGGCGGCAACAGCAACATATGTATTGACGGTATTTATTCTGACTATGATTATTGAATTATCCCACACCGATATTACTGTTCTTGCAATCGGATTTATTCCGGGTGCGGCAGTCGGGACTGTCGGGCTGATAAGAACAATAAAAAATAAATCAGATCATAAGATCACGGCGAGCCTCATTATAAACATAATCGGTATTGTCGCGTCCATTTGCAGTTTATGCTTAGTGATACCCAACGGCTGTTTTGTGATGTAATAATGTGAATTAACGATTGACACTTTTAACATTATGATACCATTCATTGCCGAAATAACATTTAAGAAAAAGGCGGCTTGAACGCCGCTGTTAAGCCAAATGTCAAATCCCCCTGCAAATCAAGATTTGATATTAGGAGGAAAAAGCAATGAAGTCTATACTGGAGAAACTCTATTACGGCGAGCTCAGCCCTTGCTCACAGCCTACACCTATCACAGAGAGGTACTTTAATGCTAAGGACGAGGTTGAACATCTCGGCGAGGAAATACTTGCCAAATATCCCGACTGCAAGGAACTCCTCGAAAGTTACGCCGATGCAATCCACATCACAGCAGCCTGCGAGGGCTTACAGGATTTTGAGGAGGGCTTTAGGCTCGGAGCAATATTCATGATTGAAATACTGAACGGTAAAAATTAAAATCATTAAAGTCAGCAGCCGCTTGCCTTTTACGGGCAAACGGCTGTTTTCGTTTGATTTCTACCTGCATTTGTATTCCTCCTCAGATTTACATAGCCTATTATAATTAAACCTCCTCTTACCATAAAATGCTATATCTATTATGATTACGAGGAAGCAGATATAAGAAAAGGTCTCCGATACCTTGACCGGAGACCTTCCATTTTTATTATGTTTTTTCACTTTGAATAATAGCCCAAGAACGCCGTTGCCCGCAGCCGCGCTCACCTCGCAGCTGATATTACCCATTTATAGGTATAGCATCATTTCAGCGGTATTGTCTTACCGTCGATCGTCACGGAAACTATATCGTCGGGCTCGACAGGTTGGTCAAATTCGAGGAACCCTGTCTGTGTATCTGTATTTGCATCCGTCCTGGTCATATTATCCATCTGTATCAGTTCCGTCCCGTTGCCGAACGTAAAGGTAATCGGGTCGGTAAAATAACATTCGGCTTTTCCGAAGACTTTACCGTTCGTGCAGAAAGAATATGTGCAGGTGAATGGTGTTATTGTCATATCGTAGAGTACGGAATCTACCGGCTTAAGCTTTCCGTTTACCTGTTGTTCATAAACGGTTATCGGTTCATTCAGCACGATATTTCTTGATGGAGCATTGCTTTCAAAGTCTATCGGTATCTCTGCTTTGAAATCAGCTTCATACCGATCGATGTCGGTGTAGTCATAATCAAGCTTTACGCTTGTAGCAGGTACGATGCGCCTGATACCTTTAAAATCTACCGTCAGCGTTTTACCGTAAAGGTCGTCCGATGCCGTCATGTGAGAGCAGTAGGTATAAGTATTCCCGACCTTTCGTATAAGACTGTCTTCGAGAGAACGACCGAGATTGTCCGTTGTATCAAGGATACAGGTGGGTTCCCACTCGGTAAAACCCTCTTTCGGAAGGGTGTCATTCTCGTCATCGAACACAATGTCGTATATCAGGTATATGACCCTGCCTTCGCCCATAACGCCTTTGAGGTTCAGAATATAGCCTTCGCCGTCATAGCTCATATCAAGCTCTTTGCCGTATCTGCTATAGTCAAAGCCGATGTTTTGGTAAGTGTTTTCAACAGCAACGAATTGCGCATTCTGCGGACTGTCTGTATCTATATACGGCATAATATTCTGTTCAGCTGACTTCTTACCGAACATATCGCCGAACAAGGCGTTGATATCCCAATTCAGCGCCGCACCTGCGGAAACCGTGAGCGCTGCAGCAGCCGCTATCGAAGCCGCAATAACAGCCGGCTTCTTTGATCTTAACTTTTTCTTTTCCATATTACTCGTCCTTTCCTTAACAATGTTAAACATCTGTTCATCGTCGGAAAAGGGAGCTTTTGTAAACGCTTCACAAAGAGCATTTTCAAAAAAATCTTTGTAATTCATCATCGGATCTTCTCCTTTCTTTGATAAGAAGACTTTTCAGCTGTTTCCTGCCTCTGCTCAGCCGCGCGGAAACAGTATCGACGTTTGTACCGGTCATTTCGGCTATCTCACTTGTTGAATAGCCTTCATAATAGTACATATACAGCGCGATGCGATTTCGTTTAGTGATCCTGCTCATTACCTGAAGCAGTCCGTCGCTTTCTGCAATATCAAAATGTGCTTTTTCGCCAGCGGCTTCGAGCGGTAACGAAAACTTGTACCAATGGGAACGCAGCAGGCTTTTGCTTAAGTTTATCGTGCAGCGCAGCAGCCAAGCTTTCGTGTGTTCGTCGCTCTCGAAAGTACCGGTATAGGTATAAAGCCTGAAAAACACATCCTGCGCAATGTCCTCAGCGTCGCTGGTGTTCTTCACATAACACAGCGCGGCTCCTATGACATTTGCGCGATACAGCTTTATGTAACGTTCAAGTTCACTATCGGTCATTCGCATCTCACCCCCTTTTCTATCTGAAAGGACCTTTCGCCTATAATACGAATGAGCAGCCCGAAAGCTGACGTTTTATTTTAAAAACTCTTAATTTCGTCAATGTCACCAGTATTATACATCATTTTTTCAGCAATTGCAACAAAAAACCGCAAACCGCTTTTGGCAGCTTGCGGCTTATGTTTATCTCAATGTGATATTTGATGTTCCCGCCGGAACCGTAACATAGTTCTTATCCGCGATCATCTTCGAAAACGAAAATGTGTTATATTCCGTTGCATATTTGGCGTATCTGTCAGAAACATCGTCAAGAGGGGTCTCGCCGTCCCACATTTTGTATATCGTATCATCGGGAGCTATCATAAGCTCCATATACTGCCCTGCATACACGAAGGCTATATCCTTGCCGGGGTTTTGGTCAAACATATTGGTTTTTATTGCCCAACCCGGACCTCCGGCAGCAGGAGTACAGTGTATCTCACCGTCGTATCGGAACAAAGTAACATCGCCGATAAGCTTATTATCCGAGAACACGGGCAGCGTCACGAAATCAAGCGCTATTGTGTTATCATCGGTCTGTAGGTGGCTGTACCCGACAAGCGATATGTTTATATCACCTGCACCCGGAGTTTCAAGTCGGATAACAGAGGCT
>JAGBMA010000008.1 GCA_017635095.1 Ruminiclostridium sp. | reverse complement strand
CGGTTAGGAGGTTTGACGCAGTAGACGGTCACGGCAGGAAGCCGTGGTATTGCCGCCAAAAGCGCGCAGGACGCGCGCATACAAAGCGGCATAAAGTGGATAGCTCTTTTTCTCTCAAATTGGTTTTTTAGAGGTTCCCTTATATCAGCCTGCCGAGTTCGCTCTCGAAATCGTCAAGGAGCAGCCTCAGCGCCGTGAAGCTCATGAGGGTGTATATGTCGCTCCCGTTCTTTGTCACGGGTATTTCAAGCGGCTGGATCTCGCGTCCCGAAAGCGCCCGAAGCGACCGGTTCAGCGAGATGACCACCGTGTCGTCGGATTCGCTGGAAAACGACACGGTGGATGTGGGTGAGATCCCGCATTCCACAGCAAAAGCCCCGCTGCGCTGAACGGCGTCGAGCTGGTCATGTCTGTCCGCGTTCACTATTGCTGTACTGCCGTCGGGGAGACTGCAGGGGAGAGAGGCGTTCCTCTTAGCCACGATCACCGGTGAGCGCAGCCCTTCAAGCCGCGGGGAAGGGCAGTCATGCACTACGAGCTCGTATCCGGAGCCGCTGTCGGAAAAACAGTTTCCCTTGATGTAGAGCACCCTGTAGGTCATCGAGAGGGTCTCTTTTATCAGTCGCCCGAGAGCAGTGTCATGCTCGTCGCCGATAACTACGATCTCAGTCATAAAAGCATCTCCTTTTACGCTATTATGCGCAGAGAACATGAAAAAATCCCGCAGGCTCCGTTCAGTCCGCGGGATCGGTCATTATTATCTCACAGCCGAAAAATTCAGCCTCCGTCCGGTCGTGTGTTATGAGTATCACCGTCCTGCCGGCGGTCTTTTTTTTGCAGTATTCCATGACCGTGAGCTTGGTGGTCTCGTCAAGACCCTTGAACGGTTCGTCGAGGAACAGCACATCGTATTCCGCCAGAAGCGCCCTTACCAGCGCCGTTCTGCGCTTCATACCGCCCGAGAGCTCATGCACCGGCTTGTCTGCGCACCCGCTCAGCCCTACTGCGTCAAGCTCCGCTTCGAGCTGCGCTCTGTCCGGCTTTCTTCCAAGTACGAGCCGAAGATTGGATATGACCGTGAGGTTTTCACAGAGCCGGTTTTCCTGGAACACCGCGCTCATTCTTACATCGCTGCCGGAGATCGTGCCGCCGTCCGGGGGGATAATGCCCATAAGCAGGTTCATAAGCGTAGTCTTGCCGCTCCCCGACTTTCCCATAATGCAGGTGAACGAGCCGTCAGCGAACTCATGTGTGAACCCGTTTATCACGATGTTGTCTCCGAAAGATCTTGTTATGTGATCCGCCTTTATTGCCACGAACTCACCCCTTTACAGCTTCTCGATGCGTTTTACCGCGATATCCACAATGAGCAGTATAAGCTTTTCCGTTATCAGGCTCAGTATGATTATCACAAGCGTCCATGCGAACAGATCCGCGGTCTCAAGATATACCTTCGAGTTGTACAGCTTTTCGCCTATGGAGCCTTTCGGTGTGCCTATTACTTCCGCAGCCACCCCGGATTTCCAGCACAGACCGACTGCAAGCTTCACAGCCGAGCGGAAATACGGCATGATCTGTGAAAGATAGATGCCGACAAAACGTCTGAAAGGCGGTATCCCGAATACATCAGCCATGATGGTGAGTTTCGGGTCAAAAGATCGTATGCCCTCGAAGATGTTGGAATAGACGACCGGAACGGCGATCAGGAAAGTAATGAGTACCGAGAGATCCGCAGACGATATCCATATAAGCGCAAGTATCGTGAACGATGCGACGGGTACAGCCTTTACCGCGGTTATGAGGGGTGAGAAGAGCCGTTCAAAGAAAACATACTTTCCTGCAAGCACCGCGAAAAAGGTGCCGGTAACTGTTCCGAGCAGAAAACCGAACATGATCTTGCCTAACGTGAACAGAACGCTTCGGAGGAATATTTCCTCGGGAATAAGTGTGAAAAGGCGCTCAACGACCTCGACAGGCGAAGCGAGCAGAAGGCTTTTCCCGACGATCATAGCCGCGGCCTGCCACAGCGCTATCCAGAAAATGACCGCGCACAGCGTAAAAAGACGCTTCTTCGCCGTCTGCGTAATTTTCACATCGTTCACCCCGTTCCGTTAAAGAACCCCCGCCGGTAGGCTAAATGCCATGACAGGCGGGGGTATGCTGTTATGGATATTTTGCGCTGATATCAGCCTACATAGTAGAAATCATCGGCAGGGAGCTTGCCGCCGACGGACTTTGCTTCCGAGTCAAAGAGCACTTGCAGATATCCCGGGAGCTTTGCTTTCATATCTTCTCCGTTTATGAACGTTATGTTGCAGGCGGGAAGTGCTTTCTTGGCTACAGCTTCGGGAACGATATCATACTTGCCCACGAGAGCAGCTGCACCGTCGTTATCGCTGTTCACATAGCCCACGGACTGTTCATATGCGGCGAGGAATTCTTTTACAGTGTCGGGATATGCTTCAATGAACTCTTTTCTGCCGATGCATACGCCGGTTATGAGGGAACTGCCGTTATCGAGATTTTCCCATTCCTTTGTGAGGTCAACTGCCACTCTGATACCCTCGTTCTTGGTCATTGCTGTGGTAACGAAAGGCTGGGGGAGAAGCGCAACGCTTCCGGGATTTTCGGTGAGGGCGGTAAGGCACTCGGCGTGTTCTGTCTTCCATTCAACGGTCACGTCGTCCTTGATGCCGTTATGGGTGAGAAGGTAGTTGAGCGCGTACTCGGGAGTTGAGCCCTGGCCGCTGGCGTAGATCGTCTTACCCTTGAGGTCGCTGATGCTGTTTACTGTCTCTCCGCCGTTCTCAACGATATAGAGCACGCCGAGAGTGTTTATCGCAAGCACTTCGACTTCGCCCTCGGTCTTGTTGTAGAGCACAGAGGCGAGGTTTGCGGGAACGCAGGCGAAATCAACATCACCCTTGATGATAAGGGGAGTGAGCTCATCGGGAGCTGCAAATATCTCGAAATCGTAAATGCTTGAAGCATCGTTGTCGCTGTCGTCCATGAACTTTACAAGTCCCATAGCTGTCGGACCTTTTAGCGCTGCAACTCTTACAGTCTCGGGCTCGCTGCCTGATACCTCGGTCTCTTCATACTCCTCGCCGCTCTCTGCATCTACCACTGCGTCGGTGTCGCTGTCATCTGCGGACTCTTCCGCCGGAGTCTCAGTCTCGGGTGCTTCTGTGTCCTCTGTGGTCGCAGCAGCGGTAGTTGTTGCAGCCGCAGTGGTCGTCTGTGCATTGCCGTTAGAGCAGCCGGCGCAGGCGAGAAGTGCCACAGCCGCCAGTAAAGCGGTCATCTTGTTTGCTGTGTTTTTCATTTCTTTATCACCTTTCTTTGTTCAAAAAAGCGCCGATCTGCATTCATAAGAACGCGGAAAGGCGCAGAAAAACGTATTCCATGCCTTTCATCTCAATGCGTTGCCGTCATTTTGATGTCGGAAGCTTTTATGTATATTCCTTGCGGTCGGTGCTCCTTCCGCTCGGTTTACCGTAAAAGTATATCACTAAAACGCGATTTTGTCAATACTTTGTCACACCCGGCTCATCAGAACTTTGCGAACTCCTGTGCCCAGTAATAGTATGTGTCATTGCCGACTTTCAGTACGCTCAGACCGAATGCCATGCAGTCGTAATCGGCGGTCAGAATGTTTTCCCGGTGGGAGTCGGATTCCATCCACGCCTTGAAGACCTCTTCCGGCGTCTCGAACATATTGCGCCCGTACGCTATATTTTCTCCGCACTTGTCGTAAGTTATTCCGGCGTCCCTGAACGCGGTGCTGAATTTCGATCCGTCGGGACGAAGATGTGAATAATAGGAGGTGAGCTCGTTTGCTCTTATCCGGCAGACTTCATGGACGCGAGCGGAGTACCAGAGCTCTTTCACACCCGCTTCCCGCCTTGCATTGTTCACGAGCTTGAGCATGGTCAAATAGATTGTGTCATCGTCTGAAAATGTCCCGCCACCCACATTTGTGATAGGTGCTCTCGATGTGGTCTTGGCTGTGCTGTTTGCCGCGGTGGCAGTGGTTCTTGCAGTAGTTGCGGAAGCTGTGGTCACTGCCGGCGAAGAAGCGGTCGTGTAGTTTGTACGGGAGGTTGCGGGAGCAGTCGTTTCAAGGACTGAATTTGCGGTATGCTGTGTCGTGGTGTCATGCGTAGTGACGCTTGTGTTTGCAGGTTTTGAAGTAGTCTGTGAGGAAGTCGTCTGCGTAGTCTGCACGGAGGTCGTGGTGTCCGACGCGGTGGTGCGCAGAGAGTCGATCTCGTCGGACAGAAGAGTGATCTCATTGGGGGTTGCGGGGATCATATCCGGCGCGTCGGAGGCTTCTGTCACTATTATATCCGGGACAATGATAAGCTCGCTGCTGTCATTATAGGGAAGCGTGGAGGGGGAGATGTATGTCACACCGGCGGGCGGCTCGTCCCTCAGCGTGAATGTTGCGTATTTTTCGGAGAACATTGTCTCCATGAGTTCTTCGCTTGCAAGAGTCACATCGGGCAGGTCTTCGCTGTCGGAATAGGCGACTGCACCTTCGAGGATCTCGGAGAATACGACACGCTCGGGCTGTTCGGCATTGGCGATATTGGTGTAGATCAGGAATGCGGAAAGGAGCGCACAGCATGACAGTACGGCGGTAAACCCGCGCAGCGAATGTTTCTGTCTGCGTGTGAGCATTGCTTTTCCTCCTTCCATTATATATATACAGTGTATATTTTACGACAATCGGAGTAATTTGTCAAGAGAGGGGAAAATGTTTGCAGAATAAAGTATAAAATACGACAATATTTCTCAAAATCAGATAATTTTGAATATTTGATTGTAAATACTTGACAAATTATTGTAGTTTTGCTATAATCAAATTGTTACTTAACGTCATTTTTATGAACAAATGATGCAAGCAGTGACAAATTCTCATTCTGCACTTTGAACTGCAGACTATCATTAAGTAAATATCGGAGGGAATGAAAATGTTCAAAAAACTTGGCACACAGATAGTTTTTGTCACAACGATCTGTATAGTCGCGGTTGTGGCAGTGCTTGTCGTCACGACGCTCACGTCTTTCTCGGGCTACAACGATACTTTGCTCAAAGAAAAAGCAAAGATCGGTGAGACCTCTCTCAAAAGCGCGGTAGAAGATGAGCTTGCCACACTCGGTCTTTATGAGATCATATTCTCGGAAGATGCTGCGTTCAACGATGCAGTATCAAAGCGTGATACCGCGGGAATGGCTTCCATTTATGCAAATAACCTCGGTTCGCATACCGAACTCTTCGGAGGCGTGGTCGATTCCGCAGGCAATATCCTTTTCAAGTCCGACAAATATGCTCTTGAATCTTTCGATTTCTCCCCCGTTGCAAGAGGTCAGAACATTTCGGGAATTGTAAAGAGCGGCGATCGTCTTGCGGTGGTGAGTGCTTCCCAGAAGACCATCGGCAGTGACAATTTCGCTTACATAGTAGGATTCCTCCTCAGTTCCCAGGGTTACCTCGATGACTGCAAGAAGGCAAGCGACTGCGATGTTACTGTATTCAGCGGCAACGTAAGATTTGCAACGACCCTCGGTTCTAACCTCATTGGTACAGCTATGGCTGAAAACATCGAGAAGGCCGTTATTAGCGGCAAGCAGGACTTTTCCGGTACTGCTACTATAAATAATAAGCCTTATTACGTTTATTATTCTCCTATGACAGATTATCAGAACAACGTTGTCGGAGCTTACTTTGCAGGTTTTGATGCCACAGACGCGAACAACGAGTTCACCACTGTTACCATTATGGCTATCGTTATCGGTATCATCGGTGCAGTCGGCATCGCAATATTCATCTTCATCTTCTGCATGAAACGCGTTTCCGCTCCTCTCAAGGAAGCAGAGCAGTACGCAAACGAGATGCTCGCAGGTCAGCTCGATACAACGAATGTTACATTTAAGTTCGCTGATGATGAGATCGGTAGGTTCGTTGAGATCCTCCGCAGCGCTAAACACGGTATGAACGATGTTGTCGGCGATTCCTCCAGAATACTTCAATCTATGGCTGACGGCGACTTCACAGAAACACCCAATGTCAAGTACCCCGGTGTATTTGAAGCAATCGAGAAGAACATACTCAAGATAGAAGATGACCTCGGCGAGACACTCAGCAAGATGAATATGTCCTCCGACGAAGTCCTCACAGGCTCCAACCAGATGGCTGAAGGTTCTCAGTCCCTCGCAGACGGTACTACACGTCAGGCTTCCGCTATCGAAGAGATCTCCGCTACTATCGCGGAAGTATCCACTCAGATCGCTACCACGGCTCAGAACGCTGCCGACGCGGGCAACCTTTCCAAGCAGACTCAGGACAGAGTAAACGAACAGGATCAGGAGATCCAGAACATGGTTCAGGCGATGAACGAGATAAGCTCCACATCGCAGGAGATCGAGAAGATCATCAAGACTATCGAAGATATCGCGTTCCAGACCAATATCCTCGCCCTCAACGCTGCTGTTGAGGCAGCTCGTGCAGGTGATGCCGGCAAGGGCTTCGCGGTAGTTGCAGATGAAGTAAGAAACCTCGCAAGCAAGTCCGCTGAGGCTGCAAGCTCCACCACATCGCTCATCACCGCGTCTATCGAGGCTGTGGGCAAGGGCAGCAAGATCGCACTTTCGACTGCGGAATCCATGAAGGAAGTCAAGTCCATGTCTTCCGAGACGGCTGAGCTTATAACCCAGATAGCGACTGCAAGCGCGGAGCAGAACGAGTCCATAAGACAGATAACCTCCGGCGTAGAGCAGATCTCTCAGGTTATCCAGACCAACTCCGCTACTGCGGAAGAAACGGCTGCTTCCTGCGAGGAGCTTTCCGGCCAGTCCAAGATGCTCAAGGATCAGGTCGCAAGATTCCGTATCAATCAGTAATAAAACCGATAAAGGGCGGGCAGTTTGCCTGCCCTTTTTTTGTCCGCTGTGAGGAGAGTGCCCGGAAGAAACAATACGACCGTCAGTCAGTGAACCGACGGTCGTTTTTAAGGTTTCAGATCTCCTTCCTGTTTCCGTACATTTCCGCATAATACTGCTGATAGGCGCCGGAGGTGACGTGTTCCGTCCACTCGGGGTTGCCGAGGTACCAGTCTATCGTCTTCACGATACCGACCTCGAACGTAGTCTCGGGATACCACCCGAGGTCGGCTTTGATCTTGCCCGGGTCGATGCCGTAGCGGCGGTCGTGTCCCGGTCTGTCCTCGACGTGACGGATAAGACCCTCATTTATCTCCGGGTCGCCGAGCCGTCTGCTGAGCTGATCTATGACAGTCTTTACGATGAAGATGTTTGTCCTTTCGTTGTGACCGCCGATATTATAGATCTCACCGCTCCTGCCGCCGGAAGCCACCATGTCTATCGCTTTGCAGTGGTCCTCGACATAGAGCCAGTCCCGTATCTGCATACCGTCGCCGTAAACGGGGAGGGGTCTGTGGTTCTTTGCGTTGAATATCATAAGCGGGATAAGCTTTTCCACGAACTGGAATCTCCCGTAGTTGTTGGAGCAGCGCGTGATGTTCACCGGCATACCGTATGTATCGTGGAACGCTTTCACGAAATGGTCGGCGGAAGCTTTGGAGGACGAGTAGGGGGAATGAGGATCTGTCGGGCTTTTTTCGGTGAAGAAGCCCTCTGCTCCCAGCGCTCCGTACACCTCGTCGGTGCTTACCTGCAGGTATTTCCTGCCTTTCTTCCACGATCTCTGCTCCGGGTCATACCATGCTTCCTTGCAGCATTGGAGCAGGTTTACCGTGCCGCAGACATTTGTGTTCACGAATATCATCGGGTCTGCAATGGAGCGGTCAACGTGGGACTCGGCGGCGAAATTGATGACCACATCTGGGTCATATTCCGCCAGGAGCCGGCTCACGAGGGGTCTGTCACAGATATTGCCGTGCACGAAGATGTGGCGGTCGTCGTCCGCGGCTTCTTTGAGGTTCTCCATGTTGCCCGCGTAGGTAAGAGCGTCGAGGTTCACTATCCTTATATCCGTATATTTTTTCAGCATATACAGCACCATATTGGAGCCGATAAATCCCGCGCAGCCTGTCATAAGATATGTTGTCATTGTCAATGCCTTTCATTCATGTGTACCGCCATTATCTTCCGGCAGTATGTTCCGCCGATGAGCGCAGCCAGACCGGGTGTGCTCAGCCCTTTATCTCCGTATAATAGAACACCGCAAGCTGGGTCCTGTCCCGAAGCCCGAGCTTGTCCAGCAGCGAGCTTATGTAGTTGCGCACGGTCCCTTCTCCGAGAAAAAGTTTTCCCGCGATCTCCTTGTTGGAAAGCCCCTCAGCCACAAGCTCTATGATACTGCGCTCCTTGTCGGTTATGCCGTGTGCATCAAAGTCGAACCTTTCCTTCGGCTTCATGAGCTCGGGTATCTTTCCGATTATCTTGTCGCCGAAAACGCTTTGTCCGCGCATGACTGCTTCAAGTGAGGGGGCTATGACCTCGAAGTCCTGTTTTAGTATGTAGCCCTTTGCGCCCATGCTCAGGGCATTTATTATGTACTCGTCGTCCGAGAATGTGGTGAGATAGAGTATCTTAGCGTCGGGGAATTCCCGAAGTATCTCGCGTCCCGCGTCTATGCCGCTCATGCCCTCCATGCGTATATCCATGAGGATAACGTCCGGCTTGTGCAGCCGGTACAGCTCTATTGCTTCCGCGCCGCTTGACCCGGAAGCGGTCACTCTGATCTGCCCGGTGCTTTCAAGTATCGTTTTCAGCGACAGCGCCACGAGCCTGTCATCGTCGATCATCACTATATCCATCATTATTCTCCCTTTGGTATCGTCATGAAGATCCGGAAACCGCCGTTTTCGCGGGAAAAGTTTATGCGTCCGCCTACGCTTTCCGCGCGGTCCTGCATATTTTTCAGGCCTATCCCGCGGGTGTTCTCCTGCGCGGCATCTTCCGTGCCGTTATCCTGTATGAGGAGTTGGTAGAACGCGGGGTGCTCACGGAAAGCGATCTCTATCCTGTCGCCGTTCGAATGTTTTACCGCGTTTGAAAGGCTTTCTCTGACTATCCCTGCAACGCAGAGCTTGATCTCGCCGGGGATATGCTCACCCGCGTCGAAGTTCATGTTCACGCTGAACCGTCCCCCGACTCCGTCGGTCATCTCCCGTATGGTGCGTTTAAGGTCTATCGAATCGTCGTGCAGGTCATGTACGCTTGCGCGGATACTTGTCATAGCGCCGTCGAGTGTGTTTTTGAGCTCGGAAAGCGGTTCTTTGAGCGCTTCGTCCTTGTTTATTATCTGCAGGGCTCCGGTCTGAAGTATCGACCGGGTGAGAAGATGTCCCACGTTGTCGTGTATCTCGCGGGCGATACGGTTGCGTTCTTTGAGCGTTGCGATATGCACTTCGTTGTCCTGTGCGGCAGCGAGCCGCAGGTTCTGTTCATTCAGCTGCATATTCTTTCCGGTTATCTCGTCCCGGAGCGAGCGGAGAGCGCCGACTGTATTTTCAAGCTGAGAGATACGGAGGTACAATATGATCGCCACCGCCATGCCCACAAACGCCGTCATGAGCTGAGCGGGACGGAGACTGCCGATATCTGTGATGACCGATACTGCCGGAGCAACGAGCCACCACTTCTTTTCGCACAGCGCGTCATATAACATCAGCGGCAATGCGCAGAACAAAAGCGGCATTGCCCCGCAGGCTCCCGAGAACACAGCTATGATGATCCATGCTGCAAGCTTTCCGAAAAAGATCTGTACTGCCGCGGAAGCCGCCGCGGATATGAGCAGGGCTATGACCGGCGCAGCAGGATCATCCTGCTGCGCAAAAGCTGTAATGCATATCAGAAGTATCGCGAACTTTTCGACAAGACGATGCATCGTGTTCTCCTTTGCCGCATTTTTGTCCGCCTGTACTGCCGGTGCAGGGTGAGCGGACGTCATATCTGTCAGATATATAATATCATAACTTTCGTGAAATTGCAAGACAGTCCCCGGAAAGTGACATTTGTCATATGCGGAAGTGACTCTGTTCACTGTACAGCCGGGTGAAAATGCGTTATAATGGCTGCAGTGAAAAAAGAAAGCGGGTGTAAGCTCATGAAAAATACAGTTGTAAAAATAACCGACCTTGTGAAGCGCTACGGCGACCTTGTTGCTCTCGACCATCTCGATATCGGGATATCGGAGGGAGAGGTGTTCGGGCTGCTCGGACCGAACGGCTCGGGAAAGACCACCACGATAAACTGTCTGCTGTCGCTCCTTGCGTTCGACAAGGGAGAGATAGAGATATTCGGGAAGAAGATGAACCCCACAGCCTACGACATCAAGAAGGACATAGGGATCATAATGCAGAACGTGGCGGTTTTCGACGAGCTCACCGTATATGAGAACATCGACTATTTCTGCGGTCTGTACATAACCGATAAGGTACAGAGAAAGCAGTATGTGAATGAAGCGGTGCAGTTCGTGGGGCTGGAGGATTTCCTGAAATTCCGGCCGAAGAAGCTTTCGGGCGGTCTGCTGCGCCGTCTCAATATCGCCTGCGGTATTGCCCACAAGCCGAAGCTCATAATACTTGACGAGCCTACGGTAGCGGTGGACCCTCAGAGCCGCAACCGTATCCTCGAAGGCATAGAGGAACTTAACCGCGGCGGGACCACCGTCATCTATACCTCGCATTACATGGAAGAAGTCGAGCAGATATGCACACGCATCGCTATAATGGACAAGGGGCACAAGATCGCCGAGGGCACCAAAGACGAGCTCAAACGCATGATACGCAACACCGAGACTGTTACGATAGAGATAATCGGACTTACGGAGGAAGTAAAGGCTAAGATCGCGGGGCTCCCTCATGTATATCAGACCAACTTTGACGGAACGAAACTGACGGTGTGCTGTTCCGGCGGAAAGCATAATCTTATACGCATTCTCGGCGTACTGCAGGAAAACGAGCTGAGCTTCGGGCGGGTGTATTCCGAGCTTCCGACGCTTAACGACGTGTTCCTTGAAATAACCGGAAAAGCTCTGCGCGACAAGGGGGAATAAAGATGTTTCTTCACGAGCTGAAATATGAGCTGATCGTGAATCTGCGTGCAAAAGATCTTATACTCTGGCTGATGCTGTTTCCGATAGTACTCGGGATATTGTTCAAGGTCGCTTTCGGGTCGATATATGAGAACAGTCTGTTTTCTTCGATACCGGCGGCGGTGGTGATGAGCGGAGAGAACGATGTGTTCCGGAATGTTGTTGATTCCGTGTCGGGTGAAGACTCACCTTTGCTCGACGTGAGATACGCGGAGGAGGAAGAAGCGCTTGAACTGCTTGAAAACGACGAGGTTTCCGGCATAATTTACGCCGGTGATGAAGTGACCCTGACGGTGGCGGGAAAGGGAATGCAGGAGACTATCCTTAAAGCGTTCATTGAGCAGTACACCGTGTATGAGACGATCATCGAGGACACCATAAAGAACGACCCGTCTAAGCTGCAGGCGGTGATCTCGGCTCTGTCCGACGATGTTTCAGCCTGCACCGAGACGCCAGTTACCCGGGGCAATACCGATCAGTTTATCCAGTATTTTTACAACCTTATCGCAATGGTGGCGATATTCGGCTCGATCACGGGGCTCCACATAACCGAAAATAATCAGGCGAATATGTCGCCTCTCGGAGCGCGGAAGAACTGTTCGCCCACGCCGAAGTCAGTGAGCCTTTCGGTGGCGCTCATAGGCTCTTTCGCCGCTCAGGCGGTGTGCTTGATAATATGCGTGACTTTCCTCGCTTTTGTGCTCAAAGTCGATTTCGGGGACAGACTCCCCCTCGTTTATCTTGCGTCGGTCATCGGCGGCTGCATGGGCGTGGCAATGGGATTTTTCGTAGGCTCCATAAGCGTTCTGCCGCATGAAGCAAAGCTTGCCATAAATATGTCGGTATCAATGGTGCTGTGCTTCCTTAGCGGACTTATGATCGGGAACATCAAGGGTATGATCGCGGAAACGGTGCCGTGGTTCAATGACATTAACCCGGTAGCGATAATATCCGATTGTTTCTATTGCCTTAACCTTTACAGCGATCTCGGGCGTTTCAGCGTCAAGGTGATCTCTATGGTTATATACATCTTTGTGTTCTATGCACTTGGCGTGATCCTTTCAAGGAGGAAGAAGTATGCAAGTATTTAATGCTTTTATGAAGGTGATGAAAAAGAAGATATTCATAGCTTTCATATATATCTTTGTATTTGTATTTGTCGCGATCGCCATGACTTTTACCGACAATAATGTGTCTCAGTTTGAGCAGGTCTCTCTGAAAGTATGCGTGTTCGATGAAGACGACTCGCCCGAAAGCCATGCTTTATGCAGCTTCATCGGAAACGACAATGAGCTTGTGACACTTGAGAACGACCGCGATGTAATTATGGATGCCCTTTATTACGAGCGTGCAGACTATGTGCTTACCATAAATAATGGCTATGCGGAAAAGCTTGCTTCCGGCGATACCGACGGTGTTTTCGTGAGCATGAAGATGCACGACAGCTACTCCACCGTGTACATGGGTCAGATGCTTAATGAGTACGTCAGCACCGTTTCCGCATTCCTGGCGGGCGGCAATGACGTCATGGACGCTGTATCGAGAGCGGAGGAAGTGCTCTCAAAGGAAGCCGAAGTCAATATCGCTTCCTTCGTCAGCCGCTCGGATCCCGACGTTAATACAAACACGGTATTCTTCTTCCGTTTTCTTCCGTATATAATCCTCGGCGCAGTGATGAGCACGCTGTGTCCGGTGCTTCTTGTGCTCGGCAGAAAGGATATCCGCTACCGCACGAACTGTTCGGGCATTCACCAGAGCACATACACAATACAGATATTTGCGGCGAGCGCGGTATATATAATCGGTATATGGCTTGTGTTCATGATCGTCGGTCTTATCATAAACGGAGGAACGTACAGCGGTATCGCCTGGCTTGCAGTTCTTAACAGCTTTGTATTCTCGCTGTTCGCGGCAATGCTTACGATATTTGTAGTGGAATTTGAACCGCCCGCGACAATGGTGAATATCATAACGCAGGTCGTTTCGCTCGGTATGTGCTTTTTGTGCGGCGTCTTTGTGGAACAGCCCCTGCTCGGTGACGGAGTTCTCGCGGTCGCGCGGTTCCTGCCGACGTACTGGTATATCAGAGTGAACCGTATGATCGAGGGCTCAGAGACTTTCGACATGAACACAGTGGTGCTGGCGCTCTCGATAGAGTTTGGCTGTGCGGCGGTAATGGCGCTTCTTGCGGCGCTCGTGAGAAAGTCGAAATATACCGGGAAAAGCGCCGTTCCGGTCTGAGCTTGCTATATTTCTTGTTATGGCAGTATATTCCGATTGACAAATCCGTGAAGATGTGATATATTTAATATGTATGATTTTTTCACGAAAGGAAAAAGATACTGTTATGAAAAAGATATTTGCGGTATGTGCCGCAGTTATGATGATCCTGTGCTTTGCAGGCTGCAACGGCGGCAAGAAACCTGCCGATACGTCTGTCACCACCACCACAGCCGACCCTGACAGCGTCGAGGTGCCGGATTTCTCCGGACTTACCCGTGTCCAGATCGAGATGAAATACCCGAAGCTCAACATCGTGTTCGATGAAAAGTACGATGATAAGGCAGATGAGGACGAAGTCATCTCCCAGACCCCGTCTCCCGGCACGAAGATAAACAAGGCTGATGAGATCACAGTCGAGATAAGTCTCGGCGGAAAGCTCGTTGAGGTAGATGACTACACCGGCAGAAGCTCCGACGACGCGAAAATGCTCATAGAAAAACAGGGTCTCGTCTGCGAGATCGTCTATGACGACAGCGATACCGTACCCCGGAACTGCATAATAAATACGATCCCCTCCGCAAGAACAATGGTCGAGAAAGGCTCGACAGTCATCTGCTATGTAAGTCTCGGTTCCGCGGTGCAGGAGATAAGAATGCCCGATTTCACGGGAATGTCCATTGAGGACGCCACAAGGATCGCCACCGAGAATAACGTCATGTTCTCCATAACCTACGACGATACTTCGAGCCTTGCCGCAGGTACGGTAATAAAGCAGGGTATCGACCCCGATACCGTCATAGAGCCGAATACCCGTGTCGAGATCACGATCGCCGGCGAAAATGCTTCCGCGTCAAGACAGGCGACCATGGCAGTCACCGTAAACAACAAGGTCGAGGGTGAGTTCGAGCTCAAATACTATATCGACGGTACGCTTATCCCCGAAAAGACCGAGATCAAGGAGCTGAGCCTTACCCGTAAGATCGAATGGGAAGTAAGCGGCACCGATGTCCACACCTACTCGATAATGGTAACGAGCCTCACTACCGGAAAATCCGGCAAGTTCTATGAGTACGAGATCGACTTCACTCAGAACCCGCCCTCAAAGAGACAGAACGACTTCAACGCAAACATTTTCTCCGAGCTCCTGAAACAGTAATGGTGCAGCAGCTCGTCCGGGCGGCTGCGGCGGTTTTTCTGCGGAAAATTCGTTCCGGCTATTGACAAACCGGGGATAACGTGATATAATATTTAATCGACGACGGTCGCTGGGTTGCTCCCCAGTGATGTAATATTGCAAACGAAAAGGCGGTGACGGCATGAGAGAAGGAATTCATCCGAATTACGAAGCTACAACAATAAAGTGCGCGTGCGGAGCTACATTTGAAACACGTTCCACTAAAAAGGACATCAAAGTAGAAATATGCTCCAAGTGCCACCCTTTCTTCACCGGAAAGCAGAAGCTCGTTGACGCGGGCGGACGCGTAGATAAGTTCAAGAAGAAGTACAACATGAAGTAAGCTTCAAACCCCCGACAGGATATCCTGTCGGGGGTTTTTCTTCTTATTTCTTGACGGTCACTGTTTTTGACCACTTGCTGTAGTAGGTAACACCTTTTACGACCTTGTATGTGCGTATTCTGAAAATCTGTTTCCGGCTTGTATCAAGAGCGAGTGAGCAGGACTTTTTGCTTGCTGAGAATTTTCCTGCATTTTCATATGTACTTCCGCCGTCAGGAGAATACTGAATCTGATAACCGTCTATCCCGCTTACCTTGCCCCATGAAAGTTTGAATTTGCTGCTTGTCTTGCTCGCTTTAAGGGTGGTGGTTTTGGGAACTATATTGAATGTCAGCGTCTTTGAGCCTGTAAAATCGCCTATCATCTTTATTGTTACAGACGCTTTGCCGATATTCTTGTTGTTTTTATAGGTAAGTGTGTAGTCTTTGTCTTTTTTGAGGGTATAGTCGGTGTTCACGCTTAATTTTACATCTGGAGTTATCGCTTTACCTGTGTATGTCTGATCTGCTATATTGTCGATCTTCAAGGCAGTAATACTTATTTTGGAGTGATCTTCGAGACCCGGTTCGCTATATTCGTCAATAATATTGGGCTTGAATTCAGAATAGGTAATATAACTGTCGTCTAAAGTATAGAGTTTTTCGCTCCTTGATACCAGCAAAGCATAGTAGCCTTTAGTGCATCCCTTAAGTTTTTCGATGAAATATGCACCGGATTCCGTAGTAGGATCCACGGTATAAGATATGCCAAGTTTGTATGTATGATAAGCTACTCTTTTTGTTATCAACTGTGAAGTTACTTCCATATCCAAACCCTTGTTGCCTATTGTTTTAAATGAACTCAAAGACAGTTTATCTTCTATTTTTTCCTCAGGGATTTCTACCGGATAAAAATATCTGCCGCTGCCTTCCAATATAAGAAAGCCATAGCACATTTCTCCATCGGACAAAAGGCATACATTGACCACTGCATCGGTTTTCGGGTCGGTACGAGCTGCATCATATGCCGAGTTAATTAATTCCTGACTGTAAGGTGTTTCTCCGACATATAAATTTATTACAAACTGACCCTTGTCATTATATTTTCCTGTGAATTCAGCATATTTGTCCAGCGCCCCCGCTGTTACGCTTCCGCATACGAGAGATGTTACCGCTATCACTCCGACAAGTATAAGTGACAATACTTTTCTCATCTTTATCATAGTTTGGTCCTTTCTACGGCGCGTAATATTCAGAACAAAACAAAAATGCGCAGCAATCAAGCTGCGCACCGCAAAAATACAAGCCTGATAGGTAATTGTTAATAAAGAAGTTTTCCAAAGTTAAAGATTGGTTACAGCAGATTTATAAACATCATCAGCATTAAACGACCTTGACTAACGGAGGAAAACATTATGACATCAATACTTGAAAAACTTTACTACGGCGAGATCAGCCCCTGCTCAGAGCCGACACCCACCACGGAACGCTACCTCGAAGCCAAGAGCGAGGTTGAACATCTCGGAGAGAAAATACTTGCTAAATACCCCGACTGTAAGGAACTTCTCGAAAGCTACGCAGACGCGACACACATTACAGCAGCCTGCGAGGGATTACAGGACTTTGAAAGAGGTTTTAAGCTCGGAGTTCTGCTTATGCTCGATGTAATGACAGCCGAATAACAAAAAGACCGGCAGTATGCTACAATTGTTTTCTGCCGGTCTTTCTTTCTCGCCAATTACAGCGAATTGGTAAAAACTATTGTGTTTTAAGGCGTTTTATGGTAAAATATATAAATCGGTACAAAAGGAGATAAACACATGGCATACAAAATACTTCTCGTTGAGGACAATCCTCACATTATGGAGATAAACTCCGAGTCGCTCATAATGGAGGGTTACGAGGTCGTTGAAGCACCGGACGGCAAGACCTGCTTGTCAGTATTGCAGTCGCAGGAGGTCAATCTTGCAATACTTGACATTATGCTGCCCGATGCGGACGGGCTTGACCTATGCAGACAGATAAAGCAGGAGCACGACATTCCGATCATCTTTCTATCGGCGCTGGGTGAAAACAGTCAGATCATAGACGGACTGCGTGCCGGGGGCGACGACTATCTGCCGAAGCCATACGATATAGGAGTGCTGCTTGCACGGGTAGAAGCGAGACTTCGTGACGCTAACCGCAAAAAGCAGTTCGTGAGCCGTGACGGACTGAAACTTGATACCCTGTCCATGACGGGCTATTACGGGGAAAACGACCTGCTCCTTACGCAAAAGGAGTTTCTGCTCCTGCGGTTTGTTTCGGAGAATGTGACCGGCTGCATCGCTCCCGATGAATTGTACCGTAAAATATGGGGCGTACCTATGGGTGATGACCGCAGCGCGCTCCACGCCACGGTATCAAGAGTGAATAAAAAGCTTGAAAGTGCGAACGCAAGCATCAGAGTAACCTATAACCGCGGCGAGGGATATGCGCTTGAAGAAATTTGACTCTTACAATTTTGTAAGTTTCGTTTTTTTGATGAAAATTTGTGATATAATGTAGACAGCTATTTCAGATTATTCCGAAAAAAGGAGCAACATATCATGACAAATTGGCGCAGTATGATAAAGAAGGTCTTTCTCCCTGTTATTGTGATCCTTGTTATGGCTCTCTTTTTCGCGCTGTGTTCCGGGCGCTTTCCGTCGGATATTCCCGAGATATGGTTTGACGGCGGCTTTGCAGATATACGGGAATACGACTTTGATAAACAGGTCTACAATATGGTCAACAACTGGGACTATTTTCCGGGCGCACTTTATACTCCTGAGGACTTTGCCGATCCCGAAAACGCTCCGCAGCCGGACAATTCGGGTAAGGATATGAACCTCGGGACTTACCGCTTACGCCTGCTGGCAAAGCCGAATGAGTGGCTGAGCCTGTGCAGCTTTTCCGTGGATTATGGCACAAGGGTATTTCTGAACGGCGAAGAGGTGCGCAATATAGGCTATGTTTCGGCTGACCCGGCGCAAGCCATACCGAAGGTGCGCTACATGACGATACCGATGTATTCGGGAGAGAGCGGAGAGATCGAGCTGATATGCCAGTATTCAAATTTCGTGCATTATGAAGGCGGCTTTATCAAAGCGACATACATATCCACACCGGAAAATATCGACGAATATCAGCGTGGGCTTGCCGTATGGTCGATTTTGATCGGGAGCGGTCTTATATTTCTTATGTTTTGGTTCCTGCTGTGTGCGTCAATACAGAAAAGCGCGGAATACGCGGCACTTGCGTTATGCTGTCTCGTGATCGCACTTCGCAATCACTTTTTCTTTGCAGAGTATTTGCTTAACCCGAACTACGATTTCTTTTGGGAATATCGTCTCGGTGTGCTTGACACATCACTGATACCTGCGTCGGCGCTTATCCTGCTCTGCGCTTTTTTCCCGAAGGCAGTCGGAAAGAAGATACCGTTATCGCTCGCGGGAGTTTTCACTATATTGACCGCGCTACACTGGATACTTGACACAAAGGAACTTGTCACGCTATGTCATGTATGCTACTATGTCTGCGCGCCCTTCCTGCTGTGGTGCATTTTCTGTCTGTGCAGGTATTATATAAAAGTACGCAGACCCGACCGCGGCGAGATCGTCAGCTTCGCCGCCGTGAGCATTTTCATTGTCATGCTGATCCGCGAGGGCATTTCAACCGGCTATGTTCAGAGCGTCACCTATTATGGTCTCACACCGTTTACAATGGTCATCTGTATCATGCTCCTCGCTATCGTCATCAACGGCAGGATACAGCGTCAGATGCTCGCGTTGGAGGAAGTAAAGCAGAAAAACCGCCTGCTTGAACAGACCAACGACATGAACCGCGATTTCCTGCGGATGGTGGCGCACGAGCTGAAAACCCCACTGACCGTAATATCCGGCTACGCGCAGCTTATCGGGCGGCAGGCGGAAAAGAACGGGCAGAACGATAAAACCACCGATCGGCTGCACACTATACGCAGCGAAGCAGACAGGCTCGGCACGATAGTCACGGGACTTATGGACTACACCTACAACAAGCCGCGGGACACGGAAATGACGGCGGTGGATGTCGTTGCGCTTTTGGATGATATTTCGGCGGTAATGACACCTGTATGTGCGAAAAAGGAGAATGCGCTGACCGTAAAAAACGAGTGCACTCACAAGGTCAAGGGCAACTCCGAGCTTCTTATGCAGGTGCTCATAAACCTGATCTCAAACGCAAGCCGCCATACCGAAAAAGGAACAATCTCTGCAGAGCTGCGGGAGGACGGCAGCAGTGCGATCTTTACCGTGACCGACACGGGCAGCGGCATACCGCCCGAGGCTGTACCGCACATCTTCGAGAAGGGCTACACCACCGGCGAGAGCAGCGGGCTGGGGCTTGCGATATGCAAGGAAACAGTGGAGCTGCACGACGGCACCATTGAGCTTGTTTCCACCGGCTCGGAGGGGACAGCTTTCCGTTTTACGGTGCCCATATACAGGGCATAGGGGTTGCATTTCCACGCAAGATATGCTATAATACTCTTGGAATAGTGGCGCTGTGGCGCAGGTAAAGCAAGGTGTAAATATCGGCTCTCCGGAAGGCTCTTTGAGCGCCGCGTCGTGCGGCGTTTTGGAGCCTTCTGTATGGCATCGTGCCATAGGGGCAGTTTCCCGTCTTTCGGGACGGAGACTGTTGTAATAGGAGGGCGATAAGAAGTGGAGATATTGAGCGTATTGCGTGAACTCCTCGGGGAAGCAATACATATCGTAACTCTCAATGCTTCATCGCTTGGAGCATTGTTATCGAAATTTATTGATTGGCTCAAAAGCCATAGAAAATAAAAAGAGATAACCACCGCGCTTTCGACAGGAACGGTGGTTAATCTCTAATCACTAATATACTGCTCCGAGACAAGGATGTCTCAAAGAAGTTTTCCAAAGGCGTGCAAGGATGCACGCATACAAAAGAAAACTTCGAGAGAGCAAACATCATTGCTCTGTTGCTAAAGCTATTATACCACGGTTTCCCGCCGCTGTCAAGTGTTTTGTACTTGACAGCGGTGTTTTTTTGTTTGCTGATTGTGCGAAATTGCTGAAATATAGCAACTATCGAGATGACTAATCTGTGCATATATACAAATATTAAATTTGGCTCTTACAATTTTGTAAGTCTCATTTTTGAGGGCAAAAAATGTGCTATAATTGTGGGATAGTAATACCATAGTTCCGGAGGTCAGCCATGCTTCAGCTGAGAAACCAATTCCATATAGCCTTTTATTCCGCCGCACTTGCGATAAGCATTACCGTAATAGTATTCACAATTCTGCAGCGTAGGACAGATCGTCCGCAGAACCGCTGGTTCCTGCTGATGATGTCAATAGTTGCCGTAAACGCCCTGACTTGTACCGGGTCAGCCGTTACTGAACCGCATATACCCGAGTCCGACATCTACTATCACATATATATCATCTGTCAGAACCTGTACTTTATGATACATACCGCGCTGTGTCCCGTTATGTATTATTGGGTGCTCAATGTGACCGGTACCTCGCGCCGCCGCAAAAACTATGTGAAGCTGATACTTGCGGCTCCGTTCATCATCACGGAAGTACTGACGCTGTTCAATCCGCTATTAGACATAGTGTTCTATTATGACGAGAATATGAAGTTTCACCGCAATTGGGCGGAATACCTGATCTACGGTGCCGCGGGCTTTTACTTCATCTTAGCGGTGGTGGAGATAATGTTCTCGTGGAAAGCGATAAATAACCGTCGCAGGGTAGCTATGACTTACTTCTTCACGATCGCTCTGGCGGGCGTAGTGATACAGTTCATCAACATTGATATAAAAAGTGAGCTGTTTGCCGAAGCCCTTGCCATGATGGGGGCTATGCTCGCCGTGGAGAGCGAGGACGACAGGCTGGATGTTGATATAAATGTCTATAACCGCCGTGCAATGCAAATGGATATACATAACTTCCTTACAATGCACGAAAGCGTCCCGCTTATCTATGTGAAGGTGATAAACGCGCACCTGATCGAGCGCATGACACATTCCGCAAATGTTGATGTTCCGGCGGTATGTGCGGATTATTTCAAAACACTGCTTCCCCGCTATCAGATATATCACCCCAACCCGTCAACATTCGTGCTGTTCTGCAATAAGTTTACAGAGGAGCAGCTTGACGAGCTTACACGGAAAATTTCCTCCCGTTTCAAGGAAATATGGACGCAGGGAGAAGCATCATACATTCTTGACGCAATTCCTATAAGAGCTTCCGTTCCGACGGATATTGCAACTATCGAGGACGCGCTATATATTGCCGACAGCATTATTCCGTCGGGAGAGAATAAAACAGATGTCAAGCGGCTCATGCACCGAGCGGCAGTCGAGAGGGCTATCAGGCGGTGTATCCGTGAGCATAAATTCGAGGTATATTATCAGCCTACATATTATATGGAAGAATACAGGCTTCATGGGGCGGAGGCGCTTGTGCGAATGCACGACGACACGGTGGGCTTCGTGTCGCCGGAGGAGTTTATCCCTATGGCGGAGCAGATCGGCGTTATCGAGCAGATAGACGACTATGTGCTGAGCGAGGTCTGCGCGTTTCTCGCAAGCGGCGTTCCTGCACAGCACGTTATGGACTGCATAAACGTCAATCTTTCGGTCATTCAGTGTATGCGTCCCGGGTTCTTCGAGCATATCGTGGGCATTGTAGATAGCTACCGGCTCGACCATTCGCTCATTAACTTCGAGATAACCGAGTCGGTGGGCGCGGAAAACTATGAAAAGCTCGCAGTAGTCGCTCACAGGCTGAAAATGGCGGGATTTTCGCTGTCAATGGACGATTACGGCACGGGCTATTCCAATATGGAGGGCATCTTCTCGCTGAACTTCGACATCATAAAGATAGATAAAAGTCTGCTGTGGAGTGCCGAAAAGAACGAGCGCGGCTTTGTGATCCTCAAAAACAGCGTCCGTATGATACACGACCTCGGCTGCCAGGTTCTGACGGAGGGTGTCGAGACCGAAGCGCACATCGCGCTGCTGCGGGAGCTGGGAGTTGACTTTTTGCAGGGCTATTACTTCTCGAAGCCCGTTCCGAAGGACGAATTTCTGAAAGTAATTGAAAAGCGGTGAATTATAAGTATTAGTCTGCCGCCGTTTGTCAACAGGCTTTATATTGCTTATGGTGCATTATTCCTAAAAACGGCAACATCAGCGCTACCGATTTTGCAAATTTACACAAAAATTAAATTTGACTCTTACAATTTTGTAAGTCTCTTTTTGGGGGCAGTAAAATGTGCTATAATGTAGAATAGCAAACAAATGGTCATCACCGTTTGATATAATGGAAAGGACAGAATAAAATCAAACATACCGCAAACAAACTGATAAGCGTATTCCTCTCCCTGTGCATGATAGTCTCGTGCATGGCGGGGCTGACGGTCACGGCGGGGGCGGCTTGGAGCGGCACGGGCAGCGGCACGGCGGATGACCCGTGGCTTTTCGGTGAAACCACCCCCGGCAACATCACGGCTGTATTGTCCGGTGATACTCTCACAAAAAGCGGCACGGGGCATATGATGTCATTAGATGACTCAAATCCATGAGCAATGGATCCGGAAATAAAGCATATCGTGGTCAACGAAGGTATTAAAAATATTGGCAGAAGAGCTTTCTATTCACTTAACTATTTAGAGAGCATAACTCTTCCCGAAGGTCTTATTGAGATTGGAGCATATGCTTTTTCAACGTCGAGTGCTTCTTTAGATAACACACTATACAGCGTGTCATTACCCTCTACTCTGAAAATTATTGGACATTACGCTTTTTCTTCAAATCACAGGCTTGAAAGCATTACTATTCCAGCAGGAATATTGAATTTATCATCGGATGCTTTCGATAGCTGTAGAAACCTCACATCTATAACCTATGGCGGTACGGAAGCACAGTGGGCGGCTTTTTCGGTAGATGTTCCCGCAAGCTGTAAAGTGTCTTGCTCCGACAACAACTTCACCGCCCTTCAAGACCTCATCACCGCAAAATACGGCGGCACCTTAACGCTCGACAAGGACTATATCGCGGCTGGCGGCGAGGCGCAAATCTTGATATCGTCCGGCAAGACCATAACTATCGACCTCAACGGACATACCATAGACAGAAATCTGACTGAGACGAAAGAAAACGGTAGTGTTATATATAACGAAGGTACTCTGACAATAAAGGACAACTCCGCTGCAAAGACCGGCAGGATAACCGGCGCCTGGACGACCGGGGACGGCGGCGGTATATATAGTAACGGCACACTCACTCTTATAAGCGGCACTGTCTCCGGAAACAAATCAGACAGCAACGGCGGCGGTGTGGATAACAACGGCACATTTACAATGAACAGCGGTACTATCTCCGGAAACACAGCAGACTCTGGCGGCGGTGTGCATAACTCGTCCCATAGAACATTTGAAATGAACGGCGGTACGATATCCGGAAACAAAACTGAAAACGGCAACAACTGCGGCGGCGGTGTGTGTAATTCCGGCACATTTACAATTAAAGGCGGCACTATTACCGGAAACACAGCACCGGCGCAGGCGGCGGTGTATTTGTTCCCGTAGATAGCACTACCAAAATCGCAAACGGCGCGGTGATCAACATCACCGGAAATATTCTCGATGACATAGAAAATAATGTTCATATTTATGACACAAACGTAACTTTTACTGTCGAAAGCTTGCCTGCGAACGGCTCGAAGATAGGCATAAAGCACGTGAACTATCCCGAAGCATCGAATCCGAGGACGATAACTGCCGACTGCAAGGGCGATATCTCGTACTTCTTCAGCGACTACCCTGGTTATGTCATTGCAAAGTCCGGCAGCGCGGCAATACTGGCTGTTCCCACGGACACAAAAGCCGTAATGTTCGACAGTAACGGCGGCTCGGGAACTATGCCTGATATGCACATAGTTCCGAATACCGCCTCGGCTCTTGACCCGAATAAATTCACCCGCACGGACTTTAATTTCACAGGCTGGAATACCGAGTCAAACGGCACCGGAGCGTCGTATGCGGATAAAGCGGAAGTGACGCTCACCAATAGCCTTACGCTCTATGCACAATGGTCTCCGATCATCACTTACACTTATGTTGCCCGCGTGGCTCCGGGCTGTACATCCTCCGGAACAGCAGCCCACTATAAAGGCAGCGACGGCAAATATTACACCTATGACGGTAGCACCTACACGCAGGTAAGCTATTCTTCCCTCATTATCTCCGCCCTCGGTCACAATACATCGTTTGTTTCGGGAAAGCCCGCAACCTGCACGAGCTCCGGTACAGCCTCACATTATAAGTGCAGCCGGTGCGGCAAGCTGTTCACGGACGCTGCGGGAAATTCGCCCGCTACCCTCGCGGCGCTTACAACAACCGCACTCGGTCACGACTATATTTCCGAGGTCACAACACCGGCGACCTGCATCGAAGCGGGCTTGAGAACTTACACCTGCTCGCGCTGCGGCGATACATACACCGAGGAGATACCCACCGCCGGTCACAGCTACGAAACAGTCCGTGAGAACGAGGTCGAACCGACCTGCCGCGACGCGGGGAGTTATGACGAAGTGGTGAAATGCTCTGTCTGCGGCGACGAGAAGAGCCGTACTGCCGTGACTGTCCCCGCTCTCGGACATACGTTTGAAAACGGCGTTTGTATCCGCTGCGGAGCGATCGAAGTCAAGGCGGGAGGTCTTTTCGCCGCATTGGAAAACGCAGTCGGTGAAAAGGTGATGCTTGCACTTGACAGCGACGAGACAGTAATGAAGCTCAAATTCCCGAAGAACGTGAAGGAGATCACAATAGACGGCTGCGGACATACGCTGACATTTGCGGGAGCTGCCGCGATCAAGCCAAATCAGAAGCTCACCCTTTACGATATTGCAATAAAAGCCGAAAAGAACGGCAAGAAGCAGAATATCACGGTTACTGCGGCGGCAGGCGGTCTTGTACTCGAAAAAGTCGCTCTTGACGGCAAGAAAGCCACGATAACTGCAAGCAAGGGCGATCTGACGCTCGATGACGTTTCGTGCAGCAGCACACTTGCGCTCAAAGGCAGCACAAAGACAGCTCTTACCGTAAGCGGAGCTGTCGGCGCATATACCGTTACCGGATTTAATGCAGTCAATGCTGCAGGAACGCTTACTGTAACAAAAACGCTTAAAGTCAATACGCTCGATCTCTCCGATGACGCTGTTCTGAATGTTGTTAAGGGTGCTGCAATAACTCTGAGCAAGGGCATTTCCGGCAACGGAGCTATCTATCTTGCAAGCGGCTTCAAAGCGATCACGATCAACGGAAAAGCAACCGGAAATATCAAGCTGACAGGCACCAAGATGACCGATGGGCAGTTGATATTCAAGTCAAAGCTGACTAACCTCAACGATGTTTTCGACGTTTCGGAAATCTCTCCCGAAGTCACTGACGGTGAGTATAGCTACGGCTTGTACAGCAAGTCCGGTAAGGTTTACCTCCGCGCGTTCAAGATGCGGGTGGGAGATACGACATATTGCGAATTTACTGACATAATGACCGACATTACAAAGGTAGGCAAGAGTGGCGAGAGCTACTCACTCGATCTTCTCGGAAACGTTGACCTCGGCAAGGCGTTCAAGCTCCCGACGAAGAACAAGTATGCGAGTCTGACTGCCGATGGCGGCGGGCATACGCTGACCTTCTCCGGCAGCTCTATAACGCTTACCGGAAATCTCAAGCTCACGAACCTTACGCTCAATGCAACAGCGAAAAACGGCTGCACTATCAAGCAGAACGGGTTCTCGCTTGACGCAGGCGGCGCGGAGCTTATAAACTGCAAGATAAAATAAAACCTAATATTAAAACAATCGCACTCGTGAGCCTTCGGGCTTACGGGTGCTTTTTCTTGTCTGATTTTTGTAAAAGTAATATCTTAACAATAGTCTTGCTTTGGGTCAGGTGCTTGTCGGGGCTTTTTTGTTTGTTGACAAAACACACTATCTTAGACTCGCGTTTTATGCAGACCGACGAAATTGCAGGAAATCTTGATACTTCTTTATGAAAACTACTGTAAATTCGGCTTTGAAATCTTCATATAGGTGAGAGGCTTTATTCGGCAATAGTCAAATCCAGTACATTTGCGCAGGATTTTTGTTCACGGTTTGCTTTGTTCGTCTATATTTTAACAAAGTTTCGCCGATTTGGTAAAAAATTGGTAAAAGAAAGGTCATAGGGTTTGAAACGATATTAAAGTATAATAGAAGTAGAGAGATGATACCAGTCTGCGGGCATTTAATACCGAATAAAAAGGCTTTTGATACCGCAGCCGCGACCCACCCTGTTTCGGGTCGAGTGGCTGATGACTTTAATGCTAACGGGAGTTTGGTGCAATGATTACAAGCGGGGACTGAAGATTTTATGAGATGTTACAAAGTTTTGAAAAATGCGAAAAACAGCCTTTCAAAAAACGCGATTTTTGTAGTATCTTATGGGGAGACTTTTTTCACTCAGCAAAAATGATATCTGACTTCCGGAAATGCGTCCCCGTTATGTGCAGGATAGACGAAAATGCGATAACATCACTGATTATTTTCAAATTACCCTTTAAAATCGGCAAAAAAATTTCCTTATATATGAGAGAACTTGATAGCACTCAGCAGGTTATTCGCAAAATGCACAAGTGAGCCGCCGGATTTTATGCAGGTATATGAAATATCAGATATTTTTCAAAAAAGCCGCAAAAATGGCGTATTTTACCTTTACATTTTCGAAAGAAATGTCCTTTATCATGGAGGGTATTGCAACAGCAATAAAGATGACAGACAAACTGCACAAGTGAGCTGCCTGATTTTATGCAGATATACAAAATTTCAGACTTTTTTCGCAAAAGCAGCGAAAATGGCACATTTTACCCTTACATTTTCGAGGAAAAAGTTCCCTTATTATAGAGGGGCTTGCAGCAGCAACACAGATGACAGACAAAATGCACAAGTAAAATCTCATATTTTGTGCAATTATATGATATTTCAGACTTTTTTACAAAATCCGCGATGATTACGCGATTTTGCCCCAAATCAGGCGCAAAAATTTCCCCACTTATGAAGGAACTAATAATGCCTTGAAAAAATACACAAATGGATTTTTATAAAATGTGCAAATTTAACAAACTTGCTTCATTTACATCAACTTTTTGTTCCGGATACCCGATAATTTGCCGAAAAAAAGTCCCCATTTATGAAGAGGATTTTTCGAGATCATATTCGTTACCGACAACCGGCTGTCCTCCCAAAGCTGTTGCCTGGTGACGAGCATGAGCAATAGAACAAATCATAAACCCGGCAGTCCGATACATTCCAGTAATATCTGCCGCAGCCCAAGAAAGGAAGTGATACCAATGACTTTACAAACCGGCGGCGCAGGAATCCATATCCCAGCGCGTTCGTGTGCAGATTTTCCAAGTGCATTGCCGCTGCGCGTGTTCTCAATTATGCGCACCTACGAAATTCAGAAAAACATGGAACAAAACCGGCTCTGAAAAGGCTAGATATATGAGGGGCATTATGCGCCAATGCTTCTCCGTGTTCGCCGTAGCGGAGTGGCGCAGCAGTCGGAGCCACAACAAACAATGAAATTTAAGGAGGTCACAAAATGACAGCAAGAGAGAAAGCAATGATGATAACAAAAAATTACAGAATGGCTGGAGCGCGAGCTTCACGCCGATGACGCGCCTCCCACGCTCACCGTACCCGAAACCAATAACCCGCCGGAGCTTCTCACGCTTAAAGAGTGTACAGAGCTTGTCAAAGGCTTATCGGAACATACCGTCCGCCAGCTTGCTGTTCAAGGTATCATTCCGAGCATTCGTACCGGCACGGGCAGGAGCAGCAAGATTCTCATAAACAAGGCAGCCCTGCTTGACTACGTTTCGGGGAATATCAGCAGAAGTTCGGAAGTCAAATAAACCGAGAGGTCTGTACATCTCTCACTTCGGCTTTCCTATTATATCGCAGCTCGCCTGCACCTGTCAAGGGTATCCAAAAATATTTTTCTCTATTGCTTTTGGAAAAATATTTTTGGAGCCTCCCCTTGAGCAGGCTTGCCGACTGCGATGTGGGGCAATTAAGCCGAAGAAGGATAAGAGCGTGCTTGCAGCACCAAATCCCATTGCCCGCAAAATCCACAAGCACGGGTTTGCGTTCTTTTTTCTTTAGGGCAGTTTTCACAAAAATGCAATTCAGGGGCTTGCCAAACCTACCCTCAAATGTCCTATATATTTGAAAGTTGCAAATTATCTTTACCCATACTCCGATACCCAGCGTTCGATTTTCCGTCAGCTTCGCCACCCGACCAGAAATCTGAACAGCACATCGCTGCCGGAACGCCTAACCCGCCATTATAGCATATCGGTCAGTCTGATACATTTATCGCCAAAGGATGTTTATCTATGTCAGCCGCACTTATTCCCAAGAGCCGCAGTCAAACTCTCACAGACGCAGACATATAAAACCATTTTCCATTATACTATACTTCGATACCCGGTGTTCGGATTTCTGTCAGTCACACCACCCTGCCGGAAGTCTAAACAGCATCTCGCCGCCGGAACGACTAACCCGCCATTATAACATATCGGTCTGTCGGATACATTTCTCGCTAAAGGAGGTTTATCTATGTCAACCGTAATTATTCCCAAGAGCCGCAGTCCAACTCTCACGGACGCAAGCATATAAACTCATTTCCCGTTACCCCATACCCCGATACCCAGCGTTCGGATTGCCGTCAGCTCCTCCACCCTGCAAAAAATCTGAACAGTACCTTGCCACCGGAGAATGGTCGGTCAACGGAGAAGCCGCGTGCAGCAGCTCGCGGAAGAAATACGTCAATCGAAAAAACAGTGTCAAAAAAAGTGGTGCATATTATTGAATTTTCTCATCGTAGCAAGCGTAGATAGTGGTGCATTCTTTTTTGGGAGCAACCCAAAAACGCACACACTATCCCGACGCGGACTGCTTCGCAGTCGCCGCTTTCCGATAAGGGAACCCTTCGCCCTTATCACTGCTGAAATTTGAAAAATCAAATCTGCACCGTAAACAATGAAATAACAAGAGGAGGAAAAACAAATGAGAAAGTATAAGCAGGTTAAAGAGAAGAAAGTCACATACGACCTTGACGAATGGGAGGAGGTCGAGCGCCGTGCTGCTAAGATGCACATGAAGACCGGTACGTACATAAAGAGAGTTTCGGTTGATAAGTGCATCTCGTACTGCGACATGGAAGCTGCCGGTTCCGTCGTTAAGGCTATAAACGCCGTGGGCAACAACGTGAACCAGCTTGCCCGCAAGGCGAACGAAATAAACAGCATCTATGCTGAGGATATTGAAAAACTTGAATTGGGGGTGAAAGAGATTTGCCGTATTGTAAGTTCGTTTCTATCCACTGGGCAGTGGGGAACACTCTGAGGTACATCTTAAATCCGGATAAAACCGAAGAACTTCTGTATGCGGACTCAATGAACTGCTTCACCGACGCACACTTAGCCTATATGAACATGAAAGCAGTTTATGAGCATTACAGCGGACACAAGTTCAATGCTCCCAAGCCAAAAACCGGAAACGGGACTGTCAAGGCGATACACATCATTCAGTCATTCTCACCCGACGACAAGGTTACGCCGGAGCAGGTACACGAGATCGGAATGGAACTTGTGCGCCGGCTCTATGGTGACAAGACTCAGGCAGTTATCACTACGCACCTTGACAAAGCGCACCTGCATAATCGCATCTGCGTCTGCTGCTACACCCTTGACGGCAAGAAGTTGAATAACAACCTTTCGGAGATACTCCGCACCCGCAAATTGTCTGACGACATCTGCATTGAGCGCGGCATCATGCCGATTATGTTGAAGTTCGATTATGAAAAAGGCAATAACTATTCTTACGGTGAATGGAAGCATAGAAAGCAGGGTACGTCGTGGAAGGCTCGCCTCGCTGAATACATCGACAGTCAGATTCCGCTTGCCAAAGATTTAGACGAGTTGTTAAAAATCATGGAAGCTCACGGGTATGCAGTCCGGCGCGGAATGTATATTTCCATAAAAGCACCCGGGCAGCAGCGAGCGGTCAGACTTCACAAGCTCGGCGTTGGATATTCCGAAGAAGAACTCATTAACCGCATAAATGCCTATCTCGAAGCACAGCCGAGGGAGCGCACTCTCGGCGAAATATTCCAAATGATACAGAGGGACTTTGAGCGCGAGACTCGGAATATCTGTTTTGCGGCAGGCGTGAAGGATATGACCGGACTTCTGATGAAGCAGAATCAGATCATCAATGGCGAGCATAT
>JAGBMA010000087.1 GCA_017635095.1 Ruminiclostridium sp. | reverse complement strand
CTGATACGCGATACGTTCAAGGCTCTGCGGCTTTCCGCTGCCACCCCTTAACGCATAGTCGATCATATCCTGCGTTACATTTGTTGCAGGATATATAAGGCGCAGCTTATCACGCTTTTTCGGCTTCGCCGGTGCTGCTATATCCACAGGCTCACCAAAGAA
This sequence comes from Ruminiclostridium sp., assembly GCA_017635095.1. Lineage (GTDB taxonomy): Bacteria > Bacillota > Clostridia > Oscillospirales > Ruminococcaceae > Ruminiclostridium_E. The sequence continues at coordinate 41,229 of JAGBMA010000087.1, read as the reverse complement.
CGAAAGCTGTTCGCCTCCGGACACGGGCGCAGGTTCAGACTTCCTTGCAGTCTGCTTTTTCTTTGCAGGCGGTGGAACATCAATGACCGGAGCTTTTTCGGGGATATACTCAAATCCCTGCTGCGTCAAGGCTTCCTGCCAGTTATCATAGATGTGCTTGTCCAGTATGCCCTTATCTGTCTCACGGGAAAGATGTATCATATTGTCGGTCTTTTTCTCAACCTTCCACATCTCCCCGTCAAGACGGATATTGTCGCCCTCGTCAAGATCATCGGCATAATAACCGTTTTTATCGTGAACGATAGGCGAACGGTAAAGCTCAAACTGCTCCAGATCGTATGTCTGATAATCGTTCAGCTTGTAAGGCTTCTGCCCGTCCATGATGTATGCAACATCGTCCTCGGTGCGCTCGACCTCCGCTTCAAACTTTCTGCCGCCCACCTCACAGCTTGCATATATTTTATCCTCTGTTTCATCAGAATGAAAAGAATAAATTATAAGCGTATTGCTGTCCGAACGGCTTGCAGACGAGCGCGACGGCTTTTTATCCTGCGTTCTTTCGGGATCAAGGTACTCGCCCTTTTCAATAAGGGACGCGGTAAGCGACTGCACCAAGTCCCAGCTAAGACCGGATTCTTTTGTACGGGAAAGGTAGCTCCCCTCCCAGACATTCAGACCGTTATCAAATGTCTTGTAGCCGACACGGGCGCTGCCTATGTCAAGCTCGCTGTAATCGGGATTTATCGCTGTTTTCATAAACTCCGCGCGCTTTTCGGCTTCAGGATTTTCAGCGAAGAAAGCCGCGATCTCGTCTTTTTTGACCTTGAAAAACCTGTCATTCTTTATTAGCGCATTTATAAGGAACTCGTCCGTCATAGGCGGCAGAAGTCCGGTATCAATATAGCTGTTATTGATTATGACCGGCTCGGATTCCGTAGGTTCCTCCTCGTCCGTGTATTCGGATTCCGGTGTTTCAGCTTCTTTCTGCGGAACATCAGCGGTTTCTGCCTGTTCATCGGGAACCGGCTCCGGTTTTTTCTCGGTCTGCTGTTCCTGCTCCTTCAGCCGCTTTTCGTTGCGTATAGCGGCTTCCATAATATTACGAATTTCCTGCTGCTGTATCACGGAATAACGGTCAGCAATAAAGCGGTTGAAAAACTCAATTGGAGTAATCTTCATACCCTCCGAGTCACCGAACGCCCAGCCCGCGATCTCGTAATTATCGAGACTGCGGTTAAAATCCGCGTCCAGCCTCATCTTTTTCAGAATATCGGGAGTTACATTCTCAACTGAAATACGACTTCCTTCATCACCTGATGTTCTACTGTCAGCAGGCGCATTTTCTCCCACTCCCGAATTTCCTGAAAAGTCATCGGACGGGGATTTTCCGCTCTGTACAGCCGGTCGAGCTGCTGAAACCGTGTCTCCGCTTCTTCGTCTATCTGTCGCGGTATCAGCTGCCACTTGCCCTCCATTATGTATATCTGTACTTCCGACGGGTACTCCAGCAGTACCCACTCCTGCCACATTCTGCCCCACCGACCTATCGGTCTTTTCAGCAGAGCCGCGATCTGCGGACTGCGTGTGTACTCCGTTTCTGACAGGATCTGACCTGTCGGGTTCATTTTCTCGCTCATAGGTTTGTTCCCTCTTTCTTTTCTGAATTTGTACGATCTCATGCTCTATTTCAAGCAATGCGTCCTTTGCCGAGCGCTGAACAATGTCGCAAAAACGGATAAGGTCACGGGTATCCTTGAACATATCCGCAGCGACAAGATTTATCCCGCCCGACAGCTTCATACCGCCCTCGATCTCGCAGCGGTTGGAGACCACAAAGCGCACTGCCGAAACGAGCGACTTCTGATATTCCGCGACCTGTTCCTGTGACAGCTTCATCTGTTCCGTTGCATACTGCACATCGTCAAGTCTGCCCTTGATACTGTCAACGGATATGGTCGCAATGGTCTCCTGAATGTTTTTACAGTCCTTCCCGTACTTGTCGTTTATGACTTCGGTAATATCCCCGGCAATATCCTCGGTTATCTTCCAGAGGTCGGGTATCTTCTTACCGTTCGTCTGCGTAATATCGAACAAATGCCTTGCGGATGTACCCTCGCCAAACACGGAAATACTGTGCTCGCCTCTGTTCACGACCCTTCCGAGCCTGTTCCATGTTTCGAGCGTTGCGACCTTTGTTGCGTTCGGGTTCTGATAATATATCAGAGCCGCGTCCGAAAATGACTGCTTGTACATTCCCGCCGAGAATCGCAGAAACTGCGCGAGCTCCTGCTTGTTCTTCATCAGACGGTTTGTTATTTCCGTCCAGTTGTAAAGGACGGTATTGTATCTGCTCAATTTCCTACCCCCATTTCGTATATTTATCTGAAAATGTATTGACTTTTACTTAAAATTATGCTACAATTATTACAACAAATATTGCAGCAAAGGAGCTGATCTTATGCCGAATATCCGTCCCGTTTCCGATCTCCGGAACTATAACGATGTACTCAGCGAGATAACTGTTGATTCTCCCGTTTTTCTCACAAAAAACGGCAAGGGTCTTTATGCTATCGTGGATATGAAAGAATATGACAAACAGCGCGCAACCATTAAACTCCTTTCCGAGCTTGCAAAAGGCGAAGCGTCCGCAAGAAAACGCGGTTGGCTTTCCGAAGAAGATGCCGACAGACTTATTGATGAACTATGATGAAGTTGGCAGTATCTCCGGAAGCCATAAATGACATTGGCGAAATAAAGAAATATATACGCGATGAATTGAGCAATCCCAAAGCCGCCAATCGCATTGCAAATATGATAAAAGATTCATACAAGAGCCTGAAACAGACTCCATATATCGGGCGCGAGCTTTCCGGGTATATATCCGTTGATACCGATTATCTCTTTCTCGTTTGTGAAAACTATTACATCTTTTACAAACTTGAAGAGGATACGATCAGGATTTACCGTGTTATAGACGGTCGCCGCGACTTTTGTCGCATTTTGTTCGGCATTGACCTTATTGATGTCATCATCGAAGATATTAAAAAGGATTGAACATTACTTTTATTCAACCATCGGGATACGCCCATTTAAGGTGTATCCTTTTTTCCTTTCCTATCCCCGATGAACTCCTCCAGTTTCAGATTTACATATCCGTTCTTTTCTTCGAGCGAGAACACCGCGCTGTACTTGTTTCCCTTTGAGGAAATGCAGTTATTGAATGTGGCTCTGCCGTTCACAAGCAGCTCCGTGAGCTCTTCGGCGGTAAAAGCACGACCTATGCGCTTATCGTTCTTGAAAAGGAAGAAACCACATTTATCGCGTCCGGCGCTGCAATAATAGGTCTTTGCGCTCTCATATATCGGAGCGCCACAGCGCGGACATTTGCCCAGCTCATGCTTGCGTGTTACCGGAACACGTTCCTTGACCGCTTTTTCGCAGTCTATGGTATTGCGAATTATCTCAACGATCTCATCAAGCAGCACATTCGGGTCTGCCTTGCCTTTCTCAATATCACCCAGCATCAGCTCCCAATGCGCCGTAAGGTCGGGAGATTTGACCGCTTCGGGAAGTGACTTGACGAACTCCCTGCCGTAATTGGTAGAAATAAGCAGCTTCTTATCCCTGCGGACATATCCCGCCGCGATCAGCTCCTCGATAATTGCAGCTCTTGTCGCTGGCGTTCCAAGCCCACGTTCCTTGACGTATCCTTTCAGTGCCTTGTCCTCAATAAGCCTGTCGATATTCTCCATTACCCATAACAGCGTACTCTCCGTAAAACGCTTCGGTGGAGTAGTCTCGCCCTCAACGATAGAAATGTTATCAGCGGTAAAGCGACAGCTTACGGCATACTTCGGAACATTCTCCGATTCCTCCGCACCGCCCTTATTCACATATCTGCGCCAGCCGAGAACCGTAGGTGTTTTCTGCAAAAGTCTGAATACCTCGCCGTTTACGGTAAACTCATACCTCGTTTCGTCATACTCATACGGCTTATCAAGCGCACACAGGAACCTGTTTATTACAAGCTCAATTATGCGTTTTTCATTTTCTGACAGTTCCGTGTCATGCAGCCTGCCGATAAGGTTTGTCGGAATAAGCGCGTGATGATCGGATATTTTGCTGTTGTCTATGACGCGCTTGTCGATGTTAAGCCCCTGCTCCTGCAAAATCTGTATGCGCTCCGCGTCATAATCGGAAAGGCACTTGACGATGCTCTCCACCAGCGGTATCATATCATCAGACAGATAACTGCTGTCCGTGCGCGGATATGTAAGCAGCTTCTTCTCATAGAGCGACTGCGCGGCTTTCAGCGTATCCGCCGCCGTGATACCGTAGATGTCGTTGGCTTCGCGCTGCAAAGATGTAAGGTTATGCAGGAGCGGTCTGTTCTCGGTCTTATGGTCTATCTTGACCGAGGTTACGACCACCGTGCCTCCCATACACTTGTTGACAACAGCCTGCGCCGCGTCTTTGGTATCAAAAGTCTTTTCGTACTCCGCACCATTTTCGAGAATTACCCTATAAATTGGCTTTTTAGTGAAGTTCTCTATTTCTTCATCGCGGCTTGCTATAATATTCAGCACCGGAGTTTTGACCCTGCCGACCTTGTGAGTATCGTTATTCACGATACTATAAAGACGGGACAGCGACATTCCGAGGATCCAGTCAGCTTTTGCACGGGTATATCCGGCTTCATAAAGAGCCGCCTTGTCCTCGCCTTTAAGCAGGTGCTTCATTCCGTGCTTTATGCTCTCGTCCGTAAGAGAGCTTATCCAAAGCCTTTTCACCGGCTTTTTGCAGCCGAAATAATTGTATATATACCTGAAAATGCACTCGCCCTCGCGTCCGGCATCACAGGCGTTTATTATCTCCGTTACATCATCACGAGCAAACAGCTCCTTCAGCATTTTGAGCTGTCCGCCGTAACCCTTTATCGGTATCATTCTGAACTTGTCTGGGATAAGCGGGAGCGTTTCAAGCTCCCACTTCTCCCAGCCGTAATCCTCCGGCATACCTATCCCGATCAGATGACCGAGCGCGTTTGCGACTATATATCCGTTGCCCTCGCGGTAGAATGTATTTCCGTACTCAACGGCATTAACTGCACCCACGCAGTAAGCCAGAGAAGCGCTTACCGAAGGTTTTTCCGCTATAATCAGCACACTCATTGCTATCCCTCCTCACACAAGGTTCATGCAGGTCTGCATAGCAACACTTACGATGAAACCGTAAAGACTGAAATCCTCAAATTCCTCGGTCTCAACTCTGTAATATGTTGTCATACCGTCCGTACTCTCCGTGCTTACCACATACAGCAGCATTATCTTATCGTCAGTGCAGTCGTACACGACCTGATAGCCCTTTGATACCGTTACCTCACCGCCAACGGAACCGCCGAGCGGTTCTTCGAGAAATGTTCCGAGAATAACGCCGTCCTCGCTTACAAGCGAAGCATCGAACGCTTCATCGTTCCAGAACTCCATCTCGTCCTCACCGTCAAGCTCAACGGCATAGCTGCTGATCTCGTGTGTGATAAGACTCACCTTTCTTGTATAATCTGCCGCTGCAAATGCCGATTCAAGCAGCTTGCGGACTTCTCTCTCCGTTGCGACATATCCTGTCTGATACTGGCAGAAATCAACCAGTGCTTCCTGTATCTTCTTTATGCTTACTATTCCCATGTTCTTTTTCCTCCGTATTTTCATTGTTTTCTGTATTTGTTGTATTTTCCGTGACCGCAGTATCATCGGATTTGTCTGTATCTGATACCTCCGCTGAATCTGCGGTATCTTCCTTATTCGGCTTACGCTTGAAGCCGTCGAGCTCGCCCTTTTTAATAGCTTCGAGAAGCGCTTCAACATCAATGTCCTGCTCCTTTACAGCACCATTAAGGCGCGTACCCTGATTCTGATCCATGAGCTTCTCTATCCTGCGTTTTTTACGCTCATAGCAAAGCAGCCTTTTCCTGTGATGTTCAAGGTATCTACGGGTACTTTCTATGAGCTGGTCGCATTTTTTAATAGCCTCCTTGTATTTCTCATTCTTATTTTCCACCGTTTCGCCTCCTGCTGATACGAATAACGATGTATGCGATAACAAGTCCGACAATTATTATCGCGTCCACGATACTGAACCGGAAACTGAACACATCTGCAATGTTCACCTCAGTTTCAGTGCTGCCGGACGTTACGAACCCGATAACCAACCCCGCGATCAGCACGACCGCGACTATTATCTTGCTTATCAGTTTTCGCTTATCGGATACCTCGCCGCTGTGTTTCCTCGACCTGAAATAATCAAACAAATTTAACCACCCCCAAATGCCGTGACCTGTCCGTAGAACACATCGAACATATTGCGTTCGTCCTCGGTAAATCCATAGCTTGCGAGAACATCATCAAGCGTATAGTTTATGACCTCCCCGTGCAGCCATTCGTGATCCACATCGCAGTAGATGAATGAACCACCTTCGTTGTGACCTTCCTTGCAGCCGTCACAGTGACCATAAGTGTAGTAATAGTTGAAGTCGTAGTATCTCTCTATGACATCTGCGATCTCTGCGTCCGTGAACATCATCTCGCTGATTCCCACATCGGTATTAACATCACGGTAACGAAGCGTCGCCAGTATCGCTATGACCTCGTTGCTGTCAATGTCGTTCAGTACCTTATTCCCGAACTGATTGAGCTCCGTTATTTCCTCATAAGGTGGGAATTGCCGCCTGTCACATACGAACTCGTCAACTATCTGATGAATACTCTCCCGAATATCATCTATCTTTGCATCTACCGAAGCAGTATATCCCGAAACGACCTCCTCCGCGTTTCGTTGTGAACCGCTGCCGGACGAATCGCCGAGCCAGCCGAAAAGACTGTTGACAAGCGCCACGATAACTGTTACAATAAGCATTATAAGGAAAATTATCAGAAAAATTATACCGGCGGCAAGCAATATATACTTTCCGACAGGTGATGTCAGAATTTTTCCTATGACCTTGCCGACGTTCTGAACCGTCTTTTTGGCTCTTTTGGCATTTTTCTTGATATTTTTCATCTGCCGTTTGGTATCGCGCGGCATATTCTTTATCGCTCTGCCAGCTTTGACCGTAGTGCGAGCCGTATTCAGAACTGCTTTCCGAGCATTATCGGCATAGCGTATTTCCGTAAGCCCCTGTTTTATCGTTTCCGTGCCGGTATCGGTGATCTTGGATTTATCTATCTTCGTCCGAATGAGCTGCTGCCCGGTATCTTTTGCGACATTTGCTACACCGCTTGTCACCGCAGTTGCGATATGCCCGAAGTCCTTAATAGAGCTTTTTCGAGAAAAGATGTGTCCGGACTTAACCGCTGTTGCTATCTTTCCGGCAGCCTTTCCTGTACCGCCGACCGCTGTTCGGATATATCCGCCGATCTGTCCGGCAGTTGCCACACTTGCGGTCACGGTCTGTACGGCTTCAATCGCAACAGAGTCATCGGAATCCGCTTTTGCAATGATATATTTCTGATTTTTCAGATTATCGCCGCCGGAGTTACTGTTTTTATCACGCTTGCGCTGTTTATGTTTAGATTTGTTTTCGGAGCTTTCCAGCATATCATTACCCGGCGATCCCACAACAACAGCCGAGGGATCATATTTTCTGTCGCTGGCAAGCATTTCCGTTGCCGGTGTTTCAACAACAACAGTCGAGGGATCATATTTTCTATCGCTGTCAAGCATAGCTGTCGCAGGTGTCGATGTGGCTATAAGTTCTGCTCTATGACGCTGAACTTCAAGTTTTCTCCGTTCCTGCTTCTTCTGCTCTGACGAAAAAATCATCTTGAACCGCTGCTTTTCCAGTTGCTCATTGTACCGTGTTTCGGTGCTTTTGGCTTCATCAACAACTTTCTTCGCTTCACCCGTGAACCGTAGTTGTGCGGTATGGATATATCCGTTACTTCTTGCTGAATGAATATAGTTGTTATCAACCTTGTTCCGTACAGACCGGACGAACTCGCCGCCCGTCTGTATCGGATTGAATATAGGTTGAATTTCATTATCGAAACTATCGTCATTTTCTACACGGTCATCATAACTGCGTATCGCGTTATGCTTATAGACCCTGCGAACCGGTTTCCGGAACTGTTCAGCGGTCATTTCAAGCTGCATTTCCTTCAAAATAGCTTTTCTGTGTCCATCGGAGATAACCTTTGATTTTAATTGAGATGCGTAACTGTTGACAACACGATTCTGAGAATGTATATCACGTTCCTGCCGCTCTATCTTTGTCTTAATGCCCATTTATCACATCTCCTTATCCGTCCGTTTTCTTTTTATTCTCCGAGATTTCTGACAAATTCGTCGTCATCAGGTCGTACAACTCGTTGTGCGGGAACTTGTCCTTAAACGGAATTATTGAGCCGCCACAGCATATGAGCCCCTGCCCGCTTTCGCTGTTCGTGACGTAGTTCAGAAGATTATCCGAGATATTCAGCAGCTTTGCAAGCTGTATCCTGTCGGAAGTCGCCTGATTGAGCATCATCACGAAGTCCGTGTTTGAAAGCATTGAACGCGCCGTTTCGGATTTAAGCATATCCTCGACATTCTGCGTGATACCGGTCGGCACACCGCCCCACTTTCTTGCTCTCTTGTAAAGCTCAAACAGGAAGTTTGCGGAATACTCGTTAGCGAAAAGGAGATACACTTCGTCCATGTATATCCAAGTGCGCTTACCTTTTGCGCGGTTCTCGGTGATCTTGTTCCAGACGTAATCAAGCACTATCAGCATACCGATAGTTTTAAGCTGTTTGCCCAAGTCCTTAATATCGAAGGAAACAACTCTGTTCGTAAGGTTAATGTTTGTCTTATGTGCAAACACATTCAGATTGCCCTTGATATACAGCTCGAATGACAGCGCCAGTCCCTGCGCTTCTTTTTCCGGCTGCTTTTTAAGGTTTTCGTAGAAGTCCATAAGCGTCGGCAGCTTGTCCGGGTCAAAGTTCTGAACATACTCTCCGTAAGTCATTGTCAGGCAGCGGTCGATGATACCGCGCTCCTTAGCGGATAAACCCTGCTTACCGACAAGGCACTCGCAGAAAGACAGAATAAAATCGGACTTCATGACCAGCGGACTTTCATCGTCGCTGTAATCTTTTGACATATCCAGCGGATTGATGTAGTTTTTGCTGCTCGGACCGACATATATCGTTGAGCCGTTCATCGCCGCGACAAGGTTCGTGTACTCGCGTTCAGGGTCTATGATGATTATGTCATCGCCGGTCGCAAGGAACACATTGAGCATCTCACGCTTTGCTGCAAAGGACTTACCGGAACCCGGTGAGCCGAGAATAAAGCCGTTCGGATTTTTCAGCGATAATCTGCTGAATATTATCAGATTATTGGACAGCGCGTTCAGACCGTAGTACATACCGTTTTCCTGCGATATTTCCTTTGCCGAGAACGGCAGGAATACCGCTGTACTTTCGGTAGTCATTGTGCGCCGCAGCTTCAACGTACAGTTGCCGAGCGGAAGAACCGACTGCATACCGGCTTCCTGCTGAAATTTCAGCGTCGATACCGAGCAGATATGCTTACGGATAACGCCCTCAACAGCTTCGGTATTGTTTTCGAGCTCGTCAAAGTCCTTACCCGTGACCATTATGATGATGTTATTCAGAAACATCTTCTGATTCTTTGAGCGCAGGTCGTCAAGCAGCTCCTCCGCTTCGACCAGCGAATGTTTCAGATCTTCGTTGATAACGTCCGAGGTGTAGCCGGACTGTATCGCTTTTTTCTCCGCCTGCAGCTTGTTTGCGCGCATTGAGGTGAGCTGATGATTTACGATTTTGAGAGCCTTGTACGGGTCAACCGGAGCGATATTCACTGAAACCATAACGTCAAGGTTCGTATTCGTAATATCCGTCAGCAGCGTATCTTTCAGGCTTGCAGGCAAATCCTTGATGAACATCGTTCTCGCGTACTTGTCACCCCACATGAAATAGTCCTTTTTGAACTCAAAATAGTCGGGGCAGCAGTAAGCTCTTTCCGAGCCGCGCGTGAAGTCGTCCTGATTGAAAACCGGTATCTTTTCGTCAACGTTTCTGAAAATATCCTTTAACATCACCACGCGCTCATTTGAAGTCAGCGGAGTAACAATTGAGCCTATCTTCTTGAAAGCGTTGTAGAGGTCGATGTCGATAGTGTTGAACTTTGCCCTTGCACTTTCGAGATCAGCCGCCTGCACCGAAACCGTCAGATACTTGTTTCTGATGATACCGTTCTGTCCCTGCTCCATCTTCTCGACCAGCATTTTGTTATATACATCAATGTAGTGGTCGAAGCTGTCGCCCTTATGTTTTAACAGAACCATATCATCGAAATCCGCTTTGTTGACGCGGTTATTGTGAACGGTTATCTGTATTTCGGCATTGGTGTCGAAGCTGTTGAGCACCGAACAATAGCCGAGGAAGATACCCTCCTGTTCCTCCTGCTTTGCGATAGCGTAGTTCACATCTTCAAATTTATAAGTTTTGCTGTACTTGTTTTCGTCAACAAGGAAGATGTAATCATCGCAGACATGGAGATACGGGATAGTTTTCTGCGTAGTGCGCGGAACCGTGCGCTTTTTCTTAACGACCTTCTTTTTGGACTTTTTCTTTTTGCCCTTATTCAGTCGTGCCGCGTCGCGCTCCTTCGCAGACAATCCCTCATCAGCTTCATCGGGAGACTTTTTCTTCTTGAAATGCATGAACGCCCCAGCCGCCGCAGCCGCGCCCAAAGCACCGACCAACAGAAACGCAGCACCGCCGACAGCACCGTTATCCTCGGAAACTATCGTTTCGTCTGCGACTTCTGTTGCAGTCCCGGTCTCCGTGATCGACTCGGTATCAGACACCGACAGCGTCGTTTCCGCTGATGTTGAAGTATCTGAAACAACAGTTTCAACAACCGCCTCTGTCACATCTTCCGTAGCATCTGTCAGATACCACTCCTGCGTATCGGACGGAACCGCTGCTTCGGTTCGCACGGCTTCACCGTCATCTGCTTCTGTTCCTGCGGTGACAGGTTCTTCCTTCCCCGAAAAAGAGCTTTTTTCAGCTCGCTGTTCTTCCGCGACTTCATTATGTACCTCCGTTATTATAGTGGTCGTTTCAGCGCTCGATCCCGCAGTAGTAACGGTCTTAAGCGTCCTTGCCGCTGTGCTGTGTATCTCTGTTTCAGCAGGAGCGGAAACCGGGCTTGAAACAACCGGTATTGTATTCTTCTCCATTCAACATTTCCTTTCCGAGACCGCATTTAGCGCGCTCTCCAGAGCTTCTTTGAAAGTCTTTTTATTACCGATTTTTCTTCCTTTGCAGCAATCTCCGTCTGCAATTCCTCCGCTATATATTTCTTGCGGAGATCAGCAAACACGGGCTCATAGGAATAGACCCTTTTCTGCGGAAAGAAATAAAAGTAGAAAAACTCGACCGCGAACTGTTCAAAGAACATATCATTGTACTTGAAAAAACCTGCAAGCATGAGCGGCGCGGCTATCAGTATCACAAGCCATGATACCATTTCCTGCGGTATGAAATTCCTGCCGAAGATATACAGCGGAACACATATAAGCAGCGCTACACCGGCACATATACATTGCCGCAGCGTCAGACCGAAGAACAGCTTTTCGCGGTAGTTTTTGATCTCCTTCGGTATGCGTATCTCAATCATTTTTTGACCTGCACCCCGAAGGGGTGCGCCTCCTTTCACTTTGATGCGGTTTTGCGCAGCAAAACCCGTTTGCTCCAAACGGGAGCATCGAAGTGACAGTTTGAAAATGATAATTTTCAAACATAGTCATATCCCCCATTCCTCGCCCTCATGGAGCTTTTCATATTTTGTGACAGCCCTCGATATGCTGAAACCGCTTAATATCCCGGCACTCAGCACAGCGAGAACTATGCAGCCCATAACCATTGGAAACACCCCTTGTCTGTTTATTTGAGCCTTACGCTATATGATTCTGCTTCGGGTATGTATGTTACACGAACTCCCGGCTCGAAGCACATAACATCACGAAGCTGTTCTAAATTGAATATGTACGCAATGTGACCTCTGCGAATCTCAGAAAGCGTATCATTCACAAGCGCAACATAGTAGTAATCCAGCGCCGGGATCTTATCGTCATACGGTATCTTGCTTTTTACCGGACGGCGCTTGAGCTTCTTGTCCTTGCTCGGTATGACCGTTTCCATCAGAGCATCTGTCACATACTCCATGAAGTCCCACATATCGTTCGGCACAAAATCCTCGCAAGCGGCGCATTTGCCGCACTTGTAGCTGCACTGTGAGCAGTTGTGCTCGATCTTCGCTTTCATAAGGTCATTGTGTAAATTCATTTTAAAATCCTCCGTATTTTTAATTGTTAAGGCTCATTTTGTATGCCTGTTTCTCGGCATCGTACAATACCCGTATCGCCGGATCATATCGCTGAATATGCAGAACATCAGTCAGGCTGTACACATATTTCGTCTTGCCGGAGAGTATCTGTTCCGCATAATCTTTCATCAGGCTCTCGTAAATATCTGTATCCGGGCGACTGTCATTCCGTGTACTCATCATATCCACCTCCGGACTCGGATGCAGCGGCGTCGGCTCTCTTTCTGAGAACCGCTGCGCGAACTGCGAACACTGTACCTGTTACTGCTGCGGCAACACCCACCGCCGCGATGATTATTGTTATTATCTTTCTCATGTTATCAACCTCCTGTTGTCCACTCTATGATTTTGTAGATCGTATAGCCGAGCCCCAACAGCCCGCTTATGATAAATGTGAGAGGGTACAGATCTTCCTGTGTTATTTTCATAGGCACACCCCTCTCGTTATGCGCCTACCGCTTGTCTTGCCCATTGTCCGCTCTTTGCCACACCGAGCGCCAGCGCCAATGCTGTTATCGTTATACCCATACTGTCCGTGCCGCCGAGAAGGTCGGCTACCTGTGAAAAGGCGTAGAACATAACTACTACCACAAGTCCCTGTATGCAGACCGCCGCATAGCTCTTTATGAAAGCCTTTGCGCTGTCGTGCCAGCCTTCCGCCGCAAATGTTGCCAGCGGTATCGGGGAGATCACGGTATATACGATTATCTCGAAAAGTCTGCCAAGAAGTATAAGGTTTATTACCCAGCAAGCGCCCATAAGAATGAAGAATGTCGGCATCGTTTCAATGTACTTGAACAGATAGTTCAGATTAAGGAATCCGGCATCTGCAGGCTGTTGTATCACAGCGTCCGTCGTAAACTTCGATAGGAAGCCGTAATTATCCTGCGTAAGACTCACGGCAATCGAATTGAAGCCATTATAGATAATTCCCATGATACCGCGCGCGTTTTCTACTATGACCTTTGCCATAACGAACTTGAAAACGAGCTTGAATACCTGTTCGTAGCTCTGAATTTTCAGCAGCATTGCTTCATTGCACAGCTCGATGAAGAAGAACATGGTGACAAGAACTAACGCCACACCCTCGATAGCTGACATTGCGGTATCAATAACGCTTATGCTGCTGTCAAAGGGCGATACGGTCAATGCCTTGACCGCGTTGTAGAATGTGTAGTTAATGGAATCGAGCCAATCCCGCACCCATTGTTCTACCGTCTCCCATTCAATCAATTTCCGTCAGCTCCTTTCATACATTCCCTCGAAGGTTTCTTTTATGTGTGCATCCTTGCGCACCTTTGGAAACCTTCTTCGTGACTTCCTTGTCACGGGACGGGCTTTATGTATCCGTCTGAGGAAACAATGCTCAGATTTAAGCCTTGAACATATCGTATGCCTTAGCAACTGCGAAAACGATGAAGCCGGACGCAAGGCACATAAGACCTCTTGTTTTACCGTCGGCAGAGTCGTCCTTGAAGCCCATTGCGAACTGCACCGCGCCGATGAAGCCGATAACAAGACCGATACGAGCCACCCAATCAACGATGAACTCCACGACCGTGTTGAAGGTCTCTACACCCTCTCCGCCGCCGTCCGCAGCGAACGCGGTAACACCCATAGCGGACATTGCCATCATCACGGCATACGCACCGAACGCGATCTTGTTGATGTGACGCATTCTTCTTGCGTCACGCTGCTGCTCTGTGAGCTTGTCAGCAGGAGCCCAATCCTCCTTTACCTCCGCTACCTTCTTGTCGAACTTGTTCTTAATTGCGTTATAAAGTCTCATATATTTATTTCTCCTTTATCATTTCATTGTTTATTATAATTTGTCGTAAACATCGAGATAACTGTCCTCGGCGGTCTCCGTAAACGGCGGCTTCAGAACCGGTTCTGCGGTAACGACCTTATCAACGTCATTATCAATGACCGCTGCCATGCTTCCACCGGTTTCCGGTTCTTTCGGCATATTGCCATAAGTATCGCCGTTGTGATAATTACCTTCTATTGTCTCTTCTATAATAGCGGTATCATCGGTATCTGTGTTTTCCGACTGTTTTGATGTACCCTCGCCATCTCCCATAGGCTCGGAATACAGTTCATTGCTTTCCTCCTGCTCATATCTGTTATAAGCTCTGACCGTATTGATCTCGCTCAAAAGATAGGCGTTTTTTTTATCTGCGTCCTCTAAAAGCGGATAATTCAGGTGCTTTTCGATAACGAATTTATTGCAGAAGAATGGATAGATGCCGCGAACGAACAGAATACATTCATTGTCTTTCATAGTTTTTAGCTCGTCCACGGTCATAAGTTCACGACCCAGGATCCCGTCATTCTCAGATGTTGAGCCTTGTCTGCCCTTTGTGCGGTTCCTCGACCGGGTATCTATTGTTTCTTTACCCAGCGTTTTTGAAATATGCTCAAGGGTAGTCGGTTCCTGACCGCCCAAGAACAGCAGGCTGTCACAGTTGCCGAGAACATTTTCCCAACTGTCTTTATACATCTTTTTGAGCTGTGAGAGATTTTGGATTATGACGTTTGCGGATATTTCCATAGAGCGCATTGTTGCAAGCAATTCCTCAAACCTCGGAATATTCCCGACGTTTGCGAACTCGTCCAGCAGGCAACGAACGTGTATCGGCAGTCTGCCGCCGTGCTTGAAATTAGCTCTGTCGTAGAGCACGTCGAAAAGCTGTGTGTACATCATTGCTGCCATAAAGTTGAACGTATCGTCCGAGGACGGTATGATGATGAACATCGCTGTAGGCTCATCACCTATCATTTCAAGGTGAATGTTATCGCAGCAGGTCAAGTCAATGACCTCCGGGATGTTGAACGCCTGCAGTCTTACGGCAGTAGAAATCAATATGCTTTTCGCCGTGTCGCCTGTTGCCACTTGTCAAGGAAATTTTAATCAGCAATTGTTACAAGAATACAGAAAATCAAGAAGAATGCGAATATGATCTTAGTCACGGAGTACGGTCAGCAGGAGCAAAGGCGAAAGCACTCGGACGAATTGGAATAAAAACAAGCCCCGACCGTTATGGTTGGGGCAAAAATCATTACTTTTATCATTCCTCATATTATCTGCCTTATATAATACATATATTTCCCAATTGGTGACTTGAAATATTATATTTGATATGATATAATTGATAATAACGATGTTCACAAGGTTTTGCAGCATAAAAACATCTTATTTTCTACTGCTTTTAAGCCCTATATTATAGGTAATAAAAGCGCATTCTGAACATGCTGAACCTGCACGAAAGGAGTCAAACTATGCTTTCGTTATATCTTTCAATGGTAGATACCGATGAACAGAAAAGTTTTGTAGAAAATGTTTATCTTAAATATGAGCAAGATATGTACAAAGTAGCTCTCGGCATTTTGCACAACAAACAAGATGCAGAGGATGCGGTTCACGATGCTTTTATACAAATTGTTCGAAACGTCGATAAAATTATACAAGTTGACCGTCCGAAATTGAGGGGTTTCCTCGTTATTATTATTAGAAACTGCTCTATCAATATTTACAGGAAGAGAAAAAAAGATGCTCATTTCGATATAGATGATGAAGATCAGCCGGAAGTAGCAGATGATTTTGATTTGGAACAAAGTATTACAACTAAACAAGAACAGGAAAAGGTCAGAGATGCTTTGAATAAAATGAATGATGAGCAGCGAAATATACTGCTTATGCGGTATTTTTATGATATGACCTTAGATAGTATAGCTTCGGAGCTTAATATTTCCTATGAAGCAGTTAGGAAAAGACTTGACAGAGCGAAATCAACTCTTTCAAGGGTTTTGACAGGGGGGATCAGCAATGAATAATAATAGTCTATTTTATGAACTCCTTGACGAACAGGCAAGAAAACTTGAGGACTCTATTGATCAGAGTATTCCAAATCATAAATTCTCTTTAAGCTATCGGTTGAAGAAAAAAGCCTTACTTAAAGCGTATTTAAATACTTTAGACGAATCGCAAAAGTTTGAAAGATCATACAGCAAGCTCAGGTTTAATCAACGAATTAGAATCGCTTTACTCGTAGCGATAACAGCTTTACTGCTGACGGGTGCTTCGATATATGTTACTTATGTGATAGGTGGTATGAAAGCCGAAATGTATGCTGACCACTCAGATGTCTTTTCTTTCGATGATGAAAACGCGCCGGAATTCATAGAGGATAATTACAGGATAACATATAATTTAGAAGACTATGAACATATAATTGTTGATAACGATGAAATACTTTATTGGGAAATATATGAAAATGATACAGATAGAATAAGTTTTTCATTTTCGCCAAAATCGATGTATAAAAATGCACGTCTTAATACCGAGTATTCAGGTATTAAAAAAATGGAAATGAATGGAAAAGAAATGTTGTATTTCGTAACCGCGAATGATTATCATTGTTTAACTTGGGATAATGGTGACTATATTTTTGAATTTTATTTTACGGTATCATTTGATAAAGCAGAAGAAATTATAAAATCCATTAAAAAAGAATAAAATTGTTCACAATCGCCAAATTTGTATAAGCAAGTTTGGCGGTTTTTACCAATACGATTATTATTCTTTCTGCGTTATATATAACAGAAGGTCAAATAATTCGGAAAGGAGGATAAAACGATGAAAAAGATAACAGCCGTTTTAGCTGCAATAATTATTTCAGCTTCAGCCTTCGCGGTAAATGCATCAGCTTATAGATAAAATGAACAAATCCTTGTTTAATTAAGAGTTTGTGTATATGTTTTCTGGACGAAAGGATAACTGCTATGAAAAGATCAATTAAACTTCTCGCCGCAGCTCTTGCTGCTATCACCGCTATGTCCTGCACAAGCGCGACAGCGTTTGCGGACACTCTCAAAGTTGTTGACGGGGTTACATACCGCTATTCAGACAGTGGCGAACAGTTGGGTAAGTACACCGGATGGGCGAAGACTTCAAAGGGCAAGGTTTACTACAAAAACGGAGTAAAGGTCACCAAAAACACAACTATAAAGGGCATTCGCTACAAGTTCAATAAAAATGGTATCTGCACCGGCAAATACACCGGATTCGTGAAGAACTCCAAAGGAATGCGCTATTATAAAAACGGAGTGCTTATAAAAGACCAGACCGTTACTGTAAAAGGACTTACCTATTACGCTGACAGTTTCGGCTATCTGACAGGCGGTGAGGAAGATGGGGTTAATCCCGGAAACGTATCTTCAACTGTAAGAGATTTGAGGTACAATGGAAGTAATTACTATTTGTTCATTGAAACAGTCGCATTTATCTACGGTGATGACGGCAAATGCTATGACCTCGGTGATTTTCCCGATGAGGTCAGCAAATCGGGTTACAAACTTAAATCCAATCTAAGAGAGGACAAAGAACTTACATCACTTATAAAGGATAAGCAGCCGCTCGGACAGCTCACTTACACAAGCAAGAAATTAAGCAATAATTTTGAGATAACTGTCAAGGAATTCGACAAAGCAAATCTGTACGCTAACGGAAAGGCAATGGAAGATTACGGTCTTACACTAGTATCCACAAATCCTTTCTGCTATGTTGACGGTACTGCTGTTTATCTTTACACAACAGCGGCTAAATACTAATAACTTTATAGCCCATACTTCTTTTTGATGTCCTGAAAGTAGTTCTCAAGCTCATATTGGGCTCCATCGGGTATTCTACGGGATAGGAATACTTTGTGCGACCTTAATCTGATATTTGTTGATAACCACGTTAGAATGAATCACGCCTCGTACTGCTTTTAGTAGTGCGAGGTGTGATTTTTCAAATAAAACTATTGATTTTTTCGGAGATATGCTGTATAATATAGGTGACAGGAGATGATACCTATGGGCAATGATAAGACGAAGCAGAAAAGAAGCAAAAAGATCAAAGAATTTGACGAGCTTACCATAACAGACGACTTTATGTTTGGTGCGGTAATGTCCGATCCGAAACGATGCAAACCTCTGCTTGAATATATCCTCGGAATTAAGATCATTAAAATAGAGTATGCCGAAAAGCAAAAGGTCATTGACCTTGAATATCGGGCAAAAGGTGTCCGGCTTGATCTTCACATCATAGATGACAAGGGCGTTGTTTATAATGTGGAAATACAGACAGGCGCTAATGATAATCTCCCTAAGCGCATCAGATACTATCACGATGTGCTTGATCTCAATCTTCTGAAAAAGAGCGCGGACTATGAGGCTCTGCCAAAGTGCTATGTTATCTTTATCTGCACATTTGATTTCTTTGAGAAAAGCAGATATATGTACACATTCAAGCGCCAGTGTCAGGAAGATGCAAGCGTTTATCTCAATGATGAAGCTATCACAATCGTTCTGAACACACAAGGCACTATCGGGGACATTGACGATGAGTTGAGAAACGCGTTGCGTTATATGGCAGGGCAAACACCAACAGGCAAGTATGCAATAGACCTTGACAAAGCGGTAAAGGAAGTCAAGGAAAGTGATGAATGGAGGGCTGGTTATATGAATTACACGGTAAAATTAAGAGACCACGAGCGTGCGGCGCAAAGGCTCGGTGCTCTTGAAAGCAAAGTTGCGTCTGTTAGAAACCACAAGGGAAAGTTACCCGATGATACGATTATCAGTATTCTTGACTTGGACAAAAACCAGTTTATTGAAATATCCGATATGATAGACAACTATCCCGACTGGACGGACGAGGATATCGCGGCGGACATTATTGGAGAATAATATGTAATTGCGGGCGGTTTATCCGTCCGCATTACTTTTATCCCTCGCGGAGTTCTGAGTCCGTTGAGATAAGCCGTTTCAGTTTGTCCGCGACAGTCTCCCTCGCTGTTTCCGAGAAGTGAACATTGACGATATAAGTGGTCTTTCCGATAGTCTTAACAAGGGCGGGAGTTTCCGGTGTGTTCGTTTCCTTAATTGCATTATTCATAGCATTTCCTCCATTACACGAATAGCTTGGGGTTCAGGGATTTCATTTTTAATATCAGCTTTTTCAAATAATTCTTATTCAAGGTCGTTTCGGCGCTTTTTCTTGATCGGAAGCTCGGTCTGTACCGCTTGTTTTTCAGACTGTTCTTTCTTGGCTGTGCATATCTGCTCCAATACCGATTTTCTTTCCGGCTCGGTCTGCACCGGAACATCATCAAGCGGAATGACCTTGCCGATGTAATAGCGTACATCTTCCAAAGGTTTAAGGTCTGATTTCATCTGTTCAAGTTCTTCCTGCAACTTATCACGCCGTGACACCAAAGTTTTCCGTTCGCCCTCATAAGCGTCAAAGTGGAAGTTTAGGTCGATGTTAAACTTTTTCAGCAGGCGGAAAGCCTTGTTGTACTCGTCAAGCTCTGCCTTGTGCTGCTCGGCATACTTGGCTTTAACAGCTTTCCAATTTATCTTGACATACTTGTCGTGAATGGGTTTCAAGCGTTCAATGGTTTCGTGTGCTTTGAGTATCGAGGACAGGTCTTTAATGCGACTCTCCATACCTTTCATCTTTTCTCGGCAAGCGTTCGCCGCCGTTCTGCGCTTGGATAGTTCACTGTCAAGTTCATCGAGGGTAGTAATGCCGCGCTCCTGCACATAGGCGATAACATCAGCTATCTTTTTGAGGTCTTTAGATAACGCTGTCTGTTGTCCGTAAGTCCAATCTTCACGCTCGGCTTTGCGAATGTCGAGGTACTTCATCAGAAGCATAGGGATAGTGGCGCTCTTGTTCTTTTCGGTTTCAAGCTGCTGCTTTTTCTCCGCAAGGCTCGTCAACCAATCGTGCAAGCCGCTGATTGTTTTCTTTATCGCTGCGAGTATTCCGTTCGCTCTCTGAATGTCGCGGTTAAGGTCACCCGCGAATGTCGGCACTCCGCGCTTTTCCATTTGATAGGCGGCAGCTCCTAAATGAACGGTAGGCATTTTATCTTCTATGCCTTGCCGTTCAAATGAGCGAAGATCGACACGCTCCGATCTGCCTGCCCGTTCGAGAAATTCATTCGTGAGAGTTTCCCAACTGTGCCGCCAAAGCTCGGCGTTCGTCTGCTCATTCCAATCAACGGTATTCTCCTTGTGGGATTTCCATTCGCCGGACGGAAGCCGTATTCGTTCGCCGTTCTCGTCAAGGTCATAAACCTTTCGGGCTTTCGGCAGCCAATGCCCCTGCTCGTCCAATGCCCGCATAGTAAGCATAATGTGTGCGTGAGGATTGCCATCACCCTTGTCGTGCAGGGCAAAGTCAACGCACATTCCACGAGACACAAACTGCTCCCGACAATAACGCTGCAACAATTCGACTTGAGCTTGTCGGTCAAGCTCTCTCGGCAAGGCGAGAACGATACGGCGGGCAAGCTGTGAGTTCCATTGTTTTTCGGGTTTCTCTGCGGCGTTCCACAAAGTTTCTCGGTTCATAAATTCGGGCGGCGCATTGGAAGGCAGCATTATCTCAGTGTAGATGATACCGCTTTTCTCTTTGTAGGATTTTCGCTTGCTATCGTATTCGCTGAACAAGCTGTCACCGCTCTGATATGCTGCCGCCGCGACTGCGGATTGTCTCCGGCTGATTATCGAAATATCGTAATGAGGACAGGGCATAGACATCACGCTCCTTTCGGTAAAATTGTTTCGACAGGGTTTGACATTTGGAGAGATTGGTGCAATAATTATAAAAACGCTTGCAAGCGTAAATCGGAATTTGCGGGGAGCCCCCGCTGGCGAGTCTGCTCCCAATGCCGCCTTACGGCGGCAAAGGTCGCAGTGTGCTTTCTTACGATAAACCAAATCGGAATTTATTAGGAGTGACTTTGGTATGCAACTTGAAAATGAAAAAGTCAATCGAGATAAATATTATTCAATTGGCTATTCTACTGAATTAGATAAATATGTCCTTGCTTGTGTAGTTACTTGGATTGCTTGGTATAATAGGTATTACGAAATTTCAGAAGAAGAATATAATTTATTCGGTTCTGCCAAGTTGGACGAAATAGCAGATACTTTATATAAACAAGGTTGTAATTCTGAACGATTCTTATTCTCCGAGAAGAAAGAAGAAAACAATCAAAAGCAACTGGAATTGTGGAGTAAATTCTGATTTATCGTAGTAATATTTCATCGAAAAAAGACCGTTCGCGGATTAGCTGACGGTCTTTGAATTTAACGGGGATAGGCTTCGTAGCAGCCGCAAGGGGCTTGCCCCTTGTGAACGCGCCAGCGTTCGACAGCCCTCGACAGAGCGCAACACACCGCCTAAGCGGTGTATAGTTGCGCCCTTGTCTGCCGACTGCGGGATTTCAGCTTACCTCGTTCTCGCTTTCCGACTTGTATTCATCGAGAATTTTTTTCAAAAGCTCCTGCACTTCCGAATAAGAAAATGCAAGTTTCAGAATATCATATACCTGTTCATCGGTGAGCATATCCGGCTCGATCAGGAACTTACCGAGCATACCACCCTGCACACAAAGGCGGTGCGTCCTTATGCTCCTTTCCATTTTGCGGAGCTTTTCTTCCTCGGCGCGAAACTTGTTCTCGCCCACACGGATTTTCTGCTGAACGGACGCGATCTCGGATTTGGTCTTTTCAATCGCACGGTCTAATTCTTCAAGGGTCATTTTCTTCATTGTCACACCTCGCTTTCGTTAGCTTTCGGGCATTCTCTCTCGCGGCGTTCTTCCGTTCATCGCTATACGGCGGAATCAGTCTGACAGATACCCGCGACTTGTCGATGATACAGAAGATACAGCCGTCCGTGTCCTCTCTCATTATCCGGCAAAGGTCGGGATATTGCGCGGCAAATTCTGTAAGCCTGCGTTTCAGCTTGCTGTCATAGACTTGAATATCATAGAAATCATCTCCCTCAGATGTGAGTAATATCGTTTCTTTCTCATATTTGGACAAACACATACAAAGCCCCCTTGTAAACCGCGCATAAACAAAAAAGACAGGTAAGTAATATACTTTCCTGTCTTTCGATTTTGCGCTCCGTTATGGACGGTGCAGACCGTCCATTTTCGGAAAAATCTTCCTATATTTGCCTGTTTTTTAAGTGAGTGTACCTATCTGCGGTACAGCTTTCGGGAGGTCGGAGACAAGTGCATAAACGCCGTTTTCCATATCTTTCTGACGCTCGGCATTCTTCATAGCGTCAATCTTTGCTTTCCGCTTGGCTTTTGTACGTTCCTCATACTCTTTCTGCTTGCCGTTCGCCTTACGTTTCAGATAGTTCTGATGAAGGCGTTCCTTGCGTTCTTCAATCTTGCGCTGTTCCTCAATCTGTTCGGGAGTAAGCTCAACTTCTCTGAAATGCGACGGCACATACTGACCGATAAAGTTGAAGTAAATGTCAATGCGCTGGGTGCTGTCTGCTCTGCCCTTATGATCGCGCTCGAATACAACTATTCTTTCTACAAACTCGTTTATCATAACCGTAGTAAGCTGCTCGACATTCATATACCTATCAATAAGTGCGATAAACTTCTGATCGGCGCTTGTGTCCTGCGACTTATTGGCGAGATACTTTTCAATCTGCGACATTTCAACACGGTTTTCCGACTGCTCCCGTCCATACTGGCTGTCAAGTATGGCAAAGCGTTCATCGCTGATCTTGCCGTTGACATTATCTTCATATATCCGGCATAACAGCTTTTCAAGCTCTGCCGAACGCTGCTGCAACTCCGACAAGCGCTTTTTCTTCTGCCTGACCTCGGTATCGGCTTTCGTATCCTGTGCGCCTTTTATGGAAGCTATAAAATCATCACGGTTGATTTTAGCATACTCTATAATCGCCCGTATCATATCGCCAATGAGCGTCATAACATCTTCGGCTCTGACCCTGTGAGAAGATACGCATTTTGTGCCAACGGGTATTTTGCTGTAACCGCAGCAAGTAAAATGCGGTATGCGCTTGCCGTTATTGACTCTGTGGACATACATCTTACTCCCACAATCGGCACAATACAGAAGTCCCGTCAACGGGTGCGCCTCGCCCCAACCGTCCGGATAGCGGCGGACATTCCCTCTGATACGCTGAACATTGTCAAATGTTTCTTGGTCGATAATAGGCTCTTGCGTATGCTCGAAAATTACCCAATTATCCTCCGAAACATAATGACTTTTCTTGTCCTTGAAGTGCTTGGCGGTCTTGAAATTGACTGTGTGACCGAGATACTCACGCTTTTTCAGAATATTCGCTATCGTGGACGAACTCCAATGATACGGATTATCAAAAACTTTGTGCTGATGAAGCCCCGCGCCGAAACGCGCCATGTGAGCGCCCGGTATTTCAACTTGTTCGTTTTCAAGTATCTGTGCGATCTGATACGGACCCTTGCCCTCCATTGTCATACGGAAGATACGGCGCACTATCTCGGCGGCTTCTTCGTCAATGACCCACTGATTATGGTCTGTCGGAGATTTCAGATAGCCGTAGGGTGTGGAGCTTGCAACGTGCTTTCCCGACTTGCCCTTGGATTTGAAAGTTGATTTGATCTTCTTGGAAATATCTTTGGCGTAAAACTCATTCATCAGATTCCGGAACGGAGACATTTCGTCCTCGCCGCGCAAGGTGTCAACATTATCGTTAAGTGCGATAAGGCGGACTCCACGCTGACGGAATATCTCCTGAATCATTCCGACTTGGATATAGTCGCGTCCGAGACGGCTCATATCCTTGACCACAACGGCGTAAACATTGCCCTGTTCCACCTCGTTCATCATCTCGACAAATCCCGGACGGTCAAATCGTGTTCCCGATATTCCGTCGTCAGTATAATGTGTAGGGGCAGGCAGGCTGTTGTTACGCGCAAATTCTTCAAGCATTTTCTTCTGATTGGTGATGCTGTTACTCTCGCCCTGCAGCTCGTCGTCCTTGCTCAGACGTTCGTAGAGGGCTGTGAACTTGAATTTACCCATAAATAGACCTCCTTCGGCTGGTTTATGTAACCTGTTATTTCCCATAATAATCAGCATTTGCGGGATTTTTCAAATGCGTGATTAATATTTCCCCTATATTATACAACACCCGCGGCTTTTTTGAAATCCTTGTAATACTTGATGCACATATATTCCGACGGACGCTTTGCTCTATTGGCAAGATCTATCAGGTGTAGTTCCTTCATCTTCTCGTTCTCCTCAACTACTTGTCTGTAGTTTTCGGGATGTTCAAGAGCATCAAAGATTAGGTCAAGATCGGACTGGAAATCGTCGCTGCCTTCCTTGACTTCTGCCTTTTTGAGCAGCTTCATGACTTCCGAGAAATTCTGCTTGTCCTTATCCTCGCATTCAACGAGATAAAAGCAAAGTGCCGCGAGAAGCGCCTTCGTGCTGTCGTCCCAAAATTGATCTGAACTGCCGCCGCCTTCCTTCTGCGTGTTCTTCATCAGAACATTTATCATTTTAATTACTGCCGTTGTGCTGTAATTACCATTAACGTCGTATATGTAATTAAAAGGATTGTAGTTGTTGGAGTGCGTCATGTCGATAAGGTTAAATACTTTTATCTTGTATCCGTACTTTTCAAGCATTTTTCCTGTTGAGCGCAGCAGTTCTCCCTTCGGGTCGGTGCATACATAGCTTGTATTCGCCTGCATCAGATTAGGCTTTACATAGAACCGGGATTTACCGGAACCGGATCCGCCTATGACCATGACATTCAGGTTTTTCCTCGTCTGACGGGTATTCAGCGACATCTTGACTTCATTGGTAAGAATGATGTTGTTGTCTTTAACAAACATCTTTTTCTTTTCCCTGTAAGCCTTGCAGATGGCTATGATAGCGATTATCGGAGCTCCTATAGTCCGAAAGAACTTTTTCAGAGGTTTTTCGGGTGCAGTTTCATCAGCGACCGGGGCTTCAGGTTGAACAGCTTCCGTGATGTTCGTATCCGCTGTTTCAGCGACTTCCGTGTTGCAGGGTAGTGCAGGGTTTTCAGCGTCCGAGCTGTCAGCGGTTACATCAACCCGTGTGTTTTCGGCTGATGATATGTCATCGCCCACAGTGTCAGATATCTCGGTATCATCGGAAACTACCTTTATCTCCGGTGCATCATCAGTACTTACAGCGTCCTCAATTATCTCTGTAACGCTCTCTGTTTCGCTGTCAGGCGGTTTTTCTATGACCTCCGTTTCCGTCTGACTATCCTGCTTATTGGTTTTTTTATCTTCTTTTTTCGGTTTCGGGGGCTTATCGAGAAGCGATTTTATTTCCTTCTGATTCGCCCACCGTGCCGAACCATGTTCTTCCCCCTTTCTGTGGAATTTCTTTTTGCCGGTGATCTTCATCGGCACATACAGACCGAGACCGAACGCTGTAAATATCGGGAACAGCGTTGCGTATCCGCCGAGCTGTAAGTATTCAAACACCACGCCGGTGTCGGATACCGTAGCTTCAAGGCTGTTCGCAAAAATGTCGAAGTCCAGCTTTCCGTCCTCGTCAAGCGACATATCCACGCAGGTACCCAGCGAAGCCGCAAGATATATTGCGAACAATGCAAGCGCCGCGTATATGCCGATAGTGATGATGTCCGGCTTTTTTGCTACTCTCGCTATTTTCTGCTCCCCCTCTCTTTTTTCTTGTTTCTGAGGGTATCCGCAGATTTTTTAGCTTTTTCCTTTGCTTTTCGCAGCAGGTTATGAACAAGACTTTGATTTACCGCCTTTGTAAACACACGTTCAGCTTTGGCTTCGTTCATGCCGAAGCTGTCCATAAGCTGCTTTTTAGCGGTTTCCTTGTCTTTTAGGTCGAGCCTTACGACTGTGCTGCCGCCGCGGACCGTAAATGATGTCTGACTGTCACGTTCTATAAGGTACTCCTTATATTGTGATATTTTCGGTGCATCTACGAATCCCAGCTTTTCAGCCTTTGTCATAATAGCCATGACCGTTTCCGAATCCCGGACATCAAGGTGCTGCCGGATACTCCGTTCTATATCTGCTCTGTTGTGGTTGTTCTCGGAAATAACTACGAAATGACCGCGATCATCAGTTATCGTAAGCCGTTTGGCTTCATCGTTCTGCAGCTGCATTTTTGCAAATGAGAACTTATCGAGGAGCAAATTGTCATCATCGAACCGGATATCCTTTTCGTAGTATTGCATCTGCTCCAACTGCCGCGAACCGCTCAGATAGTACCCAAGACGTTCGTCCGATAGTTTTCCTGCAAGATTATTAGCCATTTCTACAGCTTTTTCTTCGCTGTAGCCGAGCCTGTCCTGCAATATCCTTTCGACCTTTGCCTTTGTACAGAAGTTGATCGTCAGCTTTTTTCCGAGCTGACCGTCCTCCACAACTATCTTTGGTTTTCCCTTATCGCCATTGGTCACATCAATAGTTGTTTCAGACAGCTCGCCATGTATCTGCTGAAAGTGCTCGACAGCCGCTTGTATCTGCTTTTCATAAGTCTGTCCGAATATGCATTTGACCCCGTCCTTGCTTTCCATAAAGCTTACCGGGATATCGTGTTCCGAGCAATACATCTGAAATGCTTCTACATCGCTTTTTTCGAGCGTAATCATTCGTTCAGCCTGTTCCGGTTGGTTCATCTTCTCACGAATAATATCCTGGACGATTGCGTTTACAGCTTCCTTATCCTTTACATTAAAGAACAGGGATAACGTGTTTTCTTTTCCGCTCTCCTGTATCGCCGCTACAGGAACGTCCATTTTTTTCGCTCGCTTCAGGAACTCACCGTAATCATTCTTATCGAATGACGGTAGCATCGTGACTTCGCCGCCTGCCTTTAACTTCTGATATGTCACCTCGCCACCGGACAATCTCGGTTCGGCATCGGCTCTGTCACGCCTTGCTTCTCGCTCTCTTTCGATTGCGATCTTCAACAGATCCATAATTATTTCCGTAGCTTTGCTGACGATCTGTGTTGACACTTCAACGCCGGCACTCGCTACATCATCTCCGTGCATCTCCTTTCACCCCTTTCTGTATGAACTCCGGGAGGCGATATTTTTTGCCTCTCATAAGTACCTACAAAAAAGCCGTTTTTTGAAAGGCAAAAATCTTTCAAAAATGCAGATTTGGTTAATATGCACTAAAAATTCTTTTTATAAGTCTTGCCAACTGTCATTGTTGCACATATATTTCTGAAGTCTTTTTTTGGTTACCTCGATATTCTGTCCGACAGCCTGGGGGCTGACACCTTCCATATCAGCTATCTGATTTACCTTAAGACCTACGACGTGACGCAGATAGAACCTTCTGCGAGATTTTTCATCAAGTGCGAGCAGAGCGTTACGAAGAGCTTCGGAAGTAATCTTATCCATGTTCTGATCCTCTGCGGAAGGAATAAATATGCCTTCCATTTCGGCAAGTTTTACCTCATCAAAAGAGAACTTCGTGAGCTTGCGGTAATCCTCCATCTCCTGTGCTTTTTTCTTTCTCTTGCTTTTGGCAAGGTAGATAAGGGTATCGTAGTTTACCTCGGTGTACTCTTCCTCTGAAACATTCTTAGGGTAGAAGTCCCTGACACGGATCCTGTAATTACCGTTTTCAAGCGCAGTATAGCGTATAGTCTTTAATAATTTTGTAATAGCGTCCATAATTGACCTCCGGAATTTTGATTTTTAAGATTTGAAACGAACAAATTAAATCAAAATTCCGGGATCACGGATACCTTATCCTGTACCAATACATAATGTGTACGTCCCTTTCGCGGAAGTATGGAAACGCACACTAAAAAAGCAGCACCCGAACGGGCGTTGCCAAAAACGGGCATAAAAAAAGCCCCATGCTCTGCGAGATGCAGAACATGGAGCTGTTAAGCCCTATTGAATTTTATGTGTGCAGTTATCCACCATACACATTATATCACACTTGACATTGCGTGTCAGTACCAAACAGGTGGTTATTTTGTCGGACTTTTGTTTCAAAAAAGTCGCAACTAAGTTTCAACTATGTATCAAGCACTCACCGACCTTTGCATTATAATGTATTTCGGTATCATGATACCGAACAGAATATATCCCAAAAGCATAGTAGCTTCTTTCTTGCGCCGGTAGTATGTACTTCTTTCAAGTCCTAACTGTTCAAGTATCTCGGCTTCATCGAAATCAAAATACTCCATATACTTCATATTCAGAATAGAGTAATATATCTTACCGTTATTGGGATATGTACGCAGCTTTGTGATCGACTTATTTATAAGGTCGAGCAGAGCTTTCGCCTGCATCGCGTTTATAGCTCTCGCACGGAATGTCTCCATTTCCTTATCCGGAGCAAAATTAAGAAGATAGCTGAGGGTCTCCGTATCGCCCATGCAGCTTTCATAAGTTATCTCGTTCAGCTCGTCAAATTCCTCGCCGGTACACCACGCGACCTTCCGGTATATCTTAAGAATGATCTCTGTTTTCTTGATTGTTTCATCAACATCAAGTCCCACCATTGCGTAATCGTCCTTTATCATGCGGGCAGCAGCAGTCTCTTTAGCCATATTCTTACTTCCTTTCCTTAAAACATATCTTTTTTTGAAAAAACTCTTGACACGGCGTTCGTATTATGGTAAAATAAATACGAACAAGGTTTGTGATTATCATTATATCCAAACAGACCATGTTTGTCAATAGGAAATTTCAAATTTGTAACAATGCACAAATTTATTTGGAGGCTTGTATGGAATTTAAAGACAGACTTGTTTCGTTCAGAAAAATACGGGAATTGACACAGACTGAGCTTGCGAACAAGGTCGGGATCACATTAAGAGCTGTTCAGTATTACGAACAAGGAACCCGTACTCCGAGTACGGAAACTATAGAGAAAATCGCAGATGCGTTAGAAGTAAGCAGGGATGCACTGATGACCGATGAGGAATTTTTCGTAGTCGAAGCTGAAGAACGCTACGGAGCGAAAGGCAGAAAATCAGCGCAGAACCTTATAGATAACGCACAGGCTTTGTTCGCAGGTGGTGATGTTACGGACGAGGACAAGGACGAAGTGTTCAGAGCGATAACAGAAGCATATTGGGAAGCCAAAGAGATAAACAAGCGAAAGTACACTCCGAAAAAATACAGAAAAGAATAATATACCGCAAGTATAAAAATTATTTTCTGACTGTCCTGCGCATGGGACACTTAATGTGTTATAATAGAAATATAGCAGGAATATTCAGAAAGGAGCGGGAAGTCTATGAACGCCGATATTTTTACACTTGCAAGGAAGCTGATGAAGAAGTACAGAACGAATGACCCTTACCGGCTTGCTGACTATCTTGGGATAGTTATACGGTATTTCCGTTGCAGCAAGCTGAAAGGAATGTACAGAATGATCGACGGGATTAACTTCATTTGGCTGAATGAAGCCCTTGACGAGATAACTATGCGCATCGTTCTTATGCATGAAATAGGACACTATCTGCTGCACAGGGATTTAGCCGTTAACGCATTCCAGGAATTCACGCTCTATGATATGACCGGAAAGACCGAAAAGGAAGCAAATGTCTTTGCGGCGAATATGCTTCTCAGCGATAAGGAAATTATCGAGCTTGCGGAATACGGATATACCAGTGCTCAGGCGGCTGCTGTTATGTATGTTCCGCATCAGCTTATGCTAATAAAGATAGAGGATATGATAGACCGCGGATTCACCCTTTATCTCAGCGAGGAGATCCGTTCTGACTTCCTTGCATATTGATACCCGGAGGTATATATGACGGATAACGGAAAAAGCAATATTCAGCGTCTTAAAGTAATGTATCTATACAAGATACTCTTTGAGAATACTGACGAGAACCACAAAATATCAATGCCGGAGATACTTTCAGAACTTGAACAGTATGGAATAACCGCAGGCAGGAAGGGTATATATGAAGATATTGAAGCGCTGCGGACATTTGGTGCAGAGATAATTGGAACCAAAGGCAGCAACAGCGGTTATTACCTTGTAAACCGAACTTTTGAATTGTCGGAATTAAAGGTGCTTGCGGATGAAGTATCTTCGTCAAAATTTCTTACCGAAAAAAGATCGCGGGAACTAATAAAGAAGCTTGAAACGCTTACGAACATACATTCCGCAAAACAATTACAGCGACAGGTTTATGTTGTAGGTCGCGGTAAAACACAGAATGAGCAGACTTTATCCAATGTCGATATCCTTCATAGGGCAATTGCCGAGAAAAGAAAAATATCATTTGCATACTTCGATTATGATACAAAGAAGCACAAAAAATATCGCAGCGGTAAAAGAACTTGCTCCCCTTATGCTCTTACATTCAGCAATGAGCAGTATTATCTTGTCGCAAGATACGACAAGCGTCCGGATCTTCTGACAAATTTCAGAGTTGACCGAATGGAACGTATTGATATTACAGATGAACCATTTATAAAGGCGGATCCTGATTTTAAAATATCGGAGTATCTGAAAAGCACCTTTTCTATGTTCAGCGGTCACAGCGAGCCTGTAAGACTTTGCTTTGAAAACAGTCTGATAAATGCTGTCATAGACCGTTTCGGGAAAGATATTACTATCTTATCTGACGATAACGAACATTTTGCGATATGGACAGATGTTCAGACAGAGCAGCCAGCCGCCTTCTTCTCGTGGCTGTTTCTGTTCGGAACGCAGGCGGAGATCGTTGAACCGCCGGAGCTGAAACAACAATACTCCGCGATGCTTCACAAAGTTGCGGACAAATATAAATAAAAGGACAGGAGAATTGATACCATGAGTGACGACAGAGAATACTACATCGAGGAATTTCGCAAGGCAAGGGAAAGCGGCAAATACTATCTCTACGGCGAGAACCCCGAAGAAATGACGTTAGAGGAATTGAAGAACGCATACATAGATATGCAGAACTACCTCTCCGATGCACGGACGCATGATTTTTAATCGGCGGAGGACTGTATGCAGGAAGTAAAAGTAACGATCAACGGCGGTATGATCTCCGACCAAGAATTGCAGGAATACATATTGCGCGGACGGAGGAATCAGCCCCGCAATGAACTTGTCGGCATAACCATTACCCTTGATGGGGATTTTGCGGATATAGACTATAAGTACGCAAATCCTCTCATGCCCCAGCGCTTCTCAATGTGCGGAGATATGATAATCGAGAATTTCGAGAACCTCAACAAAGCCAAGCAAGCGGAGTATCTCGACCGTGTGCCGAACGAGGTATAGACAGGAATATGGATATATTAACGATAATTATAGCGGTATGCTCTTGTCTGAACCTGATACTGCTGTGTATCATTCTCGCAGGCAGGAATAAGACCAAGAATGTGAACGATAAGCTGCTGGAACTTAAGAAAACCATTGACATCGAGAGCCGTGGGCATGACAAAAGTATAGCGGTCATTCAAACCACGCTGCAACATAACGAAGCTCTTATAAAGTCAATCGAAAGCAGCTTCTCCGAGCTTAAAGCCGATGTTCTGCAAAAGATGAACGACATCAATGTTTCAAATGCAGACAGCATCACCAAGCTGATGAAAGAGAACTCCGAGCATTTCGACAAGCTGAACGGCACTCTTATCAGCAGCATTGATAAGCTCCGCACCGAGAACAAGGAGAGCCTTGACAAGATAAACGGTACGGTCAACGAGAAGCTGCAGGATACTCTCGACAAGAAGATAAACGAATCATTCAGAACGGTCAACGAGCAGCTTATAAGCATTTCAAAGGGGCTCGGAGAAATGCAGAGCGTCGCGTCTAATGTCACCGACCTGAAAAAAGTGCTGTCAAATGTCAAGACGCGCGGCAACTTTGGTGAGGTACAGCTTGAAGCAATTTTGCAGGATATACTCACTCCCGACCAGTATGTAAAACAGGCGGACATTATCGGTAATGGAACGCTGGTAGATTTTGCAATAAGATTTCCCGGTACGGATAATACTCCCGTATATCTGCCGATTGATTCCAAGTTCCCCGGTGACAGCTATGAAGCCCTTGTCGATGCAATAAATACCGGAAACCGGGACGAGATCGAACGCTGCCGGAAGAATTTGCAGAATGTCATAAAAGCCGAAGCAAAGAGCATACACGACAAATACATATCGCCGCCGTCAACTATGGACTTTGCGATAATGTTTTTGTCCTCCGAGGGATTGTATTCCGAGATCGTCAGCACCGCCGGACTTGTTGCGGAATTGCAGACAATGCACATAAACATTGCCGGACCGTCCACCATGTCAGCTATGCTAAACAGCTTCCGGATAGGCTTTCAGGCGCTTCGTATGCAGCAAAAGAGCGCCGAGATACAGCGTATCCTCGAAGCCGCAAAGAAAGAATTTGGCAGGTTCGAGTCTGAGCTTGAGGGTATGCGCAGGAACCTAAAACAGACCGAAAACAGGCTTGATTCGCTTATTGGCACGAGGACAAATGCTATAAACCGAGCTCTCCGAGGTATCACCGAGCTGACCGATGATGATCTTGCCGGCAAGCTCATTGACAGCGTTGCAAAGAATACAGACGATACTCCGGAATGATTTTCATTACAATATATAAAATGGAGAGCTTTTACGATTGTAAAGGCTCTCCATTACTTTTATAGGTCTATTTTATGCCCGGCATCGGAGTTTGCAACATAGTAAACAGCATGATCTTCCGGCTTTACATATATTTCAAGTGTTTTGACTCTGCCCTTGACATTAGCCTTGCAATCAGCTTCAACAGCCTGCTTTATAGCTTCAATGTCATATTCAGCGCCGCCGAACTGAACCTTTATAGTTGCGCTTGTATCACCTATTGCAGCGGCTTTAGGTTTTGTATCGGCAGTTTTCTTTGTTGCAGGTTTCCGCCCTGCTTTCTTTGGAGCTGTATCAGCCTTTGACTTTACAGGAGCTGCTTCTTTCTTTGCAGCAGTTTTTCTACCTGCCTTTTTAGTAGCGTCCTTTGTTTTGGCAACAGGAGCGGTTGCAGCGGTTTTAGCTTCTTCCTTTGTATTTGCAGCAGACTTTCTACCCGGTTCCTTTGCAACTTTCTTATCAGGTTCTTTTATCTCTATTACCTTCGGTTCATCTTTAACATCAACAGTTATCTTAACATCTTTAGCTACCTCGTCCGGAACACGAACTATGTCATGCTTTTCGGCATCTGCATTTGTTGCAGCTTTCTTCACGGCAGGCTTCCTGCCCGGCTTCTTCGGTTCAGCCTTAACTTCGGGCTTTGCAGGTTCTTTTGTTTCATCAGCAGGAGCAGCCTTTACTGTCTCCTTGATCTCCGGTGCTTTTGTGACTTTTGCTTTTCTTGCCATAAGAATGTCCTCCGAATCCAGTAATTGTTTTGTAACGATAAAGGCAGCGCCTTATTTATTGTCTTTTATCATATCACATAAAACATGATTTGTAAAGACTTTTTTGAAATTATTCATCATCTTCCCAAAAGTCTTTATACTGTGAGACAGGGAGAGGATATTCGCTTCCGATTATCTCATCGTTTGATGTAACAGCTCGGTCTAAATGCAATATAATACCATGTTCTTTGGTGAATGTCGGTTGTATCTCCATTTGCTGATTTGAATAGCGCCAATTCTGATCCCGGCATATCATTCTGCCGAAATCATTACCGTAAAATTTCAAGCCCTTCCAGTTCCCGTTGTATATTTTTTCAGGAATATCAAAGTTATCCTTCGTTTCCTTGTTTTCCGGTACTAATGCGATTACTCTGTCATCTTTCTTGTAATATAACGACAGGAACAGCGGCTCCCCGGCAGCTTTCAAAACATCCATAGGAATGACAAAAATATATAAATGTGAGTTTAAATATACTTTCATATCTTTGTACCACTACCATTTTTATGACTGAGCTTTTGCGCCGCTGCTGTCAGCTTCTGCAATATTTCTCCGAATGATCTCCATTATCTGTTCCAGGCGCTTGTCGCCGATACCGTTGACAGCACTTATCTCCGAACGGAGCTTGTCCATATCAAGGTCAATAGCAGCGTTTGCAAGAGCATCTTTAGCACCCATTTCATAGATGTTGTTCAAAGTCTGCTCCATAGCAGCTTTATCCATAGATTTGATCTTTCGGTAAAGGTCGCGGTTAAGTAAATTCTCTTTTGGCATTATACGTCTCCTGTGCTTATTATCTGTTTAATCCGGAAATGTCGATCCCGTATTTCTCCGCCAATTGTTTTGCCTTCTCAATACCCGTGTCGGTTATAACGACCGACTTACTTTTATGCTTCTCGTCATAAATAAGTTCTTCGTCATTCAGCTCATTCATAGCGTCAAAATCATAACCCTTCCACGCCTGCCAATAATCGCTTTCATATCTTCCGGTCTGCTTAAACGCAGTCGCATACATGAGCAGCAGGGTAAGCTCTTTAATTTGCTCTTTAAGTTCGGACATCGCTATTCTCCTTAATACCGTTTTTCATATTCATATTCTATCATATATCGCATTTCAAGTCAAGTGAGATAAATCATATTATCGTGTATATATGGTGCAATATATATAATCTGAACAAACAGAAAAGATATTTTTGTGATTTTCTCCAAACTTTCATATTCCGGGCAAAACAGCCTTTCAAAAAGTAGCTTTGTTGTAGGTACTTATGAGAGGACTTATTCAGCCGGCTACTGGATAATCCGCTCTCAAATCCAACTACGCAGTGAAAGGGAGCGTGAAAGTGGGAGAGTACAATAAAACAGAACCTTTAAAATCAACGGTATCAGAATATAAGTTCGGATACACGACATTTATCGTCGAGACGCATTTTAACCTTGAGTGCAGCGAAACGCTTGAGGATATATTAAAGCGGCTCATGATAAGTGACGCGGAAGAATTATTATCTGAGATATAACTGTAGGTCTTTTTAATAGACGGAGGGCGAAACCGTTTATTGCAGGAGACCTTTGATTGTGGTACAAAAAATAATATGCAGCGGGATAATTTATTGCTTTAAAGTCTTGATTTTTCGGGCAGAATATGCTATAATAATATCAGAGTCCCACTGTAATCAGTTGGAAAGAGAGGTTGTAGTGATAACCAAGATTACAGCGTTATATTGCAGGCTGTCGCAGGACGATATGCTTGCAGGAGAAAGCAACAGTATTATAAATCAGAAAGAAATACTTCTGAAATACGCCAATGACAACGGATTCCCGAATCCTCAGTTCTATGTTGATGACGGTTGGAGCGGTACGAATTTCAACAGACCCGATTTCCAGCGCATGATCTCCGATATGGAAAAAGGCAGGATAGGAATTGTCATCACAAAGGATCTGTCTCGTCTCGGTCGTGATTATCTGAAAACCGGAGAATATATCGAGATAATATTCCCGGATTATGATATTCGCTATATAGCTATCAACGACGGCGTTGATACAGCTAAATCCGAGAATGAAATGATGGCATTCAAGAACATTTTTAATGACTGGTACGCCCGTGATTGCAGTAAGAAGGTAAAGGCTGTACTCAAGTCAAAAGGTATGTCAGGAAAGCCGTTAGCGCCTATTCCTCCATACGGTTACAGAAAATCTGAAACGGACAAAAACAAATGGGAGATAGACGAGGAATCCGGCGAAGTAGTCAAAAGGATCTACAAAATGTGCATTGACGGACTGAGTACGGGAAAAATAGCTGACGCTTTATGTGCAGAAAAGGTTCTTATACCGGCAGCCTATGCGCAAATCAAGTACAACCGTCCGATCACAACATACAACGATCCTTATAATTGGAGTAGATATGCAGTCGGCAGAATACTTGAAAACATCGAATATACCGGTGTGCTCGTTAATTTTAAGACGGTTGGTAAATCATATAAGTGCAAGAAGCGTTTCAAAGCACCTAAAGAAAATTGGGAGGTCTTTGAGAATTCCCACCCTGCAATAATTTCCCAGCACGACTTTGACACAGTACAGAAAATAAGGTCGCAGATCAGAAAACCGCAGCGCTTTGATTATGTTAATCCACTTGCAGGAGTGGTATTCTGTTCAGACTGTGGCAGAAGAATGACTCTTAACCGCAATCACCGGGACGATAACAAACGCGAGCACTTTAAATGCGGCGGTTATGCACATGATGTGACCGAGTGCAGTACACACTTCATAAGGACAAAGGTTCTAAATGATTTGCTGATAGCGGAGCTTAACAAATTAGTTTTATCATTTCACAATGACGAGGATAAATTCGTTGACCATTTGGTAGCCAGTATAGAATCCAGTCATGTAGTTGAAGCTAAGAAAGCACGGAAGCTCCTTGCCAAAAACGAAAAGAGGATAAATGACCTTGACAGGCTCTTCATGAAGATCTATGAAGATGATGCGCTCGGCAGTATTCCGCATGAAAGGTATTTGCAGATGTCAGCGGCTTACAACGATGAGCAGGCAAAGCTCCGGGATGAATGCGTCGAATTGCAGAAGTTCATAGATGAAAGAGATCAGAAGGCTAATGACATTTCAAAGTTCGTGTCAGTTGTTCGCAGGTACGATAAAATCACGGAGCTTACTCCTAAGATGATAGGCGAATTCATTGAGAAAATCGTAGTTCACGAGGGAGACAAGTCAAGTGGACACAGGACGCAGAAAGTCGATATTTATTTCAAGTTCAACGTCCTGTCGGTATCAAGTGTACTGAGTATTAGCGAAGAGCGTAAAAGGCTGTGCAGTGCCTAACTGCACAGCCAAAAATTAATAGCATCAAAACTTCTCAACGATACACAAACTCTGCTTGCGTTAGCAAGTATTTTAAGCCGGTGTACGGATACCGTCTGTTTAGTGTTTTGACCGACCCCGGTCATTTTTTATGTATCTGCTTGACCGGTTATTTTCCCTCTCACTATAAGGGAAAATTTAACATCGTTTTTTAAGGGTAAATCACTCGCATTTTTGATATTTTCAGAAAGTTCGTGCAAGTTGCTGGGTAAGCGACTTTGGAACGATGTTCATTTGTGTATTTTTTCGCCTATCCCGTAGTTCTCGCAAATCAGAAATCGACTGTCCGATAAAAGGTCTCTCATAAAGAGGGAAAATAAACTGCGTTTTTTGCGGTAGTTTCACACAATTTTCATTTTAAATCAGCGTTATCGACAATGCTGGGGATAGGCTTTTGTGCAAATGTGATAAGGAATAGCTCGCACCCGATGTCGGCACTTTCTTTTCAGGTATAAGCATACCACAAACAGCGAGGCTGCGCCGTATATGCCATAAACAGAATAAATATCTTTTTTCGGGGGTCGCATTCTATATATGGAATGCGGTCAAGCTGATTACTGCGGACTCGATATAAATGTAATCGGCGGCGGCAACTCGCTTGGGGCGGGTTGTGCAGTTTTCGTTGGCTACCAATACCGTCCTATTTATATTATACTGCCAAACCGAGCCGAACTCTATGAGCGCAATTTGACGGCTATTTGACGAAAAACGCGAAAAACATACTTTATTAAACCGAAGCCGACCCTCTACTTATAATATACCTCATGCGAGGGCTGTTTCCCATGACCTTTTTTTGACCGATTTTATACCAAATCGGGGGAACTTAACGTTTCTGTTGTTGCATTTGCTGTAAAAACAGTGTATAATGTTGTCTATAACGCCGAATTTTATCTTGGAGGTATCGTTTGCCCTTTCTCAATTGTTTTACATATAGAAAGCGCTTTCACATAAGGAGAGAAATCAGATGTCCGGAAATGAATTGAAACGGTATGTAGAGCTATACCGCGCCAACGTCACGAACGCAGCTTTGTTTATCGTGAAAAATCCCGCCGATGCGGAGGATATAGTCCAGGACGTTTTCCTGAAGCTATACATACACACCGGCGAGTTCAAAAACGATGAGCACGTCAAGGCGTGGCTGCTTCGCTGCGCGATAAACAGCAGCCTGAACCTTATCAGATCAAGCTGGCATAAAAACTCTGTTTCTCTCGACAGCATAAAGGAACTGCCGGATAATAATTCCGATACCGGAAGCGAGATCAGAAATGCAATGATGTCACTTGACCCGAAGCTGCGCGCTGTGCTGTATCTCCACTATTTTGAGGGATATACGGACGAAGAGTCAGCGAAGATGATCGGAATAAGCACGGCGGCTGTAAAAGGACGACTCAGGCGCGGGCGTGAGAAGCTGCGGAAACTTATTGAATATGAAAGGGGCTGATCAAATGGAATACAAAAAGGCAATAACCGATACTATCAATGAACTGAAAGGCTCTTTTCGTCCCGCAGACGATGACGAACTCGTAAGAGCGGTACAAGAAAGGGCAAAAAAAATGAGCAATAACAATGAAAACTTAAGGAAAGTGAAGTTTACGGAGATAACTCCGGAATATATCGAGCCGAAAAAGTCACATAAGACACTCAATGTGTTCTTTGGAATAGCAGGAACAGCCGCGGTACTTGCCGGAGCGGTATTCGGGCTTAACTGGCTCAACGAGCACGGCGGGCTGAAAGGTCCGGATGTGCAGGGTGCGGGATATCACGACACATCGGAAACGACTGCCTATGCGCAGCCGGATTCGACAATGATACCGGTCACCGTGCCGTCGGACTGCGTTTACAGGTTCAACGGCTTTACGATGCAACCGAAGCAATTTGTTTATGACGGTATGTCACTTGAGTTTACCTATGACATTATCTACGACAACGGTATTCCCGACAATTTTGAGAATGATATAGCATTGAGAGTATTCGGCAGCAATGTTAAAGTACACCCGCAGGATACAACGCAGCTGCTGTTTACAAACGGCAATACGGCGGAGCTTATGTGGAAGCATACAAGCCTTGACGTGCTTGAAAGCCTCGAAATATGGATAATGCCGGGAAGCGAGAGCGCCGTTTCCGCCGATATGACCGAGCAGTATAAGTTCACGGTCGAGATACCCGAGGACTCTCCGTATCTGTCGGTCGATACGGATAAGTATATCGGTAAAGCCGAAACGGATACGGCAAAGCTCACACATTTCGATATCTGCAAGAACACAGTCGGGTTTGTTGTTGAAAATTATCCGATAAGTAATCCCACATTTGAAGCCTCCGTAAACTATACCGACGGAACTTCCGAACCGCTCACAGCAGAAATAATCAACGTAAACGACATGAGC
The DNA here is from genome assembly GCA_017635095.1 of Ruminiclostridium sp. GTDB lineage: Bacteria > Bacillota > Clostridia > Oscillospirales > Ruminococcaceae > Ruminiclostridium_E. The sequence goes on along the minus strand of JAGBMA010000087.1, from coordinate 1,857 downwards.
GCGGAGAACAGACATTATTTTCTGTATGCACTGTACGGTACGGATATCAATACATTAAAGTCAGTGACCGTGAACGGCAGGGAAATAAACATCGACGGCAGCGACGAGATCGAGTTCGAGAATTTCATCGGAATGACAAAGGACGAAGCAAGAGACTATCTTGAGGACAAGAACAGGAACTTCAATTTCATAGAAATGGAATACGACGAGCCTGCAGGCTTCATTTTCAAGCAGGAGCCGCCAGCCGGAACGCTCGTAAGCTCGTCAGTAACTGCAGATTTGTATGTCAGCAGCGGCACAAAATATGATGTCGCAATCCCCGAAAACACAAGATTTGTATTTGACGGGCTTACAGTTGAACCTCGCTGGTGTACCTTTGACGGAATGACGCTGCATATGGCTTATGATGTAATTTACGATGACGAACCGCCCGCCGATGTCACGAATGATGTGATAGTCGGGAGCGAGTATGGACTTGTGAACGATGGGTATGAGCTGAACCGTTCGGGCAATCGTGTCGTTATGAAAAAGGCCGTGTTTTACCCGTACGTTATGGAGTATGTCAACATTGACTTCGTGGAAAAGAATACTGAAACAAGTAAGACATTTACGGTGTATCTGCCCCAAACAGCACCCTCATTTGTGGCAGATACAAATATAACTATACCTGTTCCAGAAACAGTCGAAAAACTACGTCTTGAAGCAGTCGAAGCGGTTTCAAGCGGTATATGTCTCCTGTTGGAGGGAAATCCGGAATACGGAGATAAGGCAGGCTTGTTTGATGTTTCCGTATTTTTGAAAAACGGAACGCAGGTGAAAGTCTTTACGGTTGATCCGTATAATATAGCTGTTTCTGAGAATGAATTCTTTGTGGGCTTTGTTGCAGAGCCGTTTGATCCGCAGAATATCAGCGAAATATATGTTAACGGCAATCAGATATACCCGTCGGCAGACAATACCTCAGCCGTTACAGAAGATGACAGCGGCTACCGCACAGGCTACTACGAAGGCGAAGAAGCCCTCAACATTCTGAAACAGTATGCGGGCGAGGAATACTGCTTCCCGCTTGAGAACTGGAAAAAAGACGTTATAACATATCGCACGCACGACGAATGGACAGGCGATACAAGCACAGACTACCGTTTCAATATCCCCGCCGAGGAAGGCGAGCCGATACTCGCGGTAACGGGCGGTACCGTGATCGAGACAAATTCGCGCAATGTCCCCGGACAGGGCGAAGGTATTTACATCACGATACAGGCCGCCGACGGCAGGAAGTGGAGATACAGTCACCTGAGCGACTATTACGTCAGCGAGGGCGACACCGTTAAAGCGGGTGATAAGATAGCCGCGGTCGGAGCGACGGGCTGGTGTACGGGTCCGCTGGTCTGCATATCCTTCCCGGACAGCGAGGTCATTGACCCGGCGGAAGATATAAAAAACATTTCCGAATAATAAGAAGCCCTGTATCGCTTTTTTTCAGCAATACAGGGTTTCTTATTCTTCATTTCTATCTATATCGGAACAGCATCGCAGTAATACCGTTATTTCCGCATCTAACACCAATTCCGAGTCGTTCTGATACCAGCATTCCCGCGCCCCAAACTGCATATACCAATTTGCACAAGAAATGATACCACGCTGATACCAAATCCGCTGAAAATCGGCAGCGCCCGCTATTTTCATCGCCTCTGACCGCCGAGTATAGCCAAACAAATAAATTTACGGCGGTCAGAGGCGATAGGCAGGTAGCACCGCTGGCTATACAAATCCCGAACAAGTGCGGGCTTTGCATAGACTGCGCGGTACTACCTGCTCAGGAGGGAGCGCCCTCCCGAGACCTACCCCAAAATGCGG
>JAGBMA010000086.1 GCA_017635095.1 Ruminiclostridium sp. | reverse complement strand
CTTCCATAACTGCGGACAAGGTAACGACATTTGGTAATGTTCAAACACCTAACTCCATTACCGTAACCACATCTATGACGGGTGTTGGCAAATTATATGGTGACGGTGGCGTTATACTTCACGCGACGGCGACAGCGACGATAACCGACCTCGGTTATGTTTCCGGAAATTATGGTTACCGCGCGAATGTAACTCTCCTCGCGGAGACCGACGCGGACGGCAATATCACGAAGCTGCCGCAGCTTACAGTCACGAATGTTGCCGCTACTTCGACTTTCACTGTAAAGGACAGCACAGGCGCGAGCACTGTCGCTGTTCCGTCCGGCACACCGATATTCACGTTCAATGGCACGGAAGCGCAGTTCGACGCGTGCAAGAATAATATCACGATCACGAACACGACCGCGACCGAAAAAGACCTCACACCGTACTTCTACAACAAGGAGATACGCGCGGAGTACGATGGTGTGCTTACGCTCAAAGTTAACAACGCGGAAAAAGGCAATTACCCGAACTTCGAGAAAGCTTTCGCGGCGGTAGAAGCCAATCGGGGCAACGATATCTATATCAACGAGGACATCAGCGTTCCTTACGGAAAGTTCACGCTTCCGACGGCGGCGCAGATAGGCACGGGTTCGCTCAATATATGGGGTAGTACCAGTGACACAACGCTCACGCTCAACGGCGTAACGAGCCTCAGCCCGAGATACAGCTTTGTTTTATCTGATTTAACGCTTGTTCCGCTCGACAGCAGCGGTAATCAGCTCACGTCGTTCACGATAAGCGGAAGCAAGTCTGTTACAATGCAGAATGTAACGATCGACACCGCAACAACGGTAAATGTTTCCGTCGGTGCCGAAAATGGTCTTAATATCCAAGCAACCTCCGCAAAATTCGGCACGCTTACCGGAACAACAACATCTATTCTTACTGTAACGGGTACTTCCATAACTGCGGACAAGGTAACGACTTTCAGTACTGTTGCTGTATCTACCCCCATTACCGTAACCACATCTATGACGGGTGTTGGCTCATTAACGGGTAACGGTGGCGTTATACTTCCCGCGACGGCGACCGCGACTATAACTGAGTGTGGCACGAATATCACACTTCTTGATGACGCGGCGGACGGATTAAAGTTCGCAAAGCCTACAATCACGAATGTTACGTATGCTTCGACATTCACGGTAAAGGACAGCACAGGCGCGAGCACTATCCCCGTTCCGTCCGGCACAACGATATTCACGTTCAACGGCACGGAAGCGCAGTTCGACGCGTGCAAGAATTTAATCTCGATAGCGAACAAGACCGCGACCGAAAAAGAACTCACGCCGTACTACTACAACAAGGAGATACGCGCGGAGTACGAGGGCGTGCTTACGCTTAGCGTTGGCGGCGAAGAAAAAGGCAAGTACCCGAACTTCGAGAAAGCTTTCGCGGCGGTAGAAGCCAATAAGATCAACGATATCTATATCAACGAGGACATCAATGTTCCTTACGGAAAGTTCACGCTTCCGACGGCGGCGCAGATAGGCACGGGTTCGCTCAATATATGGGGTGATACCGTTACCAAAACGGTTACACTCAACGGAGTAACGAGCCTCAGCCCGAGATATACTGTCAATATTGACAGAGTAAAGCTTGTTCCGCTCGACAGCAACGGTAAACAGCTCACATCGTTCACGATAAGCGGAAGCAAGAGTGTTTCTTTAGCAGCTGTAACGATCGACACCGCAACAACGGTAAATATTTCCGTCGGTGCCGGCAGTGATCTTACTATCGAAGCAACCTCCGCAAAATTCGGCGCACTTACCGGAACAACGACATCTGATCTTTATGTACGTGGTTCTTTAACTGCGGACAAGGTAACGACTTTCAGTACTGTTGGTGCAAATTCCCGCATTACCATAACCACATCTATGACGGGTGTTGGCAAATTATATGGTAATTATGGTGGCGTTATACTTCCCGCGACGGCGACCGCGACGATAACTACGTTTGAAGGCGGGAATATCACACTTCGCGCCGAAACCGACACGAACGGAAATATCACGAAGCTCGCAAAGCTTACAGTCACGAGTTTTAGCAATGATTCGACATTCACGGTAAAGGACAGCACAGACTATGAGACTATCCCCGTTCCGTCCGGCACACCGATATTCACGTTCAACGGCACGGAAGCGCAGTTCGACGCGTGCAAGGATAAGATCACGATAGCGAACAAGACCGCGACCGACGATACCGGCAAAATCCTCACGCCGTACTATTATAATAAGGAGATACGCGCGGAGTACGCGGGTACGCTTACGCTCAACGACAAGGACTACCCGAACTTCGAGAAAGCCTTTGCGGCAGTAGAAGCCAATGAGGTCAACATTATCTATATCAACGAGGACATCAATGTTCCTTACGGAAAGTTCACGCTTCCGACTAATCTCGGAGCAAAAGGTTCGCTCAAGATAGAGGGTAAAACCGGCAGTGAAACACTCACGCTCAACGGCGTAACAAGCCTCAGCCCGAGATATAGTTTCGATCTTTTCAGTGTAGAGCTTGTTCCGCTCGACAGATACGGTAAACAGCTCACATCGTTCACGATAAGCGGAAGCAAGGGTGTTTCTTTAGGAAATTTAACGCTCGACACCGCAACAACGGTCAATGTTTCTGTCGGTGCCGGCAATACTCTTTATATTTACGGTTGTCCCGGCGTAAAATTCGGCACGCTTACCGGAACAACGACATCTATACTCAGTATTGGAACTAAACCCATAACCGCGGACAAGGTAACGACTTTCAGTACTGTTTATGCATCTGCCCCCATTACCGTAACCACATCTATGACGGGTGTTGGCGAATTATCTGGTGGCGTTATACTTCACGCGACGGCGACCGCGACGATAACCACGCTTCACGACGCGAATATCACACTTCTCGCCGAAACCGACACGAGCGGAAATATCACGAAGCTCCCGACAGTTACAGTAAAGAACGCCAGCACGGAAATAACAGTTACCGTAAAGGACAGCAAGACCGGTAACGTAATAGCTGTTCCGTCCGGCACGAAGCTGTTAAAGACAGTGTCCGGTTCTGCCAACTATACTGCATATCTGAAAATACAGAACAAATCCGCGGACAACAAGCCCCTAAACGCAACGCTTGTCGGCTATGATATCGTTGCGGACGACGGCGACGGCGCAGAGCTTCAGATATATAAGCCGGACGACACGCCTATAACAAGCGCGATATATCCGTCGCTCGCTCTTGCTCTTGCATCCGTAAATAAGAATGCAAAGAACGTTATCGTTCTTCATAAGGACGATAAGCTTGTAACGTCCTATCTCCCGACGGGCGTGACAGCAGACTTCTCGCTTGATATAATAAGCCCGTTCGATGATAACGGCGACCCCGAATCGACATTCACCATTGACCTTAACGGAAATACGTCTCTTAGTGCATCTGTCGATATAATGTTCAACAACGTCAGGTTCATGAGCGTTGGCAGATACGATAACCCCGTGAACGCTATAACGATCGCTTCGTCGAAGGACCTCACCGCGTTCAACATCGGGCTCGCGGAGATCAACACAAACACGAATGTGACATTCAGCGTTACCGGAAAGGATTCTTACCTCGGTCTCGGCGATATCGGCTTCACTCCGAGCATATCGGGCAGCAGATACGATTACGGCTGGTTCGAGAGCCAGACCAACATGACCGTAAAGGATATTAAGAACATCAGCGGTTTCGGTCCTTCCGCCGGCACGACACTCACCGTTACCGGAACAGTCTCCGGTGTTACCGACATAACAAGCGGACGCGAAGACGGAAAAACGGCGGGTGTGGTTAAGTTCGCGCCTTCCGCAGCAGCAACCGTGACCAATATGACGGCTGCGAACATCGTTCTCGAAAAGGGCACAGATGACGCGCTCCCGAAATTCACGGTCACAAACGCGTATAAGGACGATAACGTCGCTAACGTGATAACCGTAAACGACAGCACTGAATCCGTTCCGAGCGGCACGCCCGTATTCAGAATGGCTTGCTCCGAACGCGTGTTCTACAACAGCGGTTACAGCAGCAACATCACTATTGCCAACAAGGACGGCGACAAGGCCCTCAACGCGTTCTACTACAACGGCGAGATACGCGCAGAGTACGCGGGTGCGCTTACGCTCTTTGAAGACGAAACAGAGATAGGCAAGTACCCGAACTTCACGCTCGCGTTCAAGGCTATGTCTGCCGGAACAGCGGCGGCACCGAAGAACTATAAGCTCTTCGTGAACGAAGATATTGAGACAACGACATTCACGCTCCCGACGCTTGCTGCAAACGATACTCTCACAATAACCGGCAGCGGTAAAATCACCTTTAAGGGACTTTCTGCGATCAGCTCCGGTTTCCACCTCGAGTTTATAGAAATCACCTTAGAACCCGTGAAGGCGGACGGTACAGACGCGGAAACGTTTAACATCAATTCCTCGGCGAGCCTTACACTCGATACCGTGACGATAGCTAATTCCTGCAATATCAACGCGTCTGCGGGCAGAAATTCCACTCTGTCTGTAAAATATTTCATCGGTAGTTTGAACGAGCTTAAGGGTACTACGACAACAGAACTTGATCTGAAGAGCTCATGCGAAATTAACAAGATCAATACGTTTGCCACAGTTACTATTTTTGATTTGTCCATTGTAAAGGTAAACGAATCAATTACAGGCGTAACGAAATTAACAACGTTAGATTCTGGTGCTGAACTGAGGATAGCAAGCACCGCGACCGCGACGATAGGCACGATAGACAATGTGCACGTCAGCCTTATTGCGGATACGAGCGGCGAAAGCCCCGTTATACCCAAGCTTAATGTTACCACGATAAACAACGGCTCGACAGTAACCGTTCAAAACAGCGGTTATGAGGACCTGACGCTTGCGAGCGGCACACCGATATTCAGGTGCACCGACACCGAGACGAACTTCTACCGCAACAGCGCGGGCGCGTTCAAGATCATCAACAAGACCGCGGGCGACAAGAAGCTCGATGCGTACTATTACGGCGGCGAGATTCGCGCAGAAGTAACGGGCGAACCGGCGGTAACGCTTACCGTGATGACAGGATACGGAGACTCTATAAGCACCGACTTCACGACGCTCGATAAGGCACTTAACGCGGCGAAGAAGGATTGTAACAACATAATAACCCTCAAAAAGAGCCTTGAGGTAAGCTCGATAGCTCTCCCGTCCGGATTAGGCAGCGGTAATATAACAATAACCGCAGATCAGAGCGCTGATACCAAGCCGACGCTTACGTTCAAGGGTATGACGAGGCTCTCGGCGCAGTGCGATATATGCTTCGAAAATATTGAACTCATATTCCTTGACAGAAGCGGCAATGCGCTCAATACATTCGCTATCTCAAGCACATTCGAGCTGGACCTGAATAGTGTCAAGACCGCGACAAAGCTCAGCTTATCAAGCACCGGCGAAGAAATTTATATCCAAGAATGCGAGTTCGCGATCGGTACAATAAGCGGTAATTCGTCTAAGACCAAGCTTTATATAAGCGGCAATTTGACGGCAGATGCGGTAAATAGTTTTGCTTCTGTTTGTATTGGTGTCGGGGCGTTTACCGTAAATAATACGCTTTCATCTGTATCAAAGCTCTGGACACCGCCGAACGGTTCACTTGTCCTTAAGCCGACCGTGACCGCGACGATAGGCACTATCAGAAGCTTCCTTGAACATGATGATCTTAACCCGGCAAATATCGTTCTCTGCGCAGAGCAGAACGAAGACGGAAGCATCAAGAAGCTTGCGACGCTTACCGTCTCGACGGATATCACAAGCGAGGGTGATGTAAAGGCTAACGTCTTTGTAAAGAACGAGGACGCTTCTGCGCTTATCGCCGTTCCGTCCGGCACGAAGATCTTCACGTTCAGCGGCACAGAGCAGAAGTTCAACGAGATAAGCGGAAATATGCAGATCGTCAACACCACCACCGGTGACGACAGCACGAAGGAAACCTACGAGGGCAAGAAGCTCGACCCGTTCTACTACAGCAGAGAGATACGCGCAGAGTACGCGGGTATGCTTACGCTCAAATATCGGGACGAAACCACAGAGGAGTATGTAGAGAAGCCCTTCCCGAACTTCGAGAAAGCGTTTGCAGCGGTAGTAGCCAATAAGCCTAACAATATTCATATCAACGAGGACATAAATGTTCCTTACGGAAAGTTTACGCTTCCGACTAATCTCGGAACAGAAGGTTCGCTCTCGATATGGGGAAACAGTAAAAAGCTCACGCTCAACGGCGTAACGAGCCTCAGCCCGAGATACCAGTTTACTTTATATAATTTAAAGCTTGTTCCGCTCGACAGAAACGGTAAAGAGCTCACGTCGTTCACAATAAGCGGAAGCAAGAATGTTATGATTGAAAATGTAACGTGCGGAACAAAGATGAATGTTTCTGTCGGTGCAGACTCAAATCTTTTGATTTACAATGCAGACGCAAAATTCGGTACGCTCAGCGGTACGTCAACATCTTCGCTTGAAATTAGTGATAGAGCGGAAGAAGCGGATACCGTTAAAACGTTCAGTTTTGTTGATTTGCGCTCTCCGCTTACCGTCAACAGTTCTATAACGGGTGTTGCTACAGTCGAAGCCTATACTAATGACTGCGAGCTTATCCTCCCGGCGACGGCGACAGCGACGATAACCGGCCTCGGTTATGTTTACAAAGAGAAAGGTTACCACGCGTATGTAACTCTCCTCGCGGAGACCGACGCGAACGGCAATATCACGAAGCTCCCGAACCTTACGGTAACGAACATCGCAGTCGATTCGTCGGTAACCGTAAAGAAGCCGGTAGTCAACGAAGACGGCGAAATCACAGGCTATGAGACTATCGCTGTTCCGTCCGGCACACCGATATTCACGTTCAACGGCACGGAAGCGCAGTTCAACGCGTGCAATGGTAAGATCACGATCACGAACAAGACCGCGACCGACGAAACCACCGGAAAGCCCCTCACGCCGTACTATTACAGCAGAGAGATACGCGCAGAGTACGAGGGTATGCTTACTCTTGAAGTTGACGGCGAAGAAAAAGGCAAGTACCCGAACTTCGAGAAAGCCTTTGCGGCGGTAGAAGTCAATAATCAAAACATAATCTATATCAACGAGGACATCAACGTTTCTTACGGAAAGTTCACGCTTCCGACGGCGACGCAGATAGGCACGGGTTATCTCTGGATAGAAGGTAATACCGTTACCAAAACGCTTACGCTCAACGGAGTAACGAGCCTCAGCCCGAGATATTACTTTACTTTACAAGATTTAGCGCTCGTTCCGCTCGACAGAAACGGTAATAAGCTCACGTCGTTCACAATAAGCGGAAGCGAGGGTGTTAAGCTTGATAACGTAACGTGCGGAACAAAGATGAATGTATCCGTCGGCGCCGGCTCAAATCTGACGATTTTTGATAGCAGCACCGCAAAATTCGGCACGCTTACCGGAACAACAACATCTAATCTTACTGTAATAGATACTTCCATAACCGCGGAAAACGTTAAGACATTTGATCAAGTTTTAGTAGATAGCCCCATTAACGTAGGCGCATCTATGACAGTATCCACATCTATGACGGGTGTTGGCACATTAATTGGTAACGGTGACGTTATACTTCCAGCGACGGCGACCGCGACGATAACGAACCTCGGAACATCCGATTATAGCGCGAATATCACACTTCTCGCGGAGACCGACACGAACGGCAATATCACGAAGCTCGCAAAGCCTACAATCACGAATGTTGCCGATGCTTCGACGTTCACGGTAAAGAAGCCGGTAGTCAACGATGACGGCGAAATCACAGGCTATGAGACTATCGCTGTTCCGTCCGGCACACCGATATTCACGTTCAACGGCACGGAAGCGCAGTTCGACGCGTGCAAGGATAATATCACGATAGCGAACAAGACCGCGACCGACGAATCCGGAAAAGAACTCACGCCGTACTACTACAGCAGAGAGATACGTGCAGAGTACGAGGGTATGCTTACGCTCAACGTTGACAACGTGAAAAAAGACAAGTACCCGAACTTCGAGAAAGCCTTCGCGGCGGTAGAAGCCAATAAGATCAACACTATCGTGATCAACGAGGACATCAATGTTCCTTACGGAAAGTTCACGCTTCCGACGGCGGCGCAGATAGGCACGGGTTCGCTCTTTATACAGGGCAATAACGGTAGCAAAAAGCTCACGCTCAACGGCGTAACGAGCCTCAGCCCGAGATATAGCTTTGTTTTATCTAATTTAACGCTTGTTCCGCTCGACAGAAACGGTAATGAGCTCACGTCGTTCACAATAAGCGGAAGCAAGACCGTTCAAATGCAGACTGTAACGATCGCCCCCGCAACAACGGTCAATGTATCCGTCGGTGCCGATTCATTTCTTGGTATCTATTCAACTTCCGCAAAATTCGGCACGCTTACCGGAACAACGACATCTTATCTTAATATAGAAAGTACTTCCATAACCGCGGACAAGATAACAACATTTGGCACTGTGTATTCTAATAGCAACCTGACCGTAAAAACATCTATGACAGGCGTGGCTACATTGGCGGGTAATGTTACACTCCCTGCTTCAGCGACTGCGACGATAACGAACCTCGGGCATTCCAATATCATCGGCGCGATCATCACACTTCTCGCCGAAACCGACGAGAACGGAAAAATCACGAAGCTCGCAAAGCCCACAATCACGAATGTTGCCGGTGATTACACATTCACTGTAAAGAAGCCGGTAGTCAACACAGACGGCGAAATCACAAGCTATGAGACTATCGCTGTTCCGTCCGGCACACCGATATTCACGTTCAACGGCACGGAAGCGCAGTTCGACGCGTGCAAGAATTTAATCACGATCACGAACAAGACCGCGACCGGCGATACCGGAAAAGAACTCACTCCGTACTACTACAGCAGAGAGATACGCGCAGAGTACGAGGGTATGCTTACGCTCAAATATTGGGACGATACCACAGAGCAGTATGTTGTAAAAGATAGCTACCCGAACTTCGAGAAAGCCTTTACGGCGGTAGAAGCCAATAAGAGCAACCTTATCTGGATCAACGAGGACATCAATGTTCCTTACGGAAAGTTCACGCTTCCGACGGCGGCGCAGATAGGCACGGGTTCGCTCTTTATACAGGGCAATAACGGTAGCAATAAGCTCACGCTCAACGGCGTAACGAGCCTCAGCCCGAGATATGGCTTCGAGCTCAACAATGTAGAGCTCGTCCTTAACGACAGATATGGCACCCCGAACGTTACCGAGTTCACGATAAGCGGAAGCAAGGGTGTTGAGATTGAAAGTGTAACGTGCGGAACAAAGATGAATGTTTCTGTCGGTGCAGGTTCAGGTCTGACAATTTGGAATTGCAGCACCGCAAAATTCGGCACGCTTACCGGAACAACAACATCTAATCTTCGTATAGTAAGTGCTTCCATAACTGCGGACAAGGTAACGACATTTGGTACTGTTCAAACACCTTACTCCCTTACCGTAACCACATCTATGACGGGTGTTGGCGAATTATATGGTGATGGTGGCGTTATACTTCACGCGACGGCGACCGCTACGATAACCACGCTTAACCACGCGAACATCACACTTCTTGATGACGCGGCGGACGGATTAAAGCTCCCGAAGCTTACAGTCACGAATGTTGCCACTGCTTCGAAATTCACGGTAAAGGACAGCACAGGAACGAACACTATCGCCGTACCGTCCGGCACACCGATCTTCACGTTCAACGGCACGGAAGCGCAGTTCGAAGCGTGCAAGGATAAGATCACGATAGTGAACAAGACCGCTCTCGATGATACCGGAAACAGTCTCAGTCCGTGTTATTACAATAAGGAGATACGCGCGGAGGTACCGAATGTGATAAAGCTCTATGTCGAAGGAGAAATGGACAGCTCTTTCACAAGCTTCGAGAAGCTCTTCCAGTACATTACGACCCTTGCGAACAGCGACCGCACGAATCAGAACGACTATGTTGTCGTGCTCTGTGACAGTGTGACATCGAAGGTATTCACACTTCCGACCTACGGCGCAAGCTTCACCGTGAAGAGTGAGGGCGAAGAACATAATAGCTTAACACTTATCGGCGTAACGATAAGCTATAAGAACTATCCCGTACACTTTGATAATGTTGATCTGTCTGTTGTGAAGGCAGCTTAACGCAAGGTTAAACGGCAAAACAAAATTTCCCCCTGTCACAGCGACAGGGGGATTTTTTGCAGATAAGATGAGTAGTGCAAAACACCGTCCGGCATCTCTGATCAAAGGAGTGAACGCGCTTTTCACCCCTCGGTGCAGACCGAACGAAAAATGCGCTCTGAGCGGCTTTTGAGATGTGGGTAAGTGAGAACATCGAAGATATCCTATACCGAACATCCGGCAAAGGAAAAGATCGGGGAATATGGCTTTCTTCCGTCATATCGCAGCTCGTATGGTTTCTGACGGGTGTGCTCCTGTGCAGAAAACATATCATGCGGCTTGGAACAAACGGCGGTACATCATAGGAGGAATGCAATGTTTATAAACTGTACAAATCATCCGTATGCGATATGGAGCGAGGTGCAGCGGGAGACTTCCGACGGCAGAGAATATGTTGCGGTGATCCATGCAGACGGGAACAATCTGGGGATCACAATAGGCAGGCTCCGTTCTATGGAGATCAGAGGAACTGGAAGTTCCTCTGTACGCTTGTACCGGTATCGCCTTTGTACCGCCCGATATGAGTTTTCATTCCGCTTTTTCTCTTGCCGACGAATGCTGTAAGAGCGCAAAACCGCCGCAAAGCTGGAAAGAAATCTTCGGAACGGATTTGCCGGAAACTGGATCGATTTTCAGATCTGTGATAATAATATCACCGGCACTCTGGATATGATCAGGGAACGTTTTTATATGACCCGGGAGCAGGTCGATCTGCTGGCACGTCCGTACTGTCTTGACGATGCGGCAGACGGTAAACCGTATTCTTACAAAAAACTCATTGACCGCGCACGAAGACTTAACCGTTCACAGCTTGACAGCAATACAAAACAGCTCATAAGGCAGTCATTTGCTATGGGACGAATGGAGTTCCGCCGGTGGATCGAAAACTGTCGGAAACGCGGGCTCGATCTTGCGGAAATATTAGGTGAACCGTTTTATACCGATGAAGAAAAGCAGCTTCACTCGTTATGGACAGATGCGGCAGAAATAGCGGACTTTGTTTTCACGGAATGAGGTGGACGATGTGTATGAGGTCAGGATTACAACGATCGGCAGAGTTGCATTCGCGGACGGTATAAACAGATCTTTGGGCTACAGATATGATGTTCCCTTTGACGGTCTCGGTATTCCGTATCTGCCGCTGAGCAGGATCATGAAAACCGAATACAGTGTTATGGATATGTCACGGCTAAGAGTCGGATTTGCCCACCCTGACGGGTATATCGGTCTTCTCGAAAGTGCCGGTAAGATAAAGGACTGCGTATCAAAAAGCTCCGACCATATCCGGAAATATTTTACCGAGGAGCGTTTCATTGCAGAAAAAGGATATAATATCCGCAGTCTGAGACCCGGACTGGTATTTATCGCAAATATTTTATTCGATGAAGACAATTTGTCTTCGCTGAAAGAACAGCTTGAAAGCATCACGAGGATCGGTGTGACCGATGACGGGATAGACGGGAGAATATCTGTGGAGCTGCGCAGCACATCTCAGATATACGCTGCCTGCCCGGAACTTCTGCCTGACTGCTCCTATTCTTCACTTGATTATTCCATCATGCTTCTGACTCCCGGCTGTTTTTACGCGCCTTATGCCGACGGTGCCAAAACCTATTCGTATGTACCCGGCGAGTATATCCGTGAAGAGCTTCGTCATACCATGACGAGAGAGAACGGTGTAAACGTTGACGGGCTTTCTTTTTCAAATGCATATATCAGGGACGAAACACAGCGTCTGTTCCCGGTTCCCCTGTGCGCTTCTGTCGTAAAGCTGGACAGGGAGCAGCTCAGATATCGGCTTTCACCCGGAAAAGATCCGTCCGTCACGGAACAGGACGTCAGTCTGCGGGGTGCCTTTACCGGTTCCGTACAGGGGCATCTTGTGCGTTATACGACGCCGGAAACGGAAAGGATAGTATCGGACAGCAATGAATGTTATGACGCGCTTTCACCGGGACAGACTTTCAGCGGAACAGTTTACGGCAGTGACAGCGACATCAGAAAGCTTGCTCTGTGGCTGAGCTCTCATCCTGCTGCCGGTATCGGAACATTGTCCGGGGAAGGCTTCGGCGAGATACTGTGTTCCGTTGACAGCGTGAATGAAGATGCCGTCAGGACGAGGATCCCCGCGGAAAGCTTTGACCTGTGCTGCATTTCGGATACGATCATCATCAACGATGACGGAATGCCCTCCTGCAAACCGGAGGATCTGATGAAGGAGATCGAATTTGTTCTCGGACATACCGGAAAGCTGCGGATCGTCGGCAAGTATACAGGAGTCAGCAATGACCATAGCCGGAATTTAAGGTGGGGAGCGGACAGATCCGTTACCCGCTGTATCTCGGCAGGCTCTGTGATCCGGATACAGACTGTGGACGAACCGATAGATGTTTCGCCGATCCTGCACACTTTTATCGGTGAAAGGACAGAGACGGGTTATGGTGAAATAATCGTTTATCCCGCAAGAAACTCCTATTACCGCAGAGCGAAGCATATGCAGCCTGTCAAAAACAGGCTGTTACGCGGTGTTCCGTTAAGAAGCATGAAGCTTGGCGCAGATATGACAAGCACAGTACTGACACAGATGCTGAAACATAAGATCATCGGTATCGGTATTGCGGACAGTCAGGAATATGCGAAAGGATACAGTATCTCTGAACTGATACCCATGGATATGCTGCGGTTTTTCAGAGACAGTTCTGACCCGCTGCTGCCGGACGACACACTGATACAGTTGTATATGGAGGGATTGAAGAAATATGATACAAATATCGGATAAGCTCCCGCCTAAAGGGTATATACTTGCATATTTCAGAGAAAGGCTGGTCTTTGAACCGTACACTGCGGAGGACGGAAAACTGATATGCGGGAGCGCTGAGCTTCTCGAAAGAGAAACTCAGCAGGAATGTCACTTTTTTGACAAGGAGCATGACTGTTACATGATCCGCAGACAGTCGAGAAATGATATGATCGTAAAAGTACGCACCGCGGAAGAAGAAAAAGATACGGAACCTGATCTGATCTTTATACAGACCGTACTGGTCAAAGACGAATACGCTGCGAGGGCGGATCTGCCGTCCGCTTTGCGTATCATCAACCGCTATGAATACTCGGACAGCGATACGCTGGTTCTCAGAAATTACAGGCTCAGTTATTGAGATCGCAGCTTTTACACGGAGTTTCACTTTAGGCTATCTGATTAGGCTATCTGAACTTTGGGCAGCGAGGCAGAAAAACCGCATGTTACCGAAAAGTAACAGACGGCGAAACGGGCGAATGCCCGTGGCGGAGAAGGAGGGATTCGAACCCTCGAACCGCTTTTGACGGTTACCGACTTTTAATAATACTTTCGCTTTATATTACGAATTTGGTGATAGCGCTTGAACTACGCAGGAAAAAACGAAAAAATGATAGTCAGACTATCACGAAGAATATTTCACTCAAAAATCTCAAAGAATTGGGCCTCACCCAGACCTCAAAAGCCAAAAATATTATTAAAATTTTCGCATGGGTGGCTTGATTAACAGTCAACCGCTCGAACTAAACAGGAATGTGCAGCTTGCACAATTTTGGGCAGCATTTGTTGTGACAGTCTACAAAGACCAGATAAGTACCAAAACAAAGCAAAATCCCGCCAACCTTGATGGTTAGCGGGATTGCTGGCTCCCGCTACTGGGCTTGAATTGACTTTTGAGCATTTTGCATCGTTTGGCATATTGCCATAAAGTGCAGCATAATGCGGTTTCACAGCATTGCAAATTCGGCAGCTTTCGGTCACTTGAAGCATACTTTTGTGAAATCAACGTCCAAATAACGACCAAAATCAAGGCATTTCCTGTAATATATCTAACTAATCAAAAGCTACAATAATTTGCAGGAGAATACCACAATGAATAACATTATTAACAAGCTCTACTACGGAGAGATCATTCCGTGCGAAAAACCGGCACCCAACACCAAGCGTTTCGCAGAGAACCGCGAGCTGATCTGCTCCACCGAGGAACAGCTGCATGAACAGTTCCCCGATTGTAAGGAGTTGCTGGACACCAATGCAGGAGGCATTGAAGGTTTCAGCCAAAAGCACGCACGATGCGTGCATACAATGCTGACACCGAAATACCGACGCTCTACACATTGAGACGCAGTTAGAATGTGTGGCTGATTTTGAGAGAGGGTTCCGGCTCGGCGCTGAACTTATGCTTAACATTTTAGATATATAGCACTAATGACAAAACAATACCGGCTTCTGTTAATCGAAGCCGGTATTTCTTATGCTGCCGAATAATTAACTACCGCAATCTCGGTAAGAGCCTTTTCGAGACTGTCGATGATCTGTTCAATTCTTTGAGCGACAGCGGCGGTATAAATGACCTCGCCGCATTGATCGCATTTCATACACGGTACATTTTTAATGATGACGCAGCAGTTGTCGAGCTCCGCAAAATGAGTTGTAGTGCTCTCCGTCATAGTTCCTTTACAGTAAAAGCAAGTCATCTTTTATACAACCTTTCTTGTTTTGTAATCATCTTCCCATTTGTCAAGTGTGGGATAGTCCTTGATTTTACTGCAACAGAATATGTTTTACCCGACATATATAGACCAAACGATCTGATAAATAATATCATCATAGGCAGAAAAGTTTGTCTCGGTATCTTCGCCGTAGATCGTATAGATGATGCCGTTAGAATCGTTAAACGCCACTATTTCCATTTGCATTGAAGCGCCGTTTTCGGTATAGGAGCCGGTTAAACACTTTGCACCATACCGACCTGCTCCGTACTCCGTTATCTGTGACGAAGAGACACCTATTTGCTCGGCATAGCTTCTGAGGAAGCTGTCAGCATCGGTAACGCCTTGCGACGAGAAATCGTTTTTGCGTACATTGATCTTGTGATCTGCGCCTAAGTTTCCTACAGGCACATCAACGCCTCTTTCCACTGCAGAGGGTGTTCCGATAAGAGCTGTATCCACAAAGAACATAAAGCTGCCGTCTTCAGGATTGCATACCATGAAGTTTTCGCTGTATGGCGCATCTTTCATCGTGAAGCTTTCCGCCATAGCCTTACCTGCTGCTTCAAGAGCTGCTGCATTGGCTGCTCCGTTTGTCACTGCGTAGTACAGCACATATGTGCCGAAATAGTTGTTTTCGGTCAGGATATACATTCTGCCTTTACCTGTAAAGTCGCTGAAATCATAGGACACATCGGTCAGCATCATACCGCTCTTGCCGTCAATGGTGACCTCCTCGTATCCGCTGTATGTAAGGTTGCTGAATCCTAACTGATCGTTTATAAAGGACGCGCTCTTCGACCACTGGTCTATATAGTCGGCGGCATTGAGTATGACAGCATCGGTACAGTAGTTGGTGTTCTGATATTCTGCTATGAAGATCAGATCATCATTGTATGCGGCTATACCGTTTTCGTATGGTTCTGTCTTAAGACCGTCGGGAACAGTGACTGTAAGAGCGATCTCTCCGGCAGATACCTTTTTCCCGCTGCCGGATACAGGTACCGGGGGCTCTGCAGCAGATGTGGTCGTATCCTGTGACGAGGTGTTCGAAGGAGTTGTGAACGGAGGCATTGTATCCTGCGGCGAGGTATCAGGAACTGTCGTCTGTGTGTCGGGGAAATATGATATATCTTCGGTGGTATTGGCAGGTATATCGCTTCCGGGTGTTCCTGCCGCAGCATTGCCGTACACTTGACGGACGGGATAGAGAGAAAGGATAACGTTTTTGAGAAAATCATCTTCACTGCCGGCATTAAGGCTTTTTACAGTGTAGGTCACCGTGCAGTCGCTGTACACTTCTATATATCGGTCTATTACCTGATCAACACCGTCAAAGACCGTTTTCATGCGCTGCATATACAGTGTCTTTTCGCCTGCTTCCACCTTGCGGATATCATCAAAATCGGGAGATGAGTAGCTGCTGTTCATTTGTTTTTGGTATTCGGCAAAGTATTTTTCCGGGTCTGATGATGTATTTACCCGGCTTATCATTATATAGGGCAGACCCTGTGCACCACTGGGATACAGATATATTCCGTCAGAAAGATCGGTGCGTATAGCAGCAGAGGCCGGATACAAAAACGACACCTCGATACCATCTCCGTTGTATGCATCTGAGCCGGCCGGCCTAACCGCGGATGCGATGATGTCATTGGTCGGCGTTTTATTGACGGTATAGTTCTTATTGCCCAATAACATAAATACTAATATGACAATACCCGCTACGGCTATCAGCGATATCCCGATGATAAGCAGCGCTTTGGCAGGCGACTTACGCTTCGGCGCTTGCTGTACGGGTACTGCATATCCCGCTGCCGCCGGCATATTGTAGTTTGGCGTTGGCGCTGCACCGTACTGTGATACTGTATTATCAGGCTGTATCGGTGCATTACCCTGCGGGGGTACATTATAAGCAGGCGGTATCTGTGCATTTCCCTGCGGTGGCGCATTATAGACGGGCGGTATCGGCGCACTGACCTGCGGGGGGGCATTGTTCGGGAGTTCTTGCACAGGACTCTGCTGAGGTGCAGTATTTGCAGTTGACACCGTTGCAGTGATCTGTTCATTTACTTCACCGATCGTGGGTGCGCTTTCCTGCACGGGTATCACAGTATTAACAGCGGAAGCGGCATCACCCTGCTGAGACAGCATTTGAAGTGATGCTCCGCAGTTTGCGCAGAAAGCTGAGCCTTCTATGACATTTTTACCGCATTTCGGACAAAACATATTACGCTCCTCCTTTATCATTTAAGATCTGCAATGGCCGCGAACTCGCCGTCTTCCATTGTGAAGATCATGGGCTGTGCTCCGTTCATGGCATAATCCCAGCCGGAATCTGTGTAGTAAAGCTCCACTCCCTGTGTCAGCGATGAATCAAGAACTTGCAGATCAATAGCAAGATATGTATTCACGGGAGCCAGAAAGCTCACATTTCCTTCGGTATCGGGCCAGGTCTGAAGCACGACCGAGCCGCTCTCCATGTCATACAGGTATATCAGGCAGTAGTAGTTTCCTGTAATATCAGAACTTACATGAAAATTAATGCGTCCGAAGCCGCTTCTCATATACTGTTTTTCAACTGCCTGTCTGTTCTCGCTGAGTACACCGTTTTGTGTAAAGACGTTGGTGAGCATAGATTCATACGCCGTATAGCCGTTGGAACGAGCGCTGTAGATAAGTGCCGCATACACGTCCTGAAAGTTGTTGGCGGGAGTAAGTATTTGCAGGGAGGTGTAGAAAAGATCGAACATATCTTCCAAAGGCATACCCTGTTTATAGAGAAGATATGCCGCGTAATTGACAATGCTCGAATTGGTGTGGACACCGCCGCAGTCATTGCACATCTGATTCGGATACAGCACGTTTGGTACATAGTACACATCGCCTATGCACAGCGGCTGATGATACTTGTTGGGGTCGGACATAGATCGGAGGGTCTCGTTGCTGTTTTCCGACAGCTCCCACAGCGTATCTGACGACCTGCCCATGAGCATTTCAACGATATTGCCCATTACATCACTGTATGCCTCGTTTACGGCACCTGCATCATTCTGATAATTGTTTCCCTCTATACTTGAAAACGTTACTGCATGGGTAAACTCGTGTGCCATAGCATCAAGATCGTAGCAGAAATTATTAAGCTCGCTGTACCCGAACGTGAGCCACCCCTGTATCAGAGAAACAAATACAGCGTTATCTACCTGCTGACCGTTCTGATCAGAGAAGTGCCTGCACAGGAGCATGGGGGTCCCGAACCCGTCGGGAGACTGTATGTTATGGGCGGCGTAGCAGTCATATACCAATGAATAGTTGTAATAGCAGGCGAGATCTCTTTCGTCCCATGTGTTATTGGTGCTGCTGAGGAACTGAAGATCTTCCTGATAGCAGAACTTATAAAAATCGGCTACTGCTATTTTGCGCTTCGTATCCATAAGATAGTATGTTCCTGTCTTAGGATCGTAGGCAACGGGTACTGTTATGTTTTGTGTGCCTAAGTTCTTGAAGTTCACCGTTCCGGTCCATGTGGCGGACTGCAATCCCTCAAAATACTTGTCGTTGTCATAGAAACCCTGATCGACTGTAACAGAGAGGGTAGATGAAGGTGCCTGCTGTAAAAACTCACCGGACATACTGATGTAGTTAGCGAGATACATCATATTCTCAAAGCCTGCCGAGATCTGCGGGTTATCACTGAATACAACCCAGCAGCGGTAAAGGTCACCGAAAATATTGACTGACACACAGGCAGTCGCCGCACTGTAAACCTTGCTCGGATAGCCGTTCTGAGACAATGTCTGTGATGCCACCTTTTCAGCTTCAGCTGCTGTGATATCACCGGAACTGTCCGTTTTGATGCCGATATTCGGTGTAAACGATGAGCTTACTGCGCAGGGATAGCCGGCGGGGTCTATCACTATATGTAGAGTGGCATTCTGAACTATGTCGCTACCGTAGCGCTGACGGTAGGTAAGATAGGTATAGCCCTCCTTGTCCTGCTCGCCGTTGTCCGCGAGAAACTCTGTGCCGGCCTGCATGCCAAGCAGTGTTGCGATACCGTTGAGGGTATTGATACCCTCTTCAAATGTGCTCATTTCACCGGGGATCACCTTGACGGTACCGTCATAGTATTTCCCCACCAATGTGGAAACATAGCCCTGATTACTGCGGATTATGACAGCCTTGTTATTGTTCATCGACTGAATATCCGCTTCTGTAAGCTGATACGCCGTATTGGGGCCCGAATTTACCACGAAGCCGCCGTTGCCTGAGGAGCCGTCATCGTTTGGCAGCCGCTCGAATATCGAATCATCGGATGACGGCACAGTCGGACTGCTATCGGTTTCATTCGTGACCGTCGGAGTGGTTTCGTCGGATGAAGTCGGTGCTGTCACAGGTGCATCTGTGGAGGGTGCTTCTGTATTGCTGCTTGCAGAAGCTTCTGTATCTGTGGTCTGTTTTACTTCTCCGCCCAGCTGATAGCTTTCGTATTCCTTTGCTGCTCCGCAAGCGCCTGATGTCAGTGTCATAGCAAGTAAAACGGCGCATATCTTCAGCAAATTGCTCTTTCGTTTTCCGGTGAACATTATTCCGCCTCCTCGTTTAATCTGTTTGGGTATAATTATTTTGAATCTGTGTCGTTTATTATATGGAATCTCTGAAAATACAGCTGAAATGCCTGTGATACTACATACTGTCGTACTTACGGGCATAATATGGCATACCCAAAAGCACAGAGTGCTGTATGTCCCGAGCGTATCGGATATAGACAATTGTGTCAAACTGTCTATTAAATATTCTCATAGCGTTTCAATTTTGTTTATATTAACCATATTATACATTATTATTATTGATTTGTCAATTGTTTTTATGATTTGTAAGGATTTGATAACTGAAGGAAATATATATGTTATTCATAAAATAGCCGGATACCTTGTCAGCAGTGATATTGATGACCAAAAAAAGAGCTCTAAGTCGCATCCGACACAGTCATAGGGTAATATCATTGCCCGCCTGTTTTGCACGGCTTACAGCGCGAAATAGGTATTTATTACGTCCGCACGACCGGTTGAGCTAATCAAAATGTTCACGTCAGAGTGACTGATTTGCCAACAGAGATCTTCTGATAAATCGCTCGCCAGGTACATCATAGGTACATCGCCGGTACAGCAAACGGTACACCGTGATGTTCCCGCAAACCCGCTTCCTGCTTGGGATTGCGGATTGTGGTACAGCTGGTACACCGGTTTTCATTTCGATTTCTTAATAATAAAAAAGATGTCCTTGCATGTCCTATGAAACACAGACGGTGCAGTCGGTATTCAGACCGTGCGGAAGATGATCTCGGACAAGCTGCTTGCAGAACAGGTGCAGAAAGATTTCGCAAAGCGGGTCAATGCGCTTACCGGTGCATTACAGAGCATATGCTACACTCCGGACTTTGAGGGCAGCGAAAACGAAATTCATCTGCTCAACGGCGCGCTTACGACGGATATGGAGTTCCGACCGGACGAACTGAAGATATGCCGGAACAGGCTGAATGTGAACTACGATCCCACAGCACCGGAACCGGAACGCTGGCTTGCATTTCTGAATGACCTGCTCGAACCGGAAGATATTCTCACCTTGCAGGAGTATATGGGGTATTGCCTGATACACTCTACCAAAGCGCAGGCTAGAAGGTTCGTCGTTTCTCAAAGGATTCAAGGCTCTGAGACCGGATTCAGGCACGGAGCCGCTTCCATAATAACACGGATGACCGGACAGCACAGCTCAAGAAGCCGCTTAAGGCCGCATATCGGAAATGATATGCAGCCTGTTTTTTTCATCTTTGGTTTTTATCGCTGTGAATTGATAAGCTTTAACAGTTTCTCACGACATTTATAGAATCCCGGTGAAAACTTTATATCTGCTGCATTGTCTTCGATCATCTGTCTTGAGAAATTGACAGAAATATCTTCTATCACTTTCCCGGGATGACGGCTGAGAACAATGATCCGGGAAGCGAGCAGCAGCGCTTCCTCGACGTCGTGAGTGATGAAGAATATCGTTTTACCGGTGTCCCACCATATCTTTCGTGTCAGATCCTGGACACTTTCACGGGTAAGAGCATCCAGAGCGCCGAACGGTTCGTCCATAAGCAGTATTTCGGGATCGTTTATGAGCGCTCTGGCGATCGAAACACGCTGTTTCATACCTCCGGACAGCTCATATATTTTCTTGTTTGCAAACTCCGTCAGTCCCACCTTTGCGAGATACTCGTCCACAAGCGGTTCATATTCTGCTTTCGGGACTTTCCTCATTTTCGGACCGAACGCGATATTGGAACGCACCGAATACCATTCGTACAGAGGAGGATTCTGGAATACAACACCCCTGTGCCAGTCGGTACCCTTAATCTCAGCGCCGTCGAGTTTTATTCCCCCGGCAGTCGGCTTTATAAAACCCGCAATAATTTTGAGCAAGGTACTTTTGCCGCAGCCGGACGGTCCGAGGACGCAGATAAACTCACCTGGATATATGTTGAAAGTGATGTTTTCGAGAGCTTTTATAACCCCGGTCTTGCCCGAATAGCTAAGATCAACGCTTTCTATCGAGATGAGTTCCTCGCTCTCAGTAAGCTGCTCTCTGCCGTCAAATCCGACGTTTTCGACCTTTATAAGCTCACCGGCCGGCTCATAAAGCTGTTCTTTCCAATTGTCAGACATTGTGCGTCCTCCTGATTTATGAAGGTTTATTTTCCTGCTGCCTTCTTCACAAATTCCGAAGACACGCGGCTTCTGAACTCATCAAGATCGGGTGCGGAGGTGATGCTCTTCTGTTCAACAAGGAAGTCCGCTGTGCTCTTGAGAGTTTCCGCAAAGGAACCGTCAAGATATTCGATCTGTTCGTCGGCGTTAAGATAGCTGAACTGGGTTATCTGCTCGGCAGCATCTTCCTTGCTTATTTCAAGCACGGAGGAAATTTCTTCGGCTGCCTTGCCGCTGTCACTGTTTATAATATCATTTGCTCTTAGCTGCAATTCAACGAATTTCGTTACGACCTCGGGATTTGCTTCCGCATATTCGCGTCTTACAACATTGGTGTCCGCTGTGACTATACCTTTTTGCGCAAGCTGATATGAGTCTGTTATCGCGGTTCCGGATTTAAGCAGTTCGCCGAGCACGGGATACCATACATACGCCGCGTCAATATCGCCGGTCTGCCAAGCCGCATTTATCTTATCGGTCTGCATATCTATGATACTAACGGAATTTTCGTCTATTCCTTCGAGCTTAAGCGCGTTGAGCAGGCTGTAATGCGCTGTCGATGCAAAAGGCGTTGCTACCTTTCTGCCGATGAGATCCTGCAAACCGGTGATACCGGTGCCGTCTCTTGCTGCGAGAGTCTCTGCTGCACCTATGATGTCACCTATCCATATCACCTCAATATCAATACCACTGGATATTGCGAGAGCCGCCGGAGAACTTCCCTCCTGCCCGATGTCGACACTTCCGGAAGCAAGCGCTGAATTGATATCCTTGCCCGAGTCAAATTTCACCAGCTTTACATCAACGCCAAGCTCGGTGCTGTACCAGTTCTCATACTGTGCGATAAGGTCACCGTTCACAAGATCGAGAGTGCCGATAGTTACAGACTTTCTGGCTGCATCTCCGCTTCCCTCCTCTGCACTTGCGGTACCGCAAGCCGTAACAGAGGTGAGCATAAGAGCCGCTGCTGCGATAAATGATACAATTTTGATTTTTTTCATGACTTTGTCCTCCTTAGTTTCTGCCTTTCCAATGTATTATATGTTTCTCGATAAGCTGTATCAGCTTGTCAAGAATGATCCCGGTAATGCCCATGATGATAACTCCCATAAATACCACGTCGCTTCGCAGATAGTTGCTTGCGTCAAGTACCATCCAGCCGACACCCGCAGTAGCCGCTACCATTTCCGCCGCAACAAGGGTAGTGTATTCAACGCCGAGAGCTGTCCTCAATCCGGTGAACACATCGGTGAGCGCAGCCGGGAAGATGACATAGAAAAATATCTGCCGCTTATTCGCGCCCAGCGTAAGCGCACCGTTTATGTAATCCTCTCTGATGCGGACAACTCCCGCAACACAGGCAATGTATATCGGAGCAAATCCCGCGAGGTAGAGAAGCGCCAGCTTCGACTCCTCGTCGATACCGAGCCACAGCACAAGTATTGTGTAGTATGCCAGCGGCGGGAGAGGTCTGTAGAACTCGATTATCGGTTCCAGCAAGGCTCTTACCTTCGAATTATAACCGCTCAGCAGACCAATAGGCACCGCCGTCACCACACACAGCAGATATGCGATCACAAGTCTCTGCATACTTGTTCCAAGGTGATCAAGCAACGTATGACCCTTGTATCCGTCGCTCAGTACGTCGAGAAAACTTTTCCATACATCTGCGGGAGCCGGAATGAACAGTTTGCTGACATTTCCGCTGCCTGTTGCAAGAAACCACGCTGCAAAGATGACTACGACAGTCAATATAGTCAGGCAGGTCTCGGTCTTTGGTTTTTTCATACTGACCTCCAAAGTTTATCTTTCATATCGGCTTACCGTGTTTTGATTATAGCACCCGACCAGATCAATTGCAAGGGACGCAATGGTGAATGATTTTTAAAAATTTTCCCTTGTGCAGTTTTCCAACATAAAACAGCGCACCGTTACTTCTGATGCGCTGTATGTGTTATTTCAGAAACTCATTGTCAACAATGGTCAGCACCTCGTCGAGTATAGCGAAAGCTTCTCTTAGTTCCTGCTCTGTAATGATGAGCGGAGGTGTGATGTTGATGTTATTCTCTCGTCCGAACGCCGCAAATCCGCGCTCCTTCAGCAGACCCTGTATCTTCGCCATTATCGCGTTCTCGTCGTAGCCGTAAGGAACAAGAGGTATCTTCTTCTCCCTGTCCTTCATAAGTTCCACAGCACCGAACAAGCCGATATATCGAACATCCCCGACGCTTATGTGCTTTGCCTTCTGCTCTTCGAGAAGCTCGCCGAACACCTTCCCTACCTCGTTCACATGATCGATGATATTGTTGTCGAGATAGTAGTTCACACAGGCAAGTCCCGCCGCGCAGGCAAGCGTATGTCCGCTGTATGTGAGTCCGTAAAGAAATGTCTTGTCCTTGAAATAATCCGCTATCTTCCTGCTCATTATGATACCGCCGAGCTGCACATAACCGCAGGTAACTCCCTTTGCGAACGAGATGATATCCGGCTTTATGCCCCAATGCTCAAACGCGAACATTGTTCCCGTTCTGCCGAAGCCCGCCATTACTTCGTCACATATCAGCAGTATGCCATACTTGTCGCAGAGAGCACGAAGTCCTTGTAGATATCCGTCCGGCGGGATAATAACACCGTTTGCACCGGTTATGGACTCGACCTCTATCGCGGCTATCTGATCCGCACCCTCGTACTGGATCTGTTCTTCAAGCAGTCCCAGATAGTAGCTGCTTGCCTCCTCATCGTTTGCAAACCTAATGCCCGAGCGGTAAACATACGGGTCGAAAAATTTCAGAAATCCGTTTGCAGCCGGGCGTTCAAGAGCAAATCTTCTCGGGTCTCCGGAAAGATTGCCGGAACCGAGAGTCGAACCGTGATAGCTGCGGTAGCGGGACAGCACCTTCATTCTTCCCGTGAACGTCCTCGCGGCGTAAATTGCCGCTTCGTTGGCGTCCGAACCGCCGCAGGTGAACAGCACTTTCCCCATATTGTCAGGTGCAAGCTCAATGAGCTTCTTCGCAAGCTCCGCGCGAGGACCCGACGCATACGCGGGCGCGATGTACGGCAGTATCTCCACCTGCTTCTGTATCGCTTCGATGATAGCTTTGTTGCCGTAGCCGAGATTGACATTCGCAAGCTGGGATGACATATCAAAGTAGCGCTTTCCGTTGTAGTCCCAGAAGTAGATACCATCCGCACGCTCCACCGGTATTGCGTTCACCGAGCCGGTCAGCCACGGGTGCTGATTGTACTCCCTGTCATATTCGAGTACCTGTTCTCTTGAAATTTCAGACATTGCTGTTCTCCTTTTTCATTGCGTTATTGAATTATACAGCCCGTGAAGGATCTCGTCCGTTACCTTTACGGGATTGTTGTCAAGATTGGGATGGTGGCTTGCAGTCACAAGCTCCGTTATGCGCTCTTTGGTAAGGTGCAGGTCTTTAAGGTCGGTGCGCAGTCCCACACGTTTTTTCAGCTCATAAATGCTGTCTGCAAGTTCACTCACATCATTAAATCCGAGCTTTCTTGAAAGCTGCTGTGTTCGGGCATCCGCTGCGTTTATCCTCGTGAAGAGATCCAGTGTCAGTCCGCAGGCTTCGCCGTGAGGTATGCCGTAAATGCTCGTAAGCGGGAATGAGCAGGCGTGTGGCGCGGTGGTCTTCGGCAGCGTGAACCCGAGTCCGGCTATGACCGACGCTTCCGAGAGCTTTTCTCTTGCTTCTATGTTATCCGGCTTGTCATAGGCTGTCGGCAGATACCGGAACACGATCTCCGCCGCGTGCAGGGCGAGAGCGTCGCATATTGGCTGATGTCCTGTGCTCCAATACCCCTCTATTGCGTGGCACAGCACATCGATCCCCGTTGAAGCGGTGACCGGCGGGGGCACGGAAATAGTGAGCTCCGGGTCGATGACCGCAGCTTCCGGGTAGAAACTCTCCGAATTTATCGGGCATTTCTTCCCTGTTCTGCGGTCGGTAAGCACCGAAACGCAGGTGACCTCGCTTCCGGTGCCTGAGGTAGTGGGAACTGCGATGACCGGGATATGTCCTGGTGGAACCGGCTTTCCTGTTCCGTGGTATTCCGAGATATCCCGCATTGCCAAAGAGGCGGCTTTCGCGAGATCAATGGCGCTCCCGCCGCCGACTGCCGCAATTATATCCGCTCCGCTTGTGCGTATCAGTTCCGCGCATTTATTCACCTCGGCAACATCGGGGTTCGGCGATATGTCCGAAAATACAAGTGATGTTCCGATCAGCTTTTTCAGTCTGCTCTCAAGCGCCGAGCCTGCAAAAAAACGGTCGCAGACTATCAGCGGTCTCCTGTACCTGCCGCACAGAGCCGCAAGCTCTTTTATCCTGCCCATACCGAAAAAAATTCTGACGGGCTGTGTGTATATCCAATCCATAACGTATCCTCAGATCTGGAAGTCGTAGCTCTGCGGGAGTCTGAATATCGACGGTGAGACTCCGTATTTTGCCCTGAACAGTTTTGAGAAATAACTGTTGTCACGGTAGTCCAGCCGCCCCGCTATCTCCGCCACGCCGAGCTGTGTGTTTATCAGCAGCCATGCAGCGCGTTTCAGTTTCACAGTGTTCACATAATCCACGAATCGCACTCCTGTCTGTGCAAGGAATACCGTGCTCAGATAGGTATTGTTTATGTGCAGGTCTGCGGACAGTTTTTTCTGCCGCAGATCACCCTCGGGATAGTTCAGTATTTCCGTTATGACGCTGTCAAGCTGCTCATTGTGAGGCGGATAAAGCTCACAGAACTCCGTGAACAGTTCCGATAGTCTTGCGGACTGTGCCGAGGGGCTCCCGAAAGTTCCGGGGGCGTCGATAAGCCGAAACATAGCCTCGTTCATATAGAGATCGCACCACTGATACCGTGTGGATATATCTTCCCACACCCGCTCAAATACAGTCCGTAATCTTACGGAAGCTTTCACGCTGTCCACCGAACTTGAAATGACAGAGGACACCGCGCCGTCGAGATATTCGAAGAAGCTTCTGTCTCTCGCATCAAAAAATTCGGTGATCCTGTCGGCGGTGAAGATATCCGAGACTTCCTTGCGGCTGAGCTCACTTTCCGCACGGTTCAGCATTGCAAGCACCTGCGTTTCGTCAAACGGCTCGGTGATGTAGTCATACGCGCCGAGTATCAGCCCTTGTCTCGCGGTCTCGAAATCCTTATCCGCACTGCAAAGCACGATGCGGAACCGATGTTTTTTGAGGGAGCGAAGCAGTGACAGTCCCGTGCCGCTTTCAGCAATAATTAATTCATAGCCGGTGTATTTTTCATTGTCAGTGAACGGCTCTGAGGTGATCTCGCTTATATCAAAGCCGCTCGCTTCGCCCCATACCTTCAGATCACGCAGCTTGGCTGCAAGTGCCCGATCAGGCAGTATCAGCAATACTCTGTACATAATGCCGCCCTCACTTTCCACACTATAGGTGAAGCTTTTTCAGTCTTTCAAAATTATTTTCGTCGAGTCTTTCGGGAATATCGGCGTACCGCCGCCCGAGCAGCTCATATTTCCGTACCCCGAAACGGTGATAAGGGAGCAGCTCATGTGTGCAGCCGCCTATCCCCGAAACAAGTCGTTTTATGTCGTAAATATCTTTTCCATTATCGTTGACCGTCGGGATAACAGGTGTCCGTATGCGCTTTTTCAACGTCGGGAACTCCCTTGACAGCATTTCAAGGTTCTTCAGTATCAGCCGGTTTGAAGAGCCTGTGCAGCGAATATGCTTTTCCTCGTCGGCAAGCTTTATATCGAACAATATCTCGTCAAGCATTCCCGCCGCTTTTCTCAGTACCTCTGTTTCGCAGTACCCACAGGTCTCCGCGGCTGTACCGATACGCCGTTTTTTCGCCTCTGTCAATAACTCCAAGGCGAACTCGCCCTGCATAAACGGCTCACCGCCCGAAAGCGTAAGTCCTCCGCCGCCGTGGGAATAGAACGCGCTTTCGGATTCGACCCGGTCAAGTACCTCGTCCACAGTCATTCGCTTTCCATAAACTCCCAGCGCGCCTGTGGGACAGACGTTCTCAAATGTCGCACAGTCGCCCTCAGGCAGTTTTGCCGGATATTCTGTAATATTGCAAAGCCCGTCACAAAATTTACAGCCCTTGCTTCGTATGCAATTTTCGCTGTCGAAATACACCTCAGGCATAGCATTCTGAGACTCTGGGTTGCAGCACCATATACACCGAAGCGGACAGCCTTTCAGGAATACTATCGTGCGTATGCCGCTGCCGTCGTGCAGCGAATACGGCTGGATATTGAATACGATCCCGCTTGTCATACGGCAATGTGTTCCGTTCTCGAAATAATGTCGTCCTGCAAGTCCTTCGACAGCTCGCAGAAATACGCACTGTAGCCCGCGACGCGCACCAGCAGACTGCGGTAGCTGTCGGGGTCATTCTGTGCCGCTATCAGCGTTTCACGGTTGATGATGTTGAACTGCAAGTGCCACAGCTTCAGATCGCACCATGCTTTAATGAAATCGACAAGCTTCTCTGTACCATCCTCACCGCTCACGCATTGCGGACTTAGCTTGATATTGAGCAGTCTCGCCGCACGGTTGCGGTAATCGTAGTTCTTTGTGGCATAGTTAGAAAGAAGTATCGCGGTTGGTCCGTTCTTATCCGCGCCCTGCGAAGCAGACGAACCGTCCGACAGCGGCACATACGCAAGTCTGCCGTTCGGGGTCGCCGAGACCACCTTGCCGAAGGGGACATTCGATGTGAAAGGCACATAGCGCAGGTCGAGCTGCACACCGAGTTCTGCGGAGTATTTCCGCGTGAATTCAAGAAGTTCGCGGTCAAGCAGCTTTCCTATCTCATCAGCATAGCCGTCGTTGTTGCCGTATGCAGGCGCGGACTGCATAATTGCACGTATTGGCTCAAAACCCTCGAAGTTATGCATCATTGCGTCTTTCAGCTCGGAGAGCGTTACCCGTTTATCCTCGAACATTACCTTTTTCAAAGCCGCGAGTGAGTCTATCACCGTGCCGTAACCTATAAACTCAAAGTAGCCGAGGTCTATGCCGCCATCTATTTTCGGGGAATGTATGTCCTTCTGCTGCTCCATACAGAGCTTATGCAGGGACGAGCCAAGAGGAGACGCGAAATGCTCCCCGCGCAGACGGATTATCTCGTGCTGTTGGATAAATGCGTGCTTCATGAAGTTTTTCTGCTGTTTCAGGTACGCTGAGAGAAAGCTGTCAAAATCCGCAAAATCCTCACCGGTCTGCAAGCCTATGACCTCGTCGCCGTATTTCAGCATTTTCCCGTTGTATATGGTCATTTCCAGCGCCGCGGCAAAATTGATGTAAGCGCAGGGAGATGTGAATGTATCGCGATTCGGCATACGGCATTCCGCACAGCCGGAAACGCTGTAATCGTAGGCTTCCTCGAATTGCGCTCCCTTTGCGAGCAGCAGCGGGACTACCTCGTCGTCGTTTATCAGTTTCGGGAATCCGGAGCCGTCCTTTATCGTTTCCGCCACCTCATACAGATAGCGTTTCGGGGAGCGGGTGTGTATGCGTGCCGCGAGGTCGGGATAGTTCAGAGGAAATTCCCGCTTCGAGCGCAGGAATATGTATGTAAGCTCGTTCACCGCGTCTCTGCCGTCGGGTGTCTGACCGCCTATCGTGACAGCCTCCCAGTGTGCATAGCCCTCATTGAACGCGCCGCCTGCCTTCGAGAGATACAGGTCTATGTACTGCGCCATAGATACCCACACGCACTCCAGCAGTTCCTCCGCTTTATCCTCATCTATGACGCCCTTTTCCTTGTCAGCTTTGTAGTAAGGGTAGAGGTACTGATCCATTCTTCCGTTGGAGATTATGGTTCCGGTTTTCTGCTCAATACGGGAGAAAAGCTGTATAAACCACTGGCTCTGCACTGCTTCATAGAAGCTCTCGGCAGGCTCGGCAGGAACTTTCGCGCATATCCTCGCTATCTCAAGCAGCTCCGCTTTTCTTACAGGATCGCTCTCCGCTGCCGCTTTTTCGGCTGCAAGCTCTGAATGGCGCTTTGCCCAAAGAATTATAGCGTCGGCGGTGAGGATAACAGCTTCAAGGAACGGTTTCCTTTCGGTATTGTCAACGGGACTGAACTCATCGAGAGCGGCAAGGCGTTCCTCCGCTTCACGTTTAATGCCATTAAAGCCTATTTTCAGCGGCTTTTCGTAGTCATGCACCCATTGTATCGACGAGCGGAAAGATGCTGTTTCATTTACGATAAAGCGTGAGGAAAGCTCTGAGTCATTGTTATAGGTGTATTTTCTCGTTTCCATGGGAATAGCCGCCGCAAGAGCCTCGTGGAAGGTCTTGCCTTTCCAGTACGGTGATATCTCGCGGATTATATACTCCGCGTCCTCTGGAGCAATATCAAAGGGGGAGCTGTCGCGCTCGGGGAGACTCTTTATGGCTTCATCGAGAAAATCCCCATCAAGCTCCGGGTAGAGTATTCCGTAGCGTCCGCTCCTGCCGGCACGCCCGGCGATAAGCTGATCGTCATCAACATACACCGTCGCGTGCTCCGCATAGTTGTACAAAGCCTTTGCCCAGCGCAATATCAGCGGCTGCCCCTCGGTTTCGCGGAAACTTTCGGTGAAATATTTTCCGCGCTCAATATCAATTACGGGGCGGCTGCCCTGAAAGCCCGCGAGAATCCTGCCCGCCCTCTTGTTTTCGAGGCTCGTGCCATTTTGAAGACGTATTTCCTGCGGGGAATAGGTTTTCTTTTCGCTGAGTCTGATGTCTGACATTTTGCTGACCTCCAATATTCTATAAAATATATCTGATAAGTATGCTTTATGATTAATAATATAGGACGGAACCGATATCCGTCCTCATTGAATTATATAATATGCAGTGAAAAAAGTCAAATCGGGACGTATCGAAAATTTTTTATATTTTTTCGGCACTCTTTTTAAGTTGCGTTCCTATTATTCCCGAGTCTGAGAATATTTCGTTCATTTTTCAGACAGGCTGTCATATAAACAGGCTCGTATCCGACAGCTCCGCAGAACCGAGAAAAGTCGCAACACCGCCGAGTTCGACTCCGTCGATCAGCTCCTCCTGCTTTATGCCCATTATATCCATTGACATCTGGCAGGCGACAATTCGGACACCGTGATCTATCGCGTTCTGTATCAGCTCTTCGAGCGAGGAAACGCCTTTCTGCTTCATTATCCCACGTATCATCTTTGCTCCCGCACCGCCCATATTCATTCGTGACAGTCCCAGCTTTTTCGTTCCCCGCGGCATCATTGCTCCGAACATCTTTTCAATGAAGGTTTTGGCAGCTTTTACCTTTTTCGGACGTCGAAGGATGTTAAGCCCCAGAATGTGAAGAACATTGTGACCTTTCTGCCTATTGACACCGCACCGTTTGCAATTATGAATGCGGCTATGGTCTTATCAAGATCGCCGCTGAACACGATGAAGGTCTTGTCGTTATGCACTTCGGCAATCTTTTCAGCCGGAGCGTCCGCCTTTTCTATCTCGGCGGTAATTATGCTGTTCGCCGTATCGAGCTTTATCAGCTTGTTTCCCGTGCGTTCGCACCACACTGCAATATCTGAGGTGAACGCTTCCTCGGTCGCCTCCACGATAATATGCTGTCCTACCGAGAGCTGACGCATCTCATCAGCCACCTTCACGATAGGTCCCGGGCATTTCAGCCCCTTTGCATCTACCTTTATGACTTTTTCCTTTACAGTCTGCTCATACGCTTTGAAGCCGCCCTCGATACTATATGCATCATAACCTCTGTCGGCAAGTATCTCCACGACCTCCTCGCTGAGATCACCTACCGAGCATATCACATACACAGGCTTGTCTTTCGGTATTTCGTCAATGTGCTTTGAAAGCAGCGAAAATGGGATATTCACCGCGTTTCCGAGCGGGTGGACAAGAACATCGTCCTTTTCGCGGACATCGACAAAAGTCACATTTCCGATGTTCAGATCAAGGAATTTCGCTGCTGTAATTGTTTTTTCAGACACTTTAATTCACCTCTGTTAAGTTCCCTCATATCATATTATTTATATATGTTATATAGTTATTGTTGTAAATTATAATCCGAATGACACGATTTGTCAATGACCGGAGACCTTTTTTGGAGCTTTGCACGCCTTTACTTCGCAGTTATCAGATTGATTTGTGAAGATTGATCATTATTTTCATATCAAAAATACAATATTAATGATTATAGGACATTATTATTGACAAAAGACTCTCAAAGTGTTATTATATACTATATATTCTATCTGCATAATATGTTATAAATTGAGGCGTATATATGGCAAGAATAGCGATGTTTCAGATGAAAAACGAGGGCTGCATATCCGATAATTTGTGGAAAAGCCTCGCTGCGATAAAAACAGCTGCGAAAAACGGCGCCGATCTGATACTGTTCCCGGAGGTGCAGCTTACCGAATTCTTCCCGCAGTATCCGGGACAAGATGTAAGCGGCTATGCGGTTGACATCGGCAGCGATATTGTCTGCCAGTTCTCCGCAGCCTGCAAGGAAAATAACATTATGGCAGTCCCGAACATCTATCTCGAAGAGAACGGAAAGCACTATGACGCGAGCCTGCTCATAGGCAGGGACGGCGCTGTTATCGGTACGCAGAAAATGGTGCATATCGCACAGGCACCGCAGTTTTACGAGCAGGACTACTATACACCTTCAAATGACGGCTTCAGGGTGTTCGACACAGATATCGGAAAGATCGGAATTGTCGTTTGCTTCGACCGGCACTACCCGGAAAGCGTGCGCACCGAGGCGCTTATGGGCGCGGAGATGATACTGATACCTACCGCCAACACGGAGACGGAGCCGCTTGAAATGTTCGAATGGGAAGTCCGGGTCGATGCATTCCGGAACAGCGTTGCTGTCGCAATGTGCAACCGTGTCGGGATCGAAGGAGAAATGGTGTTTGGAGGACAGTCGGTAGTTGTCGGTGCAAACGGCGATGTGGCTGCAAAAGCGAACGACCGGGAACAGATAATATACGCTGAGATCGACCTGCACAGATCGACGGAAATACGAAAGAAAAAGCCGTACACCGACCTGCGGCGAACGGAATATTACAGGTGACAGAATGGAAACAACAAACAAATACGAGCTTTCCGTCATAACGGAATTTAAAGACTCGGTATGGGAAAAGTTTTTGGAAGGAATAGAAAAGTATCAGCTGATACAGCCCGGCGACAAGATCGCGGTGTGCATTTCCGGCGGCAAGGATTCAATGCTCACAGGGCTCTGTATGAAGCATTTGCAGCAGTCCGGGAAGATACCGTTTGAGGTGGTTTTCCTCGTTATGAACCCCGGCTACAACGAGATAAACAGACAGAAGATCATCGAGAACGCGGCGCTGCTTGAGATACCGATACAGATGTTTGAGACCGGTATTTTCGATGCTGTGGCGAAAGTCGATAACAACCCCTGCTATCTCTGTGCGAGAATGAGGCGAGGATATCTCTATAAGAACGCGCAGGCTCTCAGCTGCAATAAAATAGCTCTCGGACACCACTTCGACGATGTTATAGAAACGATAGTAATGGGTATGCTGTACGGTTCGCAGGTACAGACGATGATGCCGAAACTGCACAGCGAGAACTACGGAGGTATGCAGCTCATTCGCCCGATGTACCTTGTCCGCGAGCACGATATAATACAGTGGCGTCTCAAAAACGACTTGCAGTTTATCCAGTGCGCATGCAGATTTACGGAGAACTGCACAATGTGCGACAACGGCGGCGGCGGCTCGAAGCGTCAGGAGGTCAAGCACCTGCTCAAAAGGTTGAGACGTATTGACCCCAATATCGACATGAGCATTTTTCACAGCGTCGAGAATGTCGATATCGGCTCGATGCTGTCGTATCATCTCGGCAGCGACTATCACCGCTTTATCGAGGAATACAATACCCGAATGCCCACTGATGCGGCGGAGGTGGAGCTGTGATATACCTCGACTATACTGCGGACACGCCGCCGGATGAGCGTGTTCTGCGAACCTACACAGATATTTCAGTGCGGCATTTTGCGAATCCAAACTCCGGCCATTCCGACGGAAAAGCCGCGAAAGCTGTCATCGACAATACGATATCCGATATTGCCGGAATGCTCGGTGTACAGCCGGACGAGCTTATCTTCACAAGCGGTGCGAGCGAAGCGAACAACCTTGCAG
The DNA here is from genome assembly GCA_017635095.1 of Ruminiclostridium sp. Lineage (GTDB taxonomy): Bacteria > Bacillota > Clostridia > Oscillospirales > Ruminococcaceae > Ruminiclostridium_E. The sequence goes on along the minus strand of JAGBMA010000086.1, from coordinate 3,544 downwards.
TAAAAGGACTGAGTTTTGCGAACCGCCGCCGCGGAAAGCACATCATCTCCACATTCCTCGAACATTCGTCGATCAGCGGAGCACTTACTTTTCTGCAGGAGCAGGGATACGAGATCGACCTTGTGAATATACTTCCGAACGGCAAAGCTGACCTTGATAACTTGCGCAGCCTGCTGCGGGAGGACACGATTTTGTGTGCAGTCTGCGCCGTTGACAGCGAACTTGGCACGGTGCAGCCGATATCCGAAATAGCGGAAATTCTGAAAGTATATCCGAACTGCAGACTGCACGTTGACGCGACACAGGCGATAGGAAAGACCGCGTTCTCATTCGCGGGAGCCGATACCGTCAGCTTTGCGCCGCACAAGTTCAACGGTTTGAAGGGCTGCGGCGTGCTGTACAAGCGGGCGGGCGTTGTTCTCGAACCGCTCATTCATGGCGGCGCAAGCACCACCATTTACCGCAGCGGAACTCCCGACACAGCTGCAATTGCCGCTTGCGGGACTGCGCTTGAGATCGCGCTGAACGAGTTTGACCTGCGCAGAAACTATGTGGAAAAGCTGAACAGCGGGTTGCGAGCCGAGCTTGCGAAAATGCCGCAAGTCCAAATAAACAGCCCGGCTGACGCTGTGCCGCATATCCTCAATATTTCGGTGAACGGTATCAAGGGTGAGCAAATACGGGAGCTTATGGACGAGCGCGGGATCTGTATTTCCGTGAAGTCCGCCTGCTCAGTGCCGAATACACCGTCACGAGCTGTATTTGCAGTTTCCCGCGACAGGAAAAACGCGCTGAGTTCGTTCCGTGTGAGCCTGAGCCACCTTACAACAGAGGAAGAGGTCGGTGGATTCCTCAAAGCTCTTCGTGAGACAATCAAAACAAATGCAAAATATAAGACAGGTATTAAGTCGTAAATGTTCTTGTCGAGGTGGAAGTAATTGCCGAGGTATGATGAAATACTGGAAACTACAGCGAGGAGCGTCCGCTCACACGGGAAGAAGCTGTTGTATTAGCTTCACTCGGATATGAAGGCACAGTCGAAAGTACGGGAGAATAAAATGTAAGACCGCTCACATTTAAGTGAACGGTCTTTTTAGTCATATCACTTCCGGTTTTATGATACGCCCGCTGCCTCCGCAGTATTTCACAGTAAGTGTGATAATGCGCTCCGCCGCATCGTTCAGAAGGCTGTCGGGTGTTGCATCATTTCCCTGAATAATGTAGAAGATATTGCAGGTGTTTTCGTCAACGCGGGTCTTGTTGACCTGCCGTATTTCGAGCCTGCACAAGACCTCATTGTCATCGTCGCAGTAGCAGTATTCGTGCGGCGCAACAGGTACAGGCTGCTCCTGACCGAGAGGAATATATCTCTCCGTGCCGTCTGTAAAGCGCAGAGTCACATCGCCGCTGACATTGTCGATGTTGTGTGCGCCAAGAGCAAGCTTTGTTTCAAGGGAAACGAGATTATAGATATCCACTGCCTTGTTTATGTAAAACATTCCGTGATTTTTCAGCAGCAGTTTTATGAGGTTCTCACTTGCCGGAATGTTCTTGCGGCGCTTTACTCCAACCTTGTCGTGCAGTATGTTGAAGCCTTCGAGTATCGGGTCAGCATGAACGTCTATCCCCTCATACTGCGCATATAATTCCTCCAGCCTCTTTTCGCGGTACTCACGCCACTGAGCGTTCTCACCGGTATTGTCGATATTTTCCATTACAGCAAAGATGATCTTTACGCCGCTGTCAAGTACGGCATTTTCTACTTTGAATTGCATTTTTGCCCTCTTTTCAGATAACATAAAGCTATATCCTTTTATTCATATAGTTATAATATGCTTTATTATATCACAATCAGCGATCCGTGTCAAGCATTATTTAATTGATCTGACCTGCAAGCCTTTCTTTCAGAGCACCCGCGATCTTTCTGTATATCGGAGCTTCAATATCATACTTGTCAGCAAGTCTTATCACTTCATAGATAAGACCATCTATTTCCGATTCGTGACCCGCAGCTATATCTCTCTGCAAAGATGTCGTTGCAGTAGGAACAAGAGTATCGAGTATATCAATATTACGCTTTACAATATCTTCGCCAAAGTCTATATTCATTGCATCTGCGATAGTATCTATCTCGTGTACAAGCCCCGCGAAACAGTCTCGTATCTCTCCGGGCTTCTGTATTTCACCGACAGGAACATCATAGTACAGACCACAGGCTCCCTGCGGAGAAACATAAGAGAATTTGAGCAGTGCGTCCCTTGCTATATTGTCGGAAAGAATTCCCACAATACCACTTTCGTTCAGATCGGCTTCGATCTCTTTCAGCTCGTTCCTGTATTCAGTTTTATCGCGTACTCCAAAGATCACCCGCATGATATCTCCGTACATCTGTATGCAGCCCGGCTCTTTTATTTTTGCGGCAACATAGATACAGCCGTCTGTAACAAGAGTATCCGGAAAATATTTCTGCAGCATACCGCCCGTTCCAAATACATTCAGTATCGGAATAATGATCGTCCCCCTGCCCGAGATACGCTGAAGATCAGGTATTATAGCTTCAAGCGAATAGCTCTTTACACAAACAAAGATAACATCGGGTTGAACACAATAGCTCCCGAGATCAGAAACTTTGAGATGAGTAAGCGTGAACTCATCATTCGGGCGTATCACTCTTAACCCGCTTTTTGTAATAGCGTCCAGATTATCTCCCCGCGCAATAAATGTAACATCTTTTCCGGCACTTGCGAGGTAGGCACCTATCGGTCCACCCGTGCCTCCTGTGCCTACAATAAGGTATTTTTTCATACAGTTGACCTCTTATTATCTATATTGTTATTATATAATATCACAAATACAATAGAGGACTTTTCTACGTTTGGCAAAAATGATACCTATCTCCCGGAAACGAGCACCCATTATGTTAAGGATAGATGAAAATTCAATAATAGACACATTAATTTTCAAATCACCCTTTAAAATCGGCAGATATTTATCCTTATATATGAGGGCAGTTGTTTTTATGTTTGCCAGTTGCAAATCAGAAATATCGTTAGTCTGCAAACACATCTCCGCTCACGTCAGATATATCTTCTGACACCCGAATGATGTTAAGTCTGATGTCATTTATGCACAAGTAGCAGACCCTCTCATTGGTAAAAACAGAGATTGAAAATGAAAATTACGTGAACTACCCGATAATTTGACAGATTTTTGTCCCCTATTATGAAGGGATATGTAATTTCGTCGGCTATATAGGCGATCATATAATACGCTTTACCTAAATTATTAGGATTGATGTGTATGTTGCATAAGTCCTGCCCCCTGCGATTGGTTATAACAGAGATTTAAAATGAAATTTGTGTGAAACGACCCCAAAAATCGTGATTTATTTTCCCTTATTATGAGGTTCTTACTCAATTAGACTGATTTCTCTTGCATTCAAGCAGAAATTGTGGTATAATGATAAAGGGCGATGTAAGAATGGATGAGCTGATAAAGGAACTCAATAACGACCTGAAAGTTCTGAACACGGACCGCGTGGGCG
>JAGBMA010000085.1 GCA_017635095.1 Ruminiclostridium sp. | reverse complement strand
GTTGCACAGCCCGTGCAGGAACCCGCCGCTCCCGCCGTTGAAGCAGTTGCACAGCCTGTGCAGGAACCCGCCGCTACCGCCGTTGAAGCAGCTGCACAGCCCGTGCAGGAACCCGCCGCTCCCGCTGTTGAAGCAGCCGCACAGCCCGTGCAGGAACCCGCCGCTCCCGCCGTTGAAGCAGTTGCACAGCCCGTGCAGGAACCCGCCGCTCCCGCTGTTGAAGCAGTTGCACAGCCTGTGCAGGAACCCGCCGCTCCCGCTGTCAATGCGTATGCACAGCCGGCTCCCGCTTTTGACGGTGGCTTTCAGCCCGTGAAGAAGAAAAAGAGCAAAGCTCCCCTGATCGCCGGACTTACTGCGGGAGCGGTACTCATCGGCGGCGGTGCAGTGGGCTACTTCTGCTTCCATGACGATATCACGCGCCTGTTCATGGGAAATGTCGGCTATGCAAAGATGATAGATAAACAGTCTTTTGATAATATCCCGAAACCTGACACGGGCTCGGATCAGTTCATCGGATACGCTGCCGGAGCTTTCGACAGCGCCGCAGCATCTGCAATAAAGTCGATGAGGACAGTCAATAACGGCGAGACCCCGTCTGCGTCGGATACTGCCGAAAACCTCATCGGCACCGTGGATCCTTCCTGGGACTGGAACAAGCTCATAAAGATCCCGGAAGGAACCGCGATAAGCGTTGAATCCAGCCTTGATATAAAGCTCGGAACCGTATTCGCCATGCTCGACAGCGATACAACCAGAACAGTGATCGACGCGATAAACGGTCTTGTCTTCACCCAGACTACTTCTAACGGCGATACGGATATGATCTCCTTCGGCGTAAAGGACAAGGACGGTCACAGCGGCTCGATAGATGTTTACAAGAACGAAAGCGGCCTTCTGATAACATTTACCGGCATTTCCGACAAGAAGATCTTTATCTCGAAAGATGAATTCGACGATGCAAAAGAAAAGCGTGAAGAGAATGCGGAAAAGCTTGACCCGGAGGAGCTGAAGCGCTTACGCAGCGAGATAGTGACACTCTTCTACGATTCTTTCGACGCTGCCGAGATCACATACACCGACGGCGTTGAGTGGACAAAGAGCGCTGTCGGCAGCATGGGTGAGCTCTCCGCTTCCGTTAAGGGAAATGACGTAAAGGTGCATTTCACAGCCGAGCAGGTCAAGGAGATCGGTATAAAAGCCGCCGAGCTCATAAAGAATGATGAATACCTGATAAAATACGCGGAGAGCGCGTTCGGCGTTTCAAAGGAGGACTATCAGAAGAACTTTGATACCGAGAAGATGTTCAAGGATCACAACGTCGCCCTGACAGTCGATCACATAGTCGATGTGCATAACAACGTGCTCGCTTCCTGCTGGACATTCACTGGAGATAATGACTCCGGAACGATCGCGTTAAGCACCCTCCACGCAGACAAGTCCGGCGCGTTCTCACTCGATATCAGCGACAGCAAGGACGGTACGGGCAGCTTTACCTGCGTTGACCGCAAGTCCGGCAGCACTTCCGGCGATGCTGTGATGCAGTTCAGATCAGACGCGAAAGGCGGCATAGATATAGCTGTCGAGTGCAGCTACACCGACGCTGCAAAGAAGGCATTCAACGGAAGCGAAGTCCCCGTCGGCAAGTATGTGATAAAGTTCTCCGATCCCGATAAGTTCTGGGATTCCGTGAATAAGCTCACAAGATCCGGCTCTCAGGACAAACAGGAAGATACGGTGATGAGCACCATGGCGGAGAACGGCTCCGACAGCTCCAACCCCTTCGGAAGCAACGAGAAGATCTTCGCCGAAGTCAAAAAGCTCACTATCACTTACGAAAGCAGCGTTGACGGCGATGTTTATAATACCTCATTCCTTCTTTCCCTCGGGGAGATAGGCTCCCTCGGTATCACATCACGGGCGGAGAAGAAGAACGAGACCGTTGAGATGCCCGATACGACAGGCGCTTACAGCGTCAGTGACGACAGCTTCATGGACGATATCGGCATAGATTCGTACAAATGGCTAAAGGGTATCGCATCGGGATTTGACGGCGGAAGCGGCGCGATCTCCGACATTCTGGATATGCAAATAAAGCGCGCGGAAGCCGAAAAGAACATAAAGAAGCATTACTCCGCATATACAAGCTCTTCCCGGTATGATGCATCTGAATACGCGAGCCGGATCTATGACGAACTCGGCGATACAGTCCGCCTGTACACCTCCGCCAACCCCGGCATGGACAGCGGCGTCATAAAGCTCTACTTCAAGGACGGCAAGGCAGAGATCATAGACGACGGCGGCATCTCCGGACTTAACTGCGAAATTACCGACGCTTCCTCCGCATACGCGGAAGTGCTTTTCGACGAGCGCATAGATCCCGGTATCGCCGGCGTCAACGTCGTTCTTACCGATGACAGGAACGATCTCCCCGACGATCTCCCCGACACAAAGAACTACTACAACAGTATGTACCCGTGGGAAGGCGACCGCGACCGCATCGGCGAGTTCATTGTTGCGACCTACCCGTATCTGTACGACGGCGAACCTACGCTTGACCTCCCCGAAGCCCATGATATCGACGAACTCAACAGGTTCGCGGAATATGCAGCCGACGCATTAACGGACTTCCTCGGCAGAAACGGCGACGCTTCCGGGTATATCGACGGCGCTGTGCGTGATGTTGTTGCCTGCTTCCGCCACGATTCGGATTACAGCTACTGGTCTGCGGAAGACGGCTACAGCGGCACGACCTACACCGACAGCTGCCCCCTGTCCTATGATCTGAGCCATGAGATAACAGAGCGTCTCGCAAGCCTCACAGACGAGCACAGCGAGTTCACGGACATCTGCGTTGCGTACTATTTCAAAGGCGGTAAGCTTGCAGGCGTAATGGCGGGCAATATCAATACCACCGGCGCTGTGAGCATGACCGAAAAGAGCCTCCCCGGTATATCCGACTATGCAAGAGGCTCGTATGCAGGCTGGAAAGACGCGGACGGTGACGGCGAACCTGATCCGGGCTGCACGGAAAACAGCATAGGCGAAGACGCCGTGATCGGAACATACTGCACTTCGACCAAGGCTCCGCTTACATATTCCGAGAACGAGCCCGAGCCTGAGAAAGAGCTTTCCGGCGGATACTGGAAAGTCACCGCAGTCAACGGAACGAGACTGGAAGAGATCGCGGAACAGCTCGGCACGGACGTCAGCGAGCTCGATATACGCATAGAGATCGAAGGCGACCATATCTACCTCACCACCTATGATTCGGACGAGCGTCTTGGTATGCTCGCACTCTCCGGTGAGGAATACGAGGGTAAGCCCGCGCTCGGACTCGTGAACGAAGACAACGACACCACCGAAGGCTATTTCGTATTTGACAGCGACACAGAAGCCCGTCTTATAGACCAGATAAACAATGTGAACTACGATCTCGAATTCATCGAATCTTCCGATAAATCGGATATAAACAGGTATGTGGGTATCTGGCACAGAACGGACGGATCCGACGACAAATACGACCTTAAGATAAGTTCCAACTATGTTGCGCTCGAAACAAACAGTGACGAGATCTACAACTGGAAATTCGGTCTGCTCAATCCCAACGGCACAGGCTTCGACATTTTCGACCAGGACGGCTCCAATTACTCGGGTCACATCGAATATGACTCTGACAACGAGACTTTGTACCTGACCGGTGCGAACGGCGAAATAATTGAATCAAAGAGGACAGAAGAGCCGCCCGTTCTCCCCTATACCGGAATGTGGACGCTTGATACCTACGACGGTGAGGATTTTGAAGAATACTGCGAAAAGAACAACACCGCGCCGGAGGATTTCACAATGAATCTGGAGATCGGCGAATACAGCACGATCATCACGAGCAAGAACACGTTCTTCGCTCACCCGGTACTTGACGCTGCACCGACCACATTCAAGATACTGTATGATTCGTCGCTGTACTTTGACTGCACCTACAACGAGAGCACCGACACAATAGACGTGATAATGCGGTTTGACGATTCTTCCGACTCTATAGGGTTCACCATGAAGAGAGGTTCTTTCGAGTTCGGCTGATCCCGCAAAACACAATAAAAAAGGCTGTACCCGCGATGAAACGGGTGCAGCCTTTTTCTTCTGTGCATTATTCTTCCATCTGTTTCGAGAAATACATTGCCGCTGCTTTCACAAGCGCGGTCTGTTCCGGAGTGGCGTACTCCGATCCGCTTCCGGAGAGCATCACTACCGCACCGCTCACATCTCCCTGTGACACTATCGGCGCGCAGGCGATCGCGTATTTGTCAACGCCTTCGATAGGATTGATGCGCTTGTCGTCGAGGGACGCGTAGATCACAGGCTTCCTGCTTTCGATAACGTCTTCGAGTGAGCTTGACACCCGGCGTTCGAGGACTTCCTTTTTCTGCATACCCGAGACTGCGATGACATGATCGCGGTCACATATGGCTGCGGGGCAGCCGCCGATCTTCGCGAGCACTTCCGCGTATTGGTTTGCAAGATCGGAGATATCGCCCACCGGCGAGTACTTCTTGAATATAACCTCACCCTCGGAGTTGGTGAAGATCTCCAGAGGGTCGCCTTCATTGACAACATTGACACGGAAGACCTTATCCTTCCGGTTTGCGGAGGATTGTACGGCGGTCTGTGGGATATCTGCCGTGCCGGGATCAAAATTTACGCTTACGCCGTCTTTCGCGCCGAGGCGGAGAATGCTGTCAATATTGGCTTTGAGCCTGATATCCACGCGCTCCTCAAAAACAAGAATCCTGTCAACGATAAGGCTGATGTCGCGCTTATCGAGCCTGTCTTTGTGCAGTATATCATCGAACACCTCCATGACGCTCTTTGCTGCACGATTGGCGCGTATCATGGTGTTTGCGCTGTCGGCGGCGAGTATCATCTGGTTCTCAAGCCCCTCGATCCTGTCCTGCGCCTCACTTATAAGCTCATCGTAGGTCTGCTCCGTGAGCGCGGCATTTTCCCCCGCCCTCATGATATCGCGGGTCTTCTGCCGTATAAGCATTTTCAGCTCTTCCTTCTCCCTTTCGATAAGCTCGTTTAACTGAACGGCTGCGGCAGTTCCGTCGCGGACGATATCCGGCTCATTGCGTATAGCCTCTTCGAGCTCCCGCATTATTTCCCGGGAATTGTCCCGCACGGTGAGTATATACGTTTTAAGGATATCGTCGAGCACGTCCGTCCTTATGTGATGTGAGGTGCAGCCTTTCCTCCCCCGTTTCTGGTACGAGCCGCAGACATAAGCCGGCCGCAGGTCTTTCCTGCTCATAGAGAACATAGGCGAGCCGCAGTCTCCGCAGAACATCACGCCGGTGTACATATTGTCATTCTTGCGCACACCGCGGTAGCTGTTCGTCGTGCGCTGTTTCATAAGCTCCTGAGTAAGCGAGAACACGCCGTAGTCTATAATAGCGGGGTGGTGGTCCTCAAAGACGATATGCTCGCTTTCGTCCGTTCTTCTGTCGGAGCCGTTGATCTTTTCGCGGTGCCACTTATGCTGGCGGAGCGTACCGATGTAGAAGTCGTTTTCCAGCATTTTCTGCACGGTCACGATGCTCCACACATCTTTCGCCCGAAGGGTGCAGTCTCCTCCGGACTGCTCTATAAGTTCCCTCTGCCGCATTCTCGGCGTCGGGAAGTGCTTGTCTGTGAGATAGCCGGCGATCTTCTTGTAGCCCCAGCCCACGTTGTAAAGCCGGAAGACTTCCCGCACAACGGCGGCGGCAGGCTCATCTACCGCGAATATGCCCTTTTTCGCATTCTTCATCACATAGCCGTAAGGTACGCCGCAGATCCACTCGCCTTTGCTCTGGCGGTTCTGAATAACAGCGCTGACTTTCCTGCTGGCGTCGGTAACGGGCATCTCGTTCACAAAGAAGTACAGCTTTATCTTCATCCAGTCATCGTTCACCGGAAAATCCACGCCGTCGCCGATAGCGATTATGCGGATACCGGTCTCGATGATATCCTCGAACTCCGCAAGTCCGCGTCCCGTGCGCCTTGAAAAGCGGCTCAGATCCTTTATGATGAGGATATCGTATCTGCGGGACATAAGAAGCGGACGGAGCCGCATATAACCCGGGCGCTGCTCAAAGGTATAGCCGGAGCGGTCGCGATCCTCATAGTGATCTATCTCCGCGTCCGGGAAACGGAGCCTGCAGTATTCGGCTATGATCGCTTTCTGGTTCTCGATGCTCGTATTGTCGCGGTCAAGCTCGGTATCCACGGATATACGGGTATAGGCTGCTATCTTCAATCTCTCCATATTATCTGAACTCCTTACAGAAAGTATAACAATATTGTAACATACCGCTTCCCCTTTGTCAACACACTTGTTGCGGAAACGGGGATTTATCATTGACAAAAAGTATGTATTTATGATAAAATTAGTATGCTTTGGAATTACGGCTCCCGGGAACGGAAAGCCGTTGAATGACATGGAGAACCACATGAGTAAGAAAAACAGAAAAGTTGATGTTATCATAATAATCGTGCTTGTGCTTCTCGTTATTGCAGCAGTACTCGCTGCCGTTATCCCGGGAACTCAGAACCCCGGGACACAGGAACAGAGACCTGTCTCACAGCTTACCGCGGGAGACTTCTCGGACAAGACCATCGGAGTCTGCACAGGAACACTTTACGAGTCATTTGTGAAGCATCATTACCCTAAGGCGACCATAAGCTACTTCAAGACGCTGCCGGATATGATACCCGCCCTCGAAGCGGGCATGATCGACGCGTTCCTTGTGAATCTGCCGACCGCGGAACTTCTCGGGAAAGAAAACCCCGGGATAACAAGGCTGAAAGATCCCATAGGTTCGAGCGAATACGGAATGATCTTCCCCAAGACCGAGGCGGGCGATAAGGTGCGCGCACAGGTGGACGAGTACATCACGCGGATAAAGGCGAGCGGTGAGCTTGACGAGATACTGGCGTTCTGGAACTCCGAGGAAGCGAAAACGACTTACATAGATATGACCGGTCTTACCGGCGAGAACGGGACCCTTCGCATGGCAACTTCCGGCGACTCCGTTCCCGACACATACCTCGTGGAAGGCAAGATCGCGGGCTATGACCCGGATATAGCAGTCCGGTTCTGCCGGGAATACGGCTACAACATCGAAGTCGTCGTTACGGATTTCGGCGGCATTCTCCCCGGTCTTGTCTCGGGCATATATGATTTTGCCGCAAGCGGCATCGCGTTCTCCGAAGAACGCAAGGAAAGCGTGAATTTCTCTGTCCCGGACTACAGCTCCGATATCTATATGATGGTCAGGAACACATCACCGCATACCGTCGGATACTCCGATTACAACGGGAAAAATATCGGTATCCTCACCGGCTCCTCCTTTGAAAGCGTGACGCTTGAAGCATTCCCCGACAGCACATATCTCTACTTCAACAGCTACGCCGATCTCAACACCGCCCTTATCACCGGAAAGATAGACGCGTACATAGGAGACAAGCCCACGCTCAGCACTATCCATGACCAGCAGCCGGAGATCGGTTATCTCAGCGAAGTCATTTCCGACGAGACATACCATTTCATTTTCGGCAGGGACGATCCTTTCAAGGAAGAACTTTGCGGCAAGTTCAACGCGTTTCTTGCAAAGCTCCGGGATGACGGTACGCTGAAAGAGCTTGAAGATATATGGTTCGGCGATAACGAAAGCCGGAAAGTCATCGACAAAAGCGGCATCACCGGAGAGAACGGAGAACTCAGCATCGTCTCCTATTCCGGCGCAGCTCCGTTCACATACGTCAAGGACGGCGAACTCACCGGTCTCACGATAGATCTTGCAGTCCGCTTCTGCCGGGAATACGGTTATTCCTGTGAATTCGAGGACGCAGATGTGGCGCCCTTGCTTGCAGGAGTCGCGACGGGCAAATACGATCTCTCTGCTTCGGCAGTCTCTATGACCGAGGAGCGCAAAAATTCCGTGCTTTTTTCCGACGCGTTCTATTCCGCAGGTATGTGCCTTGCGGTGAGAGAAGCGGATATTTCAGACGGTTCGGCGTCTGCGCAGCCGGATCACACCGCTCCCCTGTCTTATTTCAGCGGCAGGATCATAGGTGTCGGAACGGGAAGTATGTTCGATACGATAGTGCAGAACAGTATCCCCGAAGCCCGGATCAGTTATTTCAACACCTTCCCCGATATGATAACGGCGCTCGAAGCGGGAAAAGTCGATGCTATCTGCCTTGACGAGCCGGTCATAAGATACATCATGGCAACGGAAGAGCATTCTCTTGAGTGCATTGATGAAAGACCGGAGAAATATGATTACGGCTTCGCGTTCCCGAAAACCGAAGACGGCAAAAACCTCCGCGATGAGTTCAACGAGTTTCTCAGCAGGCTGAAAGAAAGCGGTGAGAAAGAAGAGATCGAAAAAAGATGGTTCAGCGCAGATCAAAGTCTGCACAAGCTTCCCGAGCTGAAAGGCGCCGCTCCCGGAAAAGCCACCCTCAGACTTGCGGTGGAATCCCTCACCGTACCATTCGTTTATCTTGAAGGCAGCACGATCTCGGGTTATGAGATCGATCTCGCATACCGGTTCTGCAACGAATACGGCTACGGTCTCGAAATAAAGGACATGAGCTTTGACGCGATAATCCCTTCCCTCTCATCGGGAATGTGCAACTTCGGCTGCACCTGCATCAACATCACGGAGGAAAGAGCGGAAAGCGTTTATTTCTCCGATCCCGATTACCACGGCGGAGCTGTCCTTGTTATAAGGAGACCCGACGCAAATACTGCCGCAGACGGTACAAACAACGGCTTTTTTGAAAGCATCGCCCTGAGCTTCGAGAAGAACTTTATCCGCGAAGACCGCTGGAAGCTCATACTTGAGGGCGTCGCTACAACCATGGTTATCACTGCGTTGTCTATCGTTCTCGGAACTTTGCTCGCTTTCGGTATCTGTATGTTCCGCCGCACCGGCAGCCGTCTTGCAGCGGCGATATCGGATATCTATGTGAAGCTCCTGCAGGGTACACCTATGGTGGTTCTGCTCATGATCCTGTATTATGTTGTGCTCGGCAAGTCCGGTCTTTCCGCGGTCTGGGTAGCGATCGTCGGATTTTCTCTCAACTTCGGCGCGTATGCATCTGAGATAATGCGCTCGGGTATAGAGAGTATCGACGGCGGCCAGCGTGAAGCTGCCCTCGCCCTCGGCTACAGCGAGAACCAGGCTTTCTTCCGCTTCATCTTCCCACAGGCGGCTGCAAGATTCGTACCGGTCTATGTCCAGGAGATAGTGTCGCTTCTGAAGGGTACATCTGTCGTGGGCTATATCGCGATCCAGGATCTCACTAAAATGGGCGATATAATCCGGAGCCGCACCTATGAAGCATTCTTCCCGCTCATCGCGACAGCGGTGATATACTTTATACTCGCATGGATCATGACCATGATACTGAAAGCCGCAGCGGGACTTATCACCCCCGACCGCAAAAAACACAGGGACGATTCGCCGGACAACAAATGAAACGGAGACAGATCATCATGAACATCACGTACAAGGACATCCACGATTTCGGAAGAGACGAGCTTGAACGGCTGTTCCTGTCTGTCGGCTGGTCATCGGGACACTTTCCCGATAAGCTTGTCACAGCAATGAAGAACTTCGGCACCGTTTATTCCGCATGGGACGGAGACAGGCTTGTGGGCATGATATGCGCAATGGACGACGGGGCGATGACCGCCTACGTCCATTACCTGCTCGTCGAGCCGGCTTATCAGGGCAGGTCTGTGGGCAGGACGCTTGTGGATATGGTAAAGGAGCGCTATAAGGATTATCTGCGTATAGCGCTTATTGCATACAATAAAGAGCTCGCGTTCTACGAAAAGCTCGGATTCAAAAAAAGCAGCGACTCATCACCGATGTTCATCACGTCCCTCTGGACATGACCGGCAGATCACGCTGCTTTGTATGATATGTGACTGCGCAGATCTATGAGATGATCTCAAACATACCCATAGCACCGCGCAGTTGCGTACCTATGTCCGTCTCCGGCGGAAGAAGCGCCATCGCCACCTGAAACGGCTCGGCGTCATCGACGTCGGTCTGCATCAGGAATGCATAATCTCCACGGATATCTTTGACAATGAATTCGTGCTGCTCCATGTTCTCACCTCACTTCCGTTAATCGCCGTTATCCCTGAAAACGACGGCATCATATCCGTTATAACGCTTATGTCCCCCTGACCGCCCGCAAGGAAGCCGCGCAGATATGCCGCGCTTCACTTGGAGCCGCAAGCCGGGATCTGTTTTTTTACCCTGAGCATCGGCATTTCTGTCAGCGGAACGGTTCCATTCTCTCTGTCTGCCACACCCTTTAACGTATTATTGTACAATATCCGGATAACATTGTCAAGTACCTTCCGTCTGACCTGCCGAAAAACAGGTACTGCGAGACGGTGAGCCTACCTTTGTATTGACATTCGGAACGGTTTGTGCTAAAATACGAGTTAGCTATGTATAACCAATAAGGAGGCTGTCACAATGAAATATGCAGGAATGCCCGCAGGAATGTGGCTGATCTTTTCGGGCTCATTCAGAAAAAACCTGATCTCCGCGCTGGGATACGACGCCGGTGCGGCAGGCGGCATCACAGCAAAAGCCCGGAAAAAATACAGAGAGATCATCTCGTCTGTCCCTGAGTTTGAAAAAGGCGACAGATTTAAAATGAACCTCGTCAACTGCGCCATGCTTTCAGCTTTCCTGCTGAATATGCCGGAAAGACCGACCGTTGAGCAGGCGACGGTGTACTACCGCAAGTCCATGATGACCGGAGCGATGAAGTGGTTCTGCAGAATGAACGGGAAGAAGAAATTTTCCGACGCCGACATAGCCGGAATGAAAAAGGCTGCTGCCCTCGACCCCGCCGACCGCAATCCGTACTCGTGGAACATGGATTTTATCCCGTATGAGGACGGGAGCGGATATGAAGCGAGATTTACGACCTGCGGCATATGCAGGCTCATGAAAGAACTCGGGCTGTACGATCTCGTCCCCGCGATGTGCAGGCTCGACTATACCATGAGCGAAGCGGGCGGAGTTACGGACTTCGTGCGTGAATACACCCTCGCGTCCGGCGGTCCGTACTGCGACTGTGGGTACAGGAAAAAGCGCTGAACTTCCGGCAGACAGTATTTCTGCATCTATCTGCGCTTATTTGTCAGCCATAGCGTAGTTGTAATTTCCGCGGTGTATGTGATCGCATTTCCTCCACCATATATCCATTATGTAAAGCGTTACCGCAACGACCGCCGCAAATATCAGCGCCCCGATGACCGCCGAGATGACGACCGGAAGCCCGAAACCGTGCTTTGTCGCGCTTATGTTCGGAAGAACGAACTGAAGCGTACATAGAATGAGGAAAGGCATTATGTACAGCCATTCGAGCTTTGGTTTTCCCGAGCACGACACTCCAAGGATCACCATAAGGCTGCCGACGGGGGCGGCTATCATGATATCGGCAAGCGCCTGCGGCGCCCAGCATAACGCGGCGATAATTATGATTATCAGGTCGTATATCAGCGACATGAACGCCGTGAATACTGTCGGCACAACTGTAAAGAGCGGTTTCGCAAAGGGCAGGGACGAGTAAAACTTGCATCTTGTGACCGAGATCGTCCCGCTGAGACAGAACACCACTATCCCTATCTGTCCGATAGCCGTTGCCGCTATCATAGACATATATTCGTCACTTTCCGGAAGCTCCGGCTCATGGACCGCCGCGATCAGTATTCCCACTATTATGACCGCGCTGAACAGAGTCAGCAGCGGATTGAATAATACTTTCAGATATAATTTCAGAGCTTTTCCGAAGTTTTTCATAACTATCTCCTTAACTGTCCCACCGGTTCTTCCGATAGTGTGTAAAATATACTTTTGATGATACTGCAGCAAGCACCGCTCCCGCTATGCCTGTGACAAGGTGGGGGATAAGATTGTCGGACAGCATAGGGAGCAGTATTGTGCAGCTGCACGTTATGGCAAACATCGTTATAACCGAGCCTGCACCGAGCACAAATTCATTCTTCACGGGGAGTATGAACGTGATAACTCCGATCGCAGCGATATTCGACACGACAAGCGCGATAACTGCCGACAGCCCGCCATGTATCTTTGCCATACCCGTAATATCGAGCAGAAGCGCCGCAGCGCCGAACAGGAGCATCGAGAGCAATTCGCAGATATACACGCCTGTCCGATAGTTCACGAATGTACCGAAGCCGCCCTTTACCGTGCGGAAAAGCTTTCCTCCGGGTTTGTCCTTTGTATATTGCGACAAAAGCACAATGATGTTTATGAGCGTGGGTGCGAACACCATTACGCAGTCACCGGCAGGAGTTTCCGCGATATTGCTGACCGCTTCGGGGTATAAGATACCTTCGCCAAGCATTATCATAAGCGTCATGCAGACAAATGCGCCAAGATAGAACAGCACCTCGTATGCTGCAAGCCCGAGTACCGTTCCGGCAAAGCCTGTTCCCGTATATAGTTTCAGCGCTTGTGATATGGTGAGGGGTGACTTATTTTCCTGCATCTTCCTCCGCCTTTCTGAGAATGCCTACGCTTAGCTGCTGCAGCGTCGGACGCTCGGTTATCGCACCGACAGCTTCGAGATTTGCGGAGTTTTCCGTAAGCGCAATACCCTCATAACTCGTACTGTTCGCGCTGTACGACATCATGAGCGGCTTTGCTCTGTTTCCGTCCTCCGCGTCGCCGTGAACAAGTATGTACTTCTCTTTCAGGTCTTCCACAAAGCCTTGCTCAATGACACGTCCGTTCGCCATAAATATTGCGTAGTCGGTAGCAAATTCCATATCCGCGATATTATGCGTGGAGAAGAGTATCGAGCGTTCTCCGTCGCGTTCCGTAAGATATTCGCGGAACATCTCGCAGAGCTGATCTCTTGCAAGAGGGTCAAGCGATGACGCGGGTTCATCGAGCACCAGCAGGTCTGTGTCCCGCGCAAGCACTGCCGCGAGAGCTGCACGCATACGGTTTCCGTCGGACATCTTCATCATGTTCTTCTGCTTCTTTTCATCAGGGCTTCCGAGCTTCCATTTTGCGCAAAGCTCTGCGAAACGCGCCCGGTCGAAGTTGTCAAAGCCTATCGCCATGCACTCCGCCACGGTCTTAAGCTTCCAGTCAAGTGGGAAGAAGTTTGCCGAGGAGCAGTAACCTATTCTGTTCCGCAGACCGTCATCATCGGTGTCCGTCATACTTCCGAAGTAAACCGCATCACCCGATGTTCTTGCACTCACGCCGCAGAGTATGTCTATAAGCGTAGTCTTTCCTGCTCCGTTGGCACCGATCAGCGCTGTGGAGAAGCCTTTCGGGATAACTGCGCTCACGTCAAGAGTGAAATCCTTGTATTTCTTTGTAAGATCCTTTATTTCAACAGCGTTTTCCATGTCTGCTCCTTAAACTATGACAGCTTTCTTCTTGCCGTTCTTATTGCGGGGATATTCCTGTATGCGGTTGATGTAGTCGGTGTTGAGTATCTGAGTGCCGTATTTATCCTCCAGCTCGACCCAGTTTTCTTCGATCTTTGTTATTGTTCCCGTAACTCCGCTGGAGCTGCCCGCCCATACGATAACTTCTTTTCCTATATAGCCTTTTACGAGTTCATTCATTGCATTTTCTCCTTTTCTGCGTTTAAGCCTGTTTCGTTTTGATACCATTACCTGTCTGTGCTGTCTCGCCCTTGCCGCCGGGATAATGACAAGGAGCACCATCATCAGTATAAACCAAAAATACCAATTCTGCATTTTTTCCTCCTTATCCCGCGTCAAGCGCCCACAGTGCGTCAAGCGTTTCCCGAAGCTCATCTATCGACATACCCGCGATCTTTGCGGAGCGTATCGCTTCTGAGAGGTTTTCCTCTACCCGCCTCATGTGCTGTTCTGCGAGAAGCCGCGTGTCCTGTGCATTCACGAAGTAGCCTTTGCCCTGCGCCGAAGTCACGAGACCTTCCGAAGCCAGCTCCTCATACGCTTTCATTGTCGTGATAACGCTTATTTTAAGATCCTGCGCAAGCCCGCGTATCGACGGGAGCGCATCACCGCCTTTGAGCTTACCGGCGAGTATCTCATCCCTGAGCTGCGACGCTATCTGTTTATATATCGGCTCCGAGGAGTTCTGATATATTTTCATCTGTTCACCTCCGTTTGCTGTTCATCTGTGATATATACAGTATATAACACATTAACAGTTTTGTCAATGGTATAAAACAACAATATCCGAAGCTTTTTCGGCTCCGGATATATGCATTATTCACAAAGCGTGCAGTTTTGTTCCGCCGCTTCAAGGCACGATCGGTCTTGAAGACAACTATAGGAAGGAAAACGAAACCGACCCGGGAACGGCATCTCGCCGCTCTCAGGGTCGGTTTTATCAATGATCTCAGATGATCTCCGTGAGCCTGTCATAATCGAGTTCATCTACTGCCTTTATTATCGCAGCCACACGTTCCTTCTCCTCATCGGGGATACGGTAGCCTTTGAGGCTCTCCGCGATCTCGTTCACGTCGTCGAGCCGGAACATCGAGTTCGCTTCATTTATCAGCTCGTATGCTTCCTGCAGCTCTTCGGCCGATATCGGCGGAAGGTTTTCATCGTCCCCGACCGCGCCATTGCCGCTGCACAGGGGCGAGAGCTGTTCTCCGAGCTTCCTGCATCGTCCGAGCAGTTCTTCTATGCCGGCACCTACCGTCTCCGCGTCTCCCGCTTTGCCCGCGTTTTCAAGCTTTTGTGCAAGATCTCCTATCGCAATAGCGCCGATAATGCGGGAAGTGCTCTTGAGGGCGTGTATCTTGATCGTAGCATTCGCGAGATCACCCGCTCTCCAGAAATTCTCTGTCTCGTCGGCGTGTTTTCCGATCATGCCGGCGTAAGTCTCCAGAGCGGACACATATCCCTCTACCGAGCCGCAGTTCGTAAGACCCGCATCTGTGCTTATCTCGCTTATATACTCCACGAAATCCGGAAGCGTATGCGTCTCCCCGAACAGCTCATCGTCCGCCGTTTCGAGATCATGCACCGGTGCGTGTATCTTCTCTTCCGGCAGGTATTCGAGCAGCATCTCCTCAAGCCGGCCGGGATCCACAGGCTTGGTAAGATAATCGTCAAATCCGGCTGCAAGATACTCCTCTCTTGCACCGGTAACGGCGTTCGCGGTGAGACATACCTTTATGGTGTTCAGGTTCGGGCTTTCCTTATCCTCCTCCATTTCGTGCAGTGTCTCAATTCCGTCCTTTTCCGGCATCATGTGGTCGAGGAAAATTATATCGTACTTGTTTTTTCTTGCAAGCTCGATCGCCGAGTCGCCGCTTATCGCGGTATCTATCCTGATCCCCGTGAGCTTCAGAAGGCTCTTGAACACAGTAAGATTCATCGGCATATCGTCCGTCACAAGCACCGCGGCATCGGGAGCAGTGAACTTCTCGCGGTACTTTTCATACCCTCCGATAAGTGCCCTGTACGAAGTTTCGTAATCCCCGAGCGGATCCCATTTAACGACACCCTGCCGAATGGTGAACGAGAATGTGGAGCCTTTGCCGTACTCGCTTTCTACCGTGAGGGATGAATCCATCATCTCAAGCAGGCTCCGGGTTATGCTCATTCCGAGACCGGCGCCTTCGATGTTGCGGTTGCGCTCTTCCTCGATACGCTGGAACTCGCCGAAAAGCTTGTGCATATCTTCCTGCTTTATGCCGATACCGGTATCGCTTACCCACACTTTCATATCTATGGTGTCGGAGGTGTCTTCCGTCTTTTCGTAAGTCACTCCGAATGTAACGGAGCCTTTCTCTGTGTATTTTACGGCATTGGTGAGTATATTGGTGATGACCTGTTTAAGGCGCACCTCGTCACCATGCAGGCTCTTCGGTATATCCGCGTTGAATTCGGTCTTAACAAGAAGCCCCTTCTCCTCCGCCCGGGTATGTATCATGTGGACAAGATCGCTGAGCATTGACGAAAGGTCGTAATCCACCGGTATTATCTCCATTTTACCGGCTTCTATCTTCGAGAAATCGAGAATGTCGTTCACAATACCGAGCAGGGTATTGCCGGCGGCGCGTACATTTGCGGCGTATTCGAGTATGTCCTCGTCGCTGCTCTCGCGGAGAATCATCTCGTTCATTCCGAGAATAGCGTTGATAGGTGTTCGTATCTCATGAGACATATTCGACAGGAACGCGGATTTCGCTGCGCTCTCTGCCTTTGCACGCTCGGTCTGTTCGTTGAGCATCTCCGCAAGCGCTCCTTTTCTGAACGAGCGTATCATTATCACGAGCAGTATCGTCACGATTATCACCGCAGCCGCTATAGTGAGTATAAGGGGAGGTTTAAGGCGGTCAAATGTGGAGGTCGCGTCGATCACGGAAAGACAGATCCAGTCGTTCTCTACCGGCACTGCATAAACTATGTACTCGATACCGCCGTGCCGGATCGAGAAGAAGCTTTCATTTGTCTCGGAAAGCCTTCCGGCGACCGCGCTTCCGAGAGTTCCCGTCTCGCCCAGATAGTCCTTGCCGACTTCGCTCTTTACGGAATGGGCTATAACATTATACCTGTGGTCGAGGATCATCTCTATACAGGCGTCATCGTGTGAGGCCACCTCTTCGGTGATATTCTGGAGAGTCTCCATGGAAACGTCGAGCGCAATAACGCTCCTTGCATCACAGAGAGTCTTTGCAAGCGTTATCATCATCGTGCCGGTCATAGCGTCCACATACGGATCGACTACCGTAACCCTGCCCCCGTTTGCAACAGCGTCAATATACCACGGTCTTTCGGAGGGTACATAATCCTCGTCCGGGACCCAGCCGGAGCTGTCAAGATACTCGTCGTTGACGTATGCATAAAATCCGTTATCACTTCCCGGGAAAACATTTACCACTGCTTTGGACTGGTTTTCAAGATAATCTATCATCTCCGTCTTCGAGCGCCCGTCACGGATCATGTTGTCCATAGTGTATGAGACGAACTTCATTGTATCGATGCCGGTGATCAGGTACTTGTCTATCCGCTCCGACGACGAAACTGCATTAAGCTCGCCGCTTTTTATTATGTTATCCCTTGTCTCGGAATAAAGCATAGCATAATATCCGATTATGATACCGACAAAAAAGACGATGATAAGTACGGTCATGATCGTATTGTGAATGCCGCCGATGCCTTTTTTTCTGTTATTCTCTTTCATTGCCTTCCCTATCTGACAATAGTTATGTCACTCCCGAACCATTTTACCGAAATTTCGGCAAGTTTTCCGTTCACGTTCATTTCTTCAAGAAGCTCCTGCACTTTGTTGCGCAGTGCAAGGTCGCCCTTTCTGAACCCCACCGCGAATGATTCCTCACGAAGATTTCCCGGAAGTATGTAAAAACCGCTCCCGTTTTTGAGTATGTAGTAATAGATCACAACGGAGTCGATGATCCCCGCGTCAATGGCACCCGACTCAAGCTGTTCGAGCATCATGACGTTGTTCGGATATCCTTTGAGCACTGCGTTCCTGAACACGCCCGATGCTTCGAGAGCGTCCTGCGCGGTGGAACCGGACTGATATCCGATTCTCTTTTCCGCAAGTTCACTGTAGGATCTGACATTGCTGTTTCCCGCCACAACGAAGACCATTTCGTTCTTCAGATAAGGTTCAGAAAACTCCATTGTATCCGCGCGCTTGTCGGAGACCGACATTCCGTTCCATATGCAGTCGATCTCGCCGCTGTTCAGCGCTTCTTCCTTTGTATCCCAGTTTATTGGCTTCGTTTCGAGGGTCACCCCGAGCAGATCGCACACTTCCTGCGCAGTATCCACATCGAAGCCCACTATGCCTCCGCTGCCGTCGGCGAATCCCATAGGCGGATAGCTGTCATCGACCCCGATAATGAGTTTTCCTGTATCGAGCACTTTCTGCAGGGACTTGTCCCCGTTCTTTCCGGAGTTTCCCATTCCCGCGCAGCCTGTGCACCCGATGAATATGACCGCGGCGATGCCTGCAGCCAGCCGTCCCGCAAGATGTTTTCTCATAACTTGTATCACCCTTTTAAAGAGCACCGGTCTTTATCTTTTTACTATCCCTCGTCAACTATGCAGGGATATCCGCCGGTATGCTAACTAATGTTGCAAATAATATATCTAATTAATGTCTGCTCATCAACCGCGAAAAGACTTCATAGCGCAGCTTGAAGGCTTTTCACGGCTGCAAAAGTGCAAGGAAAATTTTTATATTTTAGGGATTTTCCTTGCACTTTTGTTCGTCCGAAGGACGAAATGAGGACACATTAATTATATCACATATGACATATAAAATCAGCGTTTTATGTGACAGTTCCGTGAAAAGTATGTGACATTTTCACGAAATTTATACTGTGAGCAAACTTCCCGGATTTTTTGTGAAAAGGGTTGAAATATGACCGTATATTGTGATATAATGTTTGCATAGTATGATGTATAAATCGGAGAGCATATATGAAAGACAATGAAGTGTTTATAAAAACAGCCGAAGCGCTTCTCGCCGAATACACCTGTGTTTACTTTGTCGAAACAAAAACAGGCAGATACCGGCGATTTTCTTCCGACGCGTCGTTCAGGGAGCATACACAAGACGAAGGCACGGACTTTTTCGAAGATATGGAGCGCGACTCACTGCAAGCGGTGTACGAAGATGACAGAGATAATTTCGCCGCTGTACTGCAAAGAAACGATCTTCTCGCTGCAATAAAAAACGGCGGGCTGAAACATAACGAATTCCGCCTCATCACCACAGGCAGACCGGTATGGCACACCATCAGGCTCATACACAGTTCCGGCGGTGATGAGGAAGACGATTATTATATCCTCGGTGTCATGAATACAGATACCGAAGTCCGTGAGCGCCTTGAAGCCGAGAGCCGGCTGAAAGAACGCGAGAATTACGACCGTATCGCCGAAAGTCTCGCCGCGAACTATGATGTGATCTATTATATCGACCGCGATAAGAGCAGCTATTACGGCTACGTCACAAGCCCCCTGTACGGTCAGCTCGAAATTCAGGAGGAGGGAAAGGATTTCTTTGCCGAAGCCCGCCGCAACATAAGTCTTGTCGTCCACCCGAATGACCGCGACAGGATAAGCGACGCCCTCGATCGTGACAACCTTATTCCCCAGCTCTACAGACGCAAGACTTTCAGCCTCAACTACCGCATCGTGGTCGATGGGAAGATCCGTTACACCCGCTTCACAGCCATGTGGTCCGGAGACAAGAAACATATCGTTATCGGCGTTGAGAACATAGACTCGGAGGTGCAGAAGGAAAAAGAGCACATAAAAGCCCTCAACTCCGAAAAAGAGCTTGCAAGACGGGACGATCTCACCGGTACAAAGAACAAGACCGCCTACCTCGAACTGATCCGCGCGGTCCAGAATAATATCGACAACGGAATAGACTACCTCACATTCGCGATCGTGGTCTGTGACATCAACTGGCTCAAGGAGATAAACGACACCAGGGGTCATCAGGCAGGCGACGATTATATCCGCGAGTGCGCAAAACTTATCTGCACCACCTTCGCCCACAGCCCGGTTTTCCGCGTAGGCGGCGATGAGTTCGTGGCATTTATCCGCGGCGGAGACTACGCCTTTAAGGACAGCCTCTTCGCGAAGCTCAAAGAAGAGGTGCTTGCAAATAAAGACACCCTCGGAAAGCCCGTTGTAGCCGCAGGTATGTCGTCATACGACCCCGCTTCCGACAGATCCGTTACCGAGGTGTTTGAGCGCGCCGACAAAATGATGTACGAGAACAAGCGCGATCTCAAAGGCGGTGCCGACCCGCGGTAAAAAGACTGAACGTCATCTCACGGAGCGCCGGTCACTGCGTCAGTCCCTCCATGAAATACCTCAGGAACACCTCAGCGGATTTCGTCACAGGCTGGAACTTGTTCCGCACGAAATACATCTCCGCATATACCGGCGGGTCAAGAAGCCTGAAACAAAGCTCGCTGTCGCCGGTCACATTTATGAGCTTATCAAGCGCGAGGGCGTGACCAAGACCCTCCCGCACCATTATGGAAGCGTTATAAACGAGATTGTAGGTCGAAACTACATTCAGACGCTCCGACTTATCACCGAACCATTTTCGTACAGGCATCTTATCGGTTGTCCTGCGCGAGAATATCAGAGGCTTGCCGTAAAGATCGGCAGGCCTTATCTTTTTCTTTTCCGCAAGCTCCGAGTCCCTTCGCGTAAGTATCCCCCATTTATCCGCTGCCGGCATGGTGATGCAGTCGTACTTCGAGCTGTCAACGCGCATGAAGACGATGCCGAAATCAATGAGCCCCTTGTCGAGCCTTTCCATGACATCTTCCCCGTCGCCGCTGTAGATGTGGTAATGCACGAGAGGGTGATCCTGCTGCATTCTGTGCGCAGCTTTCGCCACATAACTTACGGCGTCCGTCTCCCCCGCGCCGATATAAACATCTCCCGAAAGTGTTTCGTCGGAGCGCCTTATGTCGCTTTCGGTGCGGTCAACAAGCTCGATTATCTGCTCCGCCCGCTTCCGGAGCAGCATTCCCTCCTCGGTGAGCTTTATGCTGTGCGCTCCCCGTATAAAAAGCGTTTTTCCGAGGCTTTCCTCAAGATCCCTGAGCTGCCTTGAAAGGGTGGGCTGGGTAAGGTGGAGCGATGCGGCCGCCGCCGACAGCGTCCCCTCTCTTGCAACAGCGAGAAAGTATTGCAGAACTCTTATTTCCATAGCGCCCTCCGTCGTTATTTACTGCATATATTATATCACGCCGGCACTATGCCTGTCAAGCATAATGCTTTATGCTGAATAAGTATTTGTAATTTCTCTTCATCTGTGATACAATAGTAAAAAAGCGATCCGCACCAGCGCATCGCGACCGGAAACGAACGGAGGAGATCCACTATGTTAGGAAATTTCACTTATCACAATCCCACAAAGCTGTACTTCGGCGAAGATTCACTGCAGTATCTCAAAGACGAGCTGAAGAACTGCGGAAACAATATCCTGCTCGTTTACGGCGGCGGTTCGATAAAGAAAAGCGGGCTGTATGACGAGATAACCGCTATCCTGAGGGACGCGGGAAAGACCGTTGCGGAAGTGTCGGGAGTAATGCCGAACCCTACCGTCGATAAGCTGAACGAGGGCGTAAAGATCGCCCGTGACAGCAAGACCGACTTTATTCTTGCGGTAGGCGGCGGTTCGGTATGCGACTACTCGAAAGCCGTGTCGGTGTCCGTGAACTGCGGCGATGACCCGTGGGAGAAGTATTATATCCGCTTCGAGGAACCGACCTGTGATATCATTCCCGTAGGCTGTGTCCTGACAATGGCGGGGACAGGTTCGGAGATGAACGGCGGCGCCGTCATCACCAACCATGCAACAAAGCAGAAGATCGGTCATGTTTTCGGCGACAACGTTATGCCTAAGTTCTCGATACTCAACCCGAAATACACCATGACACTCCCGAAATACCAGATGACAGCCGGCATCTATGACATAATGAACCATATCTGTGAGCAGTATTTCTCCGGCGATGACGACAACACCTCCGATTATATAAGCGAGGGGCTTATGCGCGGACTTATCGTTGCGAGCAGAAAAGCGGTCAAAGACCCGACGGATTACGAAGCCCGCTCGAATATAATGTGGACTGCCACATGGGCACTGAATACGCTCGTTGCGAAAGGAAAATCCACCGACTGGATGGTGCATATGCTCGGTCAGGCGGTTGGCGCTTACACAGACGCTACCCACGGAATGACCCTCGCGGCAGTCTCTCTCCCCTACTACCGGTATATAATGAAAGACGGCGTAAAGAAGTTCGCCCGTTTTGCAGCCGAAGTCTGGGGCATATCCCGCAGCGGAAAGACGGACGAAGAGCTTGCGGAAGCCGGACTTGACGCAATGGAAAGCTGGATGAAGGAACTCGGTCTCGTTATGAACATATCCGAACTGGGCGCGGACGAGAATATGATCGAGGGCATCGCGGACGCGACTATCATACTCGACGGCGGTTACAAACTCCTCGACCGCAGCGATGTTGTAAAAATACTGAAAACGAGCCTGTAAACAAAGGGAGACAAACGACATGACGCTCGTATCAAAGATATTTGCGATCACCCTGGCAGTGTTTTCGCTGGCATCATGTGAAAAAGTAAGCGCACAGTCCGGAACGGGAACTTCCGCTGTCTCATCACAGTCAGACGTATTCGCTGCCGCAGAAGATACGTCTTCCGGACATACCGAAGAAACGGAGAAAAATGATCTTATGCCGGTACTTTCCATAAACAATAAAAAGATAGACGTTGAATGGGAGAACAATGACTCTGTGCGGGCACTGGCGGAGCTTGCGGAAAAGGGAGACGTAACATCGGAGATGTCCATGTACGGCGGTTTCGAGCAGGTCGGCTCCCTCGGCACTTCTCTTCCGAGAAACGACAAGCAGACCACCACCGCTCCCGGCGACATAGTCCTCTATTCCGGAAGCAATATAGTGGTGTTCTACGGCTCGAATTCCTGGAGCTACACTCGTCTCGGCAGGATAACGGGAATGACGGAAAGCGAGCTTGCCGGGCTGCTCGGAAGCGGTGATGTCACGCTGACGATCTCGTCATCGGGGAAATAACATAAAAGGAACTCATCATGACAACAGAAGAATTCATCGGTATAATGAACAGCGGCGGTACCGTGAAATGTGGTTCTCCGGCGCATCTGAAAATGCACGGGCTCAGCCAGGAAGCCATACGGATCGCCATGGAGATCAACTCGGTCTATCATACGCCCGAGGAACTGCACGACCTTATGGAAGAACTCACGGGCAGTGAGATCCCGACCCCTTTCGGACTTTTCCCACCGTTCTATACCGACTGCGGAAAGAATATACACCTCGGCAGGAATGTGTTCATAAACGCCGGCTGCAAGTTCCAGGATCAGGGCGGCATCTTCATCGGCGACAACTGCCTCATCGGTCATAACACGGTGCTTGCCACCCTTAACCACGGTATGCTGCCCGAAGACCGGGGCGACCTTGTCCCGAAGCCGATACGCATAGGGAACAACGTCTGGATAGGCTCGGGAAGCATAATACTGTCGGGTGTGACAATCGGCGATAACGCCGTTATAGGCGCCGGCTCCGTTGTGACAAAGGACATACCGGAGAACATGATAGCTGTGGGAAGTCCGGCGAAAGTGATAAAGAGCATATATGAGCAGAACAAAACGAAATAAGCTCAGACTGAAAGTGTATGTATAGTGTGGAGAAAAAGCAGACAGCCTATTGTGCTGTCCGCTTTTTCTTTTCGACCCGACCGGCGATATTTTTATGCATATTATTGACAAAACGGGATAAAAGTTATAAAATATATGTAAAGACTTTGCATTTGACCGCAGGGCGCAGTAACGAAAATCCAGTCCACCGAACGGCATTTTCCGTACCTGCGATAATATCATCACAGAAAGAGTGAGAAAATGTATAAGCTGTACGAATACAGAAAAGAAGATGTTAAGATCGGACTTATCATATCCGATGAGGAGCAGTGTCTCTATATAGGCAGCACCCTTTACTCCGCACGCACCAACAAAACTCCGGATAAACAATTCCTTCACAGCGACATTACCGGACGGGGACTTGTAAAGGTAGAGCTTGACCCGCTCAGGACAACGATCGCAGGCGAGGTAGTCTCGCCCACATACGAGTATGAAGCTCCGGACAAATCCTCTATCCTCCAGCACTGGAATTCAAGACTGAGCTCATAGACCTGTTATCCTTGCAGTGTAATGAGCCGGAAAAGAACACGAAAAACGGGTGACCTGAGTAATTGCCGCGTAAGGTCACCCGTTTGACGCTTTTATTTTCTGCATTCCGTTCTATACGCCGAGCGCTTTCACGCCCCTTACTTTACGGCGCAGTTCGCCTTTATGAAGCCGAGGACACGGGTATTCGACATCTTCGCTCCGGCAATGCACTCACGGATATCTTCGTGTCTCGTGCTGCCTTCCCTGACCACTATGATAATGCCCGCGATACGCGTGTTCATGAGAAACGCGTCGGTCACAGCACTCACCGGCGGAGTATCTATGAAAACATAGTCATAGTGCCCGGCCGCGTACCTCAGAAGATCGTCCGTTCCTGCCCCGGAGATAAGCTCGGCGGGGTTTGGCGGTATCGGTCCGGAGGTCATAACGTCGAGGTTCGGGCGAACATTCCGGTCTATCGCGCGGGAAACGTCGTTTTCGATGCCGCCGAGGAAAGATGAGAGCCCGGCTTTATTGTCGAGATGAAGCAGAGTGTGAATTACCGGCTTTCTCATATCACAGTCCACGAGAAGTACCTTTGCGCCGGTCTCCGCGGTGATGACCGCCAGG
Source organism: Ruminiclostridium sp. (assembly GCA_017635095.1). GTDB lineage: Bacteria > Bacillota > Clostridia > Oscillospirales > Ruminococcaceae > Ruminiclostridium_E. The sequence goes on along the minus strand of JAGBMA010000085.1, from coordinate 1,924 downwards.
TTGAGGCAGTTTGTGCTTTTGCCCTCCGACGGTGAGCAGCTCGTTACCGCCACGATCTTTCTTCCGTCGGCGGCGAGAGCGCGCAAAAGTTCCGTGCGCGCAGCCTCGTATGCTTCACGTACCGCGAACGGCGTTTCACCGGACAAAATGAATTTTTCCGACTTGCAGACCGGAAGTCTTTCATTCTTTCGCCGCATCTTTGCTCACCTCCTCTTCTGCGATACGGGGTCATTCCCCTGTCTCCGTGCAGTTATACGATGCTGCGGATCATGCAGAACATCTTTACCCATATATTATATCAAAGAAGCTCACCGAATGCAACGGGTTTTTCATATTACAGCATAATATGCGGTCCCCTGCCGGCACCTTCTCATGTCCTGCTGTCTTTCAGCAGAATTCCCGTCATCTCCGCGAGATCACGTTCTCCGGAACGGAATATGACAGTCAGATATTTCTCCATACAGTACCCGGATACCGCTTCCTTTATGTCATCGTGCACGGATTCCCCCCGTGTCAGCCATATCTCCACCCGCTTCTTTTCTTCGTTGACGTAAACCCGCATATCTCATTCCCCTCCCGCCTGATTTTTCCCGCTTTGCAGGGCGGTTATGCAAACGGAGACATAATATGCAGCTGCGGGATTTGACAACAGCGTCGGGCTGTGGTATAATTGAAAGGTCGGTAAACGGCGGCAGATCCGCCACGACGCAATAATAATACAAACAGGAAAAACATATGAAAAGCAAGATTTACAAAGATCTGGACAAGCTCCCCTCCGGACGTGCGGGAAGCGCGGTCACAGACGGCTGTCTCGTCCTTGAGGGCGGCGGCTGGAAAGGGCTTTATACCGTCGGAGTGCTTGACTGCATGATGATGAACGATATAAACATCTCATCGGTGGTGGGAGTCTCCGCCGGCGCTTTATCCGCTATCGGCTATGTCTCCGGTCAGATAGGCTGGGGAGCAAGGATAGACCTCACATACAGGCACGACAAAAATTACTGCGGTATCGGAGCAATGAAGCGCGACCACGGTGTTACCGGCTTCACTTATCTCTTCAACGATATCCTGAAGGCGCTGCCGCTGGACGAAGAACGGCTCATGTCGCCGTCCCGCAGGCTCGTGGTCACTGCCACCGCCCTCAACACGGGAAAGATAACCTATTTCGAGAAAGGAAAATGCGATATCTTCCGCGCGATACAGGCTTCCGCTACCGTGCCCTACGTTTCCCGCCCCGTAATGATAGACGGAGAGCCGTATCTCGACGGCGGCTGTGCGGAGAAGATACCCTATTCCTGGGCAGAGATATCGGGCGAGAAGAAAGTGATAGTGGTAAGGACCCGCGAGCTTAGCTTCCGCAGAAAGCCCGGCGCTCCGAAGATCGCGAAGCTCTGGTACGGAAAATACCCGGAGTTTATGAAGAGCCTTGAAACTGCAAACGAGAAATTCAACGATACCGTGGAGCTGCTCGAAAAGAAAGCCCGCGACGGCTCGATATTTCTTATGGCTCCCTCGGAGCCTGTGACCGTCACGCGTTTTGACGGCGATATGGACAAGCTCGGCGCGCTTTACCGGCTCGGGTACAAAGATACCGAGTCAAGGCTCGGAGAACTCAGGGAATACCTCGGCGTATGACTTCGGTACCGGCCGCAAAAATGCAAAAAAATCTTGACATTCGGGGCGCATCATGTTAATATGTAAACAGAAGGGATCATGGGATCTGAGCGTTTGTCCGGCAATGCATCGCGGCGCGTGACGTGCATTGTATGAAACGGCTGAAATGAAGGGTACCTCTAAAAACCGCTTTGAAAAGAGAAAATGAGAATAGCTCTTATGCCGCTGATTAAAGCGCATCCATGCGCTATTGGGGCGGCATAGTCAGAGCATCCTGCTCTGGCATCGGATACAAGGAAAGCCGACGAAG
>JAGBMA010000084.1 GCA_017635095.1 Ruminiclostridium sp. | reverse complement strand
GCTGCCGCTCATTGTGATGACTGCCGTTCCGTTCTCGACATACGCCACAGCGTCCACTGTCGTCTCAAGTTCTCCTACCGCCGACCACGCGAGCAGTCCTCCGAGCAGCAGTATCACCGCCGCGAGTATCATCCATACGGCAGGATTTGTGACCTTCAGATAATTGTTCAGCTGTTCCGGGGAAGTTATTTTTTCAAGCGCCTTTTCTCTGAATATCGGCTTCCGGTTTTCCGTCCTTTCATCCATTGGTATGACCCTCCCGTATTATGTTCTTTTTCAATGTCAGTATGTTTTTGCCGTCCTTGTATTCATACGCGATCTCATCCATACTCTTCTTGGTCATGAATATGCCGAGACCGCCATTTTTCCGCTCCCCGAAGCGTCTTTTCAGATCCGGATCCGGTTTTGCGAGCGGGTCGTAAGGTCTGCCGCAGTCGATAAAGCTCATAGTTACCGTGAGCGGGTCACCGGATATCTCGACACGGATCGTAGCGGATCCCGCCTCAGGATCATAGGCATAACTCGCGATATTTACGAAAACCTCCTCTACGGCGATCTCTATCTGCATACGCACTTTATCGGCGCATTTCACTTCATCAAGCCGGCTGCCGACAAATCCGAGCACCTGCGGCAGATTCTCCTTTGCTGCGGTAATATCGAGCTCTTCCATATCACACCGCCTTATATCATATTAAGATCTTCGATAAAGCCTGTTATCTCAAAGACATCACGCACATCGTCATTCGCGTTCGCGACAAACATTTCGCCCCTATCCTCCATTATATCCATTGCCGCCGCAAGCACGCGCAGACCCGCGCTGGATATGTATTTGAGTCCTTTGAGATCGAATGTAAGCTTTTTGATGCCGTCCAGCGCACTGTCAAGCTTTTTTTCAAGCTCCGGCGAGGTCAGCGTATCAAGTCTGCCTTCAAGTGAAATCGTGAGTTCATTTCCGCTTTTGTTCATTCCGATATCCATCGTATTTCCTCCGTATTATTTTATCGTCAGCGCAAGCATAGTGAGATCATCGAACTGCGGCGCATCGCCGACAAACTCGTTTACCGCAATATGTACATTTTCAAGAAGCTTTTCCGGTGCGGCATCCGGTTCTTTGTTCAGCGCTTCGAGCATTCTGTCCGTGCCGTAAAGCTCTTCGTCCTTGTCGGTCGCCTCAGGCACACCGTCCGTATATACGAACAGGGTCGCCCCCTTTTTCAGTTCAAGCTCATACTCGGTGTAGTGCTTATTCTTTCTGAGACCGATCATATACCCATGCTTGTCCTTCAGCAGTTCAAACCTGCCGTTCGGCTGACGTACTGCGGGATATTCGTGACCGGCATTCGCTGCGGTTATCTTTCCCGATGATATTTCAAGTATGCCGAACCATACCGTAACAAAGAGCTTCTCCTTGTTGTTGGCGTATATGCTCTCGTTTGTTACTTCAAGGACTTCGGCAGGCGAAAATCCGCTCATTGCGTAGTTCTTTATCATCATCTTGGAGATCATCATAAACAGCGCTGCCGGAACGCCCTTGCCGGAAACGTCCGCGATCACAAGTCCGAGATGATCGCCGTCGATCATGAAGAAATCGTAGAAATCCCCTCCGACTTCCTTCGCGGGTGTCATCGACGCGAAAATATCGAACTCGTCTCTGTCCGGGAATGCAGGAAACTTGCTCGGAAGCTGGCTTGACTGGATATTCGCGGCAAGACTTAGTTCAGCCGCGATACGCTCACGCTCATTGCCAAGCTTCAGATTTTCTTCGGTGTACCGTTCGATCTCCTCGGACATCTCCGCAAAACTGTCGGCGAGTCTTCCGATCTCGTTGCGCGATCTTACCGCCTCCATAGCCTTCAGCGCCGCGCCGCTGTCCTTTTTCTCCATATACTCACGAACGCCTTTATTGACCTTCTTGAGCGGGCTCGCCACATTGTAGTAAATAAATATCACAAGCAGTATATTGACAACAACAACGACAGCATGACCTATCAGTGAAATACTCCAAAAGCTTTTTTCAAGGTCATCGGCAAAATCCGTCCAGTCGTATTCGACCCCGACCGCATATTTTCCGCCGTTTGGCGTATCGTGTATTATCCAGCCGAGGTACAGATGCTCAGAGTCGGAATTTGCGGTTTTGAGCACGACCTCGCTGAAAATGATCCCGCCATATTCGTCTGATGTCTCACTGTTCAGCGATGACTCAAGGACTGGCAGATAAACGTCGGATAAAGTACCGAAAGCGTATTCGCCGGTTTGTTCCGAGTGTTCATCGCTGAACATGAGGACTTTACCGTAATTATCATCGCTAAGGTCTATGCAGATGATCCGCGAAAATCCCTGATCCTTTCTTTCTTCATCAAAATAACTCCCTATGGAGGTGTACATAGCTTTAAACAGCGCTTTCTTTTCCTCGTCGGAACTCGCTTCGATCATTTGCGGAGTGATGTTTGCGAGAAGTGAGCTCACTTTTTGGAAGTCTTTCACGAATTCAAGATACAGCGGATCCTCCGAGTGTTCCGTTATGACATCGGGATTGTTTTTCCAATAATCGATCACAATACCAGTGATCTCCTCATTCATATTCAGGTTTTTCAACTTCTGGAGATCGTACGTCATCCTTTCGTTACAAGTTCTGAGAAAAAGATCTTTCGTGCCCCAATAGACTACAATAGTAATCAGACTTATAGTTACAAAAAACAGCAGAGTTACAACAGAACCTATCTGAATAGAGATCCTTTTATTTTTTTTCATTATTTTCTTCATATTTATCGTCCGACACCATATTAAACGCAAAAACGCCCGTCCCGCCATAAATTCAGCGGTTACGAGCATAAAATACCATTCTCGGAGCGAAATAAAAGGGCACAATTATGTGAGGTCTGCCAAAAAATGTTGTAGCATACTGCAAGCATCCTGTCAACCCCTTTTATGTGAAAATATATGGTACCTCTAAAAACAGCTTTGAAAAGAGAAAATGAGGTAATTGCGCCGAGAGCAAGGAAAGGCTCCGAAAGCGTGCTGATGCACGGTGATGGGACTTGACACCGCTATCGGCGCAAGTAACTCTTTTTCTCTCAAATGGGTTTTTAGAGGTTCCCTATAGTGTGTTTTTCGCTTTCATCTGCCCCATCTTTTGTATATACTGTTTTAATTATACACCTACGGAAATGATTTGTCAAGTTGTTTTCTCAGATATGAATGAGCTGTCAGAAAAAAATAGTACAGAAAATAACCGAAGGCAAAGCCGATTATTGCATTGCTCTCAAGGAAAACCAGCCAACACTTTTCAAAGATACCGAGGACTATTTCCTTGATTTTTAAGCCGACAGCGAGAAAACTATCACTTCCGAAAAAGGACACGGAAGGATCGAAACGCGAGAATACTATCTTTCCACTGAAATTGGCTGGCTTGAACAGCGCAGCGAATGGGCGAATCTGAAAGCACTCGGTATGGTGCGTTCAAAAACCATTGAGAATGAAACAGAGAGCCAATATACCCGATATTTTATCACTTCTTTGACGGATATCAACGAATTTGCCTACGCCGTCCGAAAACATTGGTCTATTGAAAATCAGTTGCACTGGTGTCTTGATGTTATTTTTAAGGAAGATGCTGCGCGAGCTCGAAAAAGACAATTCGCCGCTTAATATGAATATACTGCGTAAAACCGCCCTGTCACTGCTTCATCAGGCTAAATACGGTCGTTTAAGCAAGAAACGTATGCGTTTCAAGGCTTCCCTTAATCCTGAGGTGCTCTTTGCTGTACTTCTTTCCCGAAAAAAGTAAATGCTGTTGCCGTGCATCAGCTTAACAAAAAGCAGACGTTTACAGTCCATATTTCTTGATAATGTACTGAAAGTAGTTTTCCTCCAGTTTAAATTGATGCTATATGTAGTAACCAAAATATTATATCTACCGTATAAAAGAACAACCATTGACATAGCTATATCCGCAACAAATATAAGCCCATTTTACGAGCATAGTTTACAGTATAGAATATGCTACATTTTCATCATTCCTCAGAGTAATAAAATAGAGCCTGCTGAAAGGCTCCTATGTATATTGAAAAAATATTTTTCAGAAAAACGCAACGTGAAGTCCAAAAAACTGCTTATAATAGTGGAAGTACAAAAATATGGAAGATCATACATTTATTTCTGCATTTTTATTGACTAACAGCCTATTTTGTGATATAATATAAAAATAGACATTTGTGAATAAGAGCAATTGTGCAGAAATAACAATTTCCATATTGTGATTTAAAATATTCAGACTCAGGAGGAACAATATAATGGCAAAAGAAGCAGCATCAAAATTCGTACAGGCAATACTTAACGATGCAGAACTCCGCATAAAGACAGCAGAAATAAAGCCCGAAGAAATAGTTCCGTTCGCAAAAGAAATGGGCTATGACTTCACACTTGAAGAACTTAAAGAAGTTAAAGAAGAAGATATAGAACTCTCCCCGGACGAGCTTGAAGGCGTGGCGGGCGGTGCCAGATATGAAAGGGATATTGGAACGTATCAGGTCAAAGTGATGAATCAATTGTATGTAAATAGTCATTACTGCTGGGTTAAAGGGTTTGGGAGAACGGTTATATATGGACCTTTACATAATTGGGAAACTGTCGGTCACAAGGAAGAACCGGTTTTAGGGGGTTGCTTAAGTTGGCTCGGCAGTTGGACTAACGGATATGACATACTTAAATGCTCCCGTTGCGGAGCAGACGGTATAAGAGATACATAAGCCCACACAACAGGAGAAATAAAAATGTCAAAAGAAGCAGCATCAAAATTCGTACAGGCTATACTTAACGATGAAGAACTCAGACAGCGCACAGAAAAAATGAAGCCCGACGAAGTGATATCTTTCGCAAAAGAAATGGGCTATGACTTCACGGTCGAGGAACTCAAGGAAGCCGCGAACGAGGTCAGAGAGCTTTCCCCGGACGAGCTTGGAAACGTGGCAGGGGGGAATGTCGTTCACCTCTACGCTTTGGAAGATATATACTGTAACGGCGACGAAAATGGTTCCAAGCATATCTGGGGTTCTCATCTTGAATACGAATCCTATTGTATTTTCTTTGAACACACCTATGAAGTCAAGGAATGCCTGAAATGCGGTTATGTACTTAGAGTCAGATTAGATAAATGAGCAGGGAGAATGATCTTATGTCAAAAGAATCAGCAGAAAAATTCATACAGGCAGTATTGAACGACGAAGAACTGCGCGAAAAGACAGCAAATATGAAGCCCGAAGAAGCTGTGCCTATGGGTAAGGAAATGGGCTACGACTTCACACTTGAAGAGTTCACAGACGTTATGAACGAGGACAGGGAGCTTTCCCCGGACGAGCTTGAAGCGGTAGCGGGGGGAGATAAAAAGAATGTCAATCAGCAAAAGTTTATCCGAAAAGGTGTGAGGAAAGTACAGGAGGAGGAAAGCGAGCACTGTAATAATGATTTTAATGCTCCTTTACATAATTGGGTAGTTGTCGGTCACGAGGAAAGACCGGTTTTATGGGGCATATTCGGCGACTATACCAAAGGATATAATCTGTATAAATACACCCTCTGCGGCGCGACAAAGGATGAAAGAACATAAGACAATACAACAGGAGGATTAAAAAATGTCAAAAGAAGCAGCATCAAAATTCGTACAGGCTATACTTAACGATGAAGAACTCAGACAGCGCACAGGAGCTATGAAGCCCGAAGAATTGATACCTTTCGCAAAAGAAATGGGATTTGACTTCACGCTTGATGAACTGAAAGACGTGAAAAAAGAAAATATTGAGCTTTCCCCCGAGGAGCTTGAAAATGTAGCGGGGGGCGACAAATATGTTAAGGATAATGGAACGTATTTTATTAATGCTCGAAAAAAAATACATGAACAAAACCTACATTGCTATAATGATCTCAGAAAACCTTTGCATAATTGGGTAAAGCTCGGTCAACACAAGGAAGAACCGATCTTAGAGGGTTGCTTAAGTTGGCTCGGCAACTGGAGCGACGGATATGATCTATGTAAATGCACTCTCTGCGGAGAAGAGTCATGGATTCATGATTAAAGTCGCACCGCAACAACAGGAGGAACAACACAATGTCAAAAGAAAATGCAACAGCTTTCGTACAGAAAGTATTTGATGATGAAGAACTCAGACAGCGCACAGGAGCTATGAAGCCCGAAGAAGTGATAGCTTTCGCAAAAGAAATGGGATTTGACTTCACGCTTGATGAACTGAAAGACGTGAAAAAAGAAAATATTGAGCTTTCCCCCGAGGAGCTTGAAGCTGTGGCGGGGGGCACAATTGAATTTCAGGATCAAGCACGTAGACGTTCAAAGGAAATGGAAGGTGACAGCGAAATAAAAAAACACTGCTATGGTGATCTCAGTAAACCTTTACATAATTATGTCAAGGTCGGTCACAAGGAAGAACCGATCTTATGGGGTTGGCTCAGTTGGTGCAGCGACTGGAGCGACGGATTCGATGTTTATGAATGTACCCTCTGTAAAGCAATCAAAAATGTAAAGGTATAAGACCATACGACAGGAGGAATAAAAAATGTCTAAAGAAAACGCAAGAGTGTTCGTACAGGCAGTATTGAACGACGAAGAACTGCGCGGAAAGACTGCAAATATGAAGCCCGAGGACGCTGTGCCGCTCGGTAAGGAAATGGGCTACGACTTCACACTTGAAGAGTTCACAGACGTTATGAACGAGGACAGGGAGCTTTCCCCGGTCGAGCTTGAAAGCGTGGCGGGCGGCTACTTACAAACTCAGAACGATATGGCAAAGCATGATTATTACTGTAATGGTAATCCCAGCACGCCTCATAATTTAACTGTAACATACGAGGACAGAGGCTTTTTCGGTGCCTGGACGAGAACTTATCAGGTAACGAAATGCACGCTTTGCGGCTTTACACAGGAAATACATATTAAATTCGGAGATGACGGAAAAATTACATATTGTCGGAGATGACGGAAAAATTACATATTGCACTTGAATCAATAACACAACAGGAGAACTAAAACTATGTCAAAAGAAAACGCAAGAGTGTTCGTACAGGCAGTATTGGACAATGAAGAACTGCGCGAAAAGACAGCAAATATGAAGCCCGAAGAAGTGATAGCTTTCGCAAAAGAAATGGGCTTTGATTTCACGCTTGATGAACTGAAAGAAGTGAAAAAAGACGATATAGAGCTTTCACCGGACGAGCTTGAAGCGGTGGCGGGGGGACATCATGGCGGAAGCACTGGTATATCCACGAATCATATGCGAGAAGTACTCGATTTTTGCGAAAAGAGCAGACACTGTAATTCTGATGTGAGGGGTCCTTACCATAATTGGGTAGTTGTCGGTCACAAGGAAGAACCGATTTTAGGGGGGTGGCTCAGTTGGGCAGGCGATTGGTCTAAAGGATATGACATACTTAAATGCACCCTTTGTGGAATAGATGGGAAAAGGTGAGTATAATACCACACTGCAGGAGGAATAAAAATGTCAAAAGAAAATGCAAAAGACTTTGTACAGGCAATACTTGACGATGAAGAACTCAGCAAGCGTGCAGAAAAGATGAAACCCGAGGACGCTGTGCCGCTCGGTAAGGAAATGGGCTACGACTTCACACTTGAAGAGTTCACAGACGTTATGAACGAGGACAGGGAACTTGATATTGAAGAACTCGCCAAAATCGCGGGCGGTTGTACTACACAACTACTTGACGGACACAAAAACGCAGTAGAGCATGGAATAGATATTAAACACTCGGCATTTAAAGTATTGCAGAAGTGGAAAGATACCCATTGCACGGACGGCGGACCGCATCAGTTTGTAGATACTATCGAGGACAATGAAGTATTTGGCTTATGGTCAACTACATTCCTTGTCAGCAGATGTACCATTTGCAAATATAGTAGGAGTCGCCATATAAAATTCGGAGAGGGAGGAGAAATAATATTTGACGATTGAATCAGCAACTATTGTATGCTGTCAGGAATAAACTATAATATGTATCAAGCCCGTGTTTTGCGGGCTTGTTTCTTTATTCATCGGTATATAGTCTATGTCGTGGTTAGTAACCAAATTCAAACATAATGCTCTGAAACGGTCAAGCCGCTTCCGCAAAATTAAAGAACAGGGTCGTTCGCTTGTTTGGTGACGCATTTTCAATCACCGCCAAGATCATCGGTGGGTTTGATATGGTTCCGGTATTGGTGTAGTTAAATCAGTCATTTTTTATAATTGAGCCATTTTTAATAATAAATTCTCCCGAACCGCATATTTTTACGATTCGGGAGTTACATCATTCTTCTTTTCTGACGTCCAATTCCTGTTTCTTTGTCTTTACCTTTCCCGAAGGCTGCATTCGTGTCGGAGGCGGCGGATCGTCTATAATTATCCCATACTTTGCAATAATGGCTTTCTCGATCTCCGCGATATCGCAGTACGACACCTTTCGCTCAGCTTTTTCGGAGATAGAATATTTCTTCTCGAACACGATGCCCCATTTAAAGAACAATTTCAGAATCGTTTTCATCGGGTGGCATCCGGTTTTCATGACCACGAAATGACCTTTCGGCATGGATTTCAGTTCGTCCACGGTCATGAGCGGTCGCTCGATCATTTGCAGTTGGCGGTTGTTGCCGTCGCGTCCTGCTGTTCGGGTGAGCGTACCAGAGAGAACAGTCTGTTTTCCGAGGTTCGCGGACATAGCCTCTGCGGTCTTGCTATTGGGAGCAAAGGAGCCGAACAGGGTACATTGGCAGTTATCCACGATGATCTCCGCGCCCTCTTTTCCGTAGGTTTTCTCGAACTGCGCAAGTGACTGGATTATCGCAACTATGAGGCTTTATAATGTAGTTTTTTGAAGGTTTTGGAGGCTCCGCAAAAGTGCTTACAAACTCCGATTCGCGGTCACAAGCGTCCTCGCATTGCATACTTAACAGCTTGATTATCTTCGGATCATTCACCGAGATATGTATATCCGGCACGTTGGTATGCACCAGGTTCCGGTTGATCTCAATACCTACAGTCTTACGGATGTAGTCCAGCGTTATCGAATATCCGAAGTCCAGACCCTTGCGGAAGTTCTCGAAATGCTCCCTCGCAAGGTCTGTGTGCAGCGGTGTCATGATATACTCGTTTTTCACGCCGGGATAGAAATACTCGTCGGTTGACATCAGCGGAAGGACATCTCTTATCCAGACCGTGTCCTGAAGACCGCTGTTTTTGATAGTCTCTGCTATGCTCATGGCCTTGTCATAAATGTGGAACGGGAATGACAGCCCGCCCGCATTGTATGAATGAAAGTACGTATTTCACTTCTTATCACCTCCGGTCAAGTAGTTGTAAATGTTCTCCACGCCTGTTTTCACATTGTCGGTCACCTCCATGTCGCGGAAGCTTTCGGATATATTCTCGTATGCCTGCTCGATCTCCGGGTACGGAATCCCCTCGAAACAGCCGCAAAACAGCTCCAAGTCGAATTCTTCATCGTCCTCGGAAGGCGCCGCGCCGAATTGCAGACAATAAAAAACAGCCTTGACCATGTTCGTATCATAGTCGGCTGCATTTTCTTTGTCTGCTATTATTTTGTCGATACTGTCGAGCTGCGTTCGCATATATTCTATGGCTTCGCACTGTTCTTCCGTAAATTCCGCAGGGATAGCTGCACCGTTAAAGCAGCAGTCCACAAGCGTGACATTGGCATCTGCCGTGCCTGACAGTAGCGGGATCCACACGAGGAGCAGCAAGATTATTGGCATAAGTATCGCGGTGATAAGCACAAGAACAAGCTCCCGCCCTTTTTCATTGGACAGTACCGCACCCGCGACCTTTGCGATTATAGCACCCGCCGCCATATTACATCCTCAGACCGCGGTGGTCGATAGTGAGCTGCCCGTCAATGTCGGGATCTATACCCTCGTCCTCATCATCGAAATCGTCGTAATCGTAATCTTCGTCCTCATCTTCGTCAAGATCGTAGTCCTCGTCCTCATCTTCGTCAAGGTCATAGTCCTCGGTTTCGCTGCAATCAACGCATCTTTTCTGAAGATCGGAGAGGTAATGACTGTAGGCTCTCTCGGAGGCGGCTTTGAGATATGAGGTGTCCATACCGTTGTCCACATATCCCATTAATATACCTGTGTAATACGATTCGGGCGGCGGCGATATCTGACCGTCGTTCATGATATATACCATACCGTCAACCGTTTCATCGCCGATCTTAACGGGGATAGTTTCCTTGCGGTACATATGCGGGAATCCCTCGTACAGTATCTGTGTTCACGGGCAGGATTCACTTTCAATGCTTTGTATATCAAGTCCTCTTTCGCTCTCATAATATTTGTCAGATTCCGAAGCGACCTCGCGTCATACGGTGCACCGTTGACGTGAACGTGGATTCCGCAGCTTTCATTAGCCAAAGCTCCGTTGTGCCGCAGATTCCTCACTAATTGCTGTATTGCGGGGATATCCTCATAAACACATATCGGTGTTACGAATTCAACGGAGTATTCGGAGCTTTCGTGATTTCCGTGCCTGTCAGTACAGTCGATGCTTGCGTCCCTTACGATCTTCCATGTGCGACCGTCGTTATCCCTGACACTGTAGGTGTCGTAACAGCCACCGGTATGGGTATATCTTGTCCCGAAATAGTCAGCGATAACCTCTGCCGCTCTTTCTCTTGTAAGCCCCGTAAGCTCTATCTCGACTCCGAATTTCTGATCCTGAAGCGTATTTTTCACCTCTTTTCAACAAGAAAAGAACCCTTGATTCGAAAATCAAAGGTTCTTCTATAAATATTATTGTTTACATTGTCAGAGTTGGAGTTTGTTCCTCATTTTCCTGTATCATATCATTCTTTTGGATTAGCTCGAAAGAGTAATCAAGAATGCGTTCATATCGTGCCGTCAAGAAAGTTCCGATAAATGTTTTTTGAACATCGGATATATATGGAGTAGCATCAACAAGAGCAGATATATCCTTCACATTTATTCTTGGAACTATCCTTTCAATAGCTTCGTTGCAGTTTTGATCGTTTAAAGATGAAATATATTGAAAATAATTGATCTTTCTGCCGCCGCATTGTATTGCCGACAACGGATAATTATAGACTCTTGCGTTAAGTTCGTTTTCATCGTTCAGTATTCTTTGGATCATTTCCGGGTCAGCCTGCGGCAGCAAACAACTGCCACAATCGTAAATCGGGGCAATGCTATATGCGCCGCTGATCTTGTTAAACAGGAAGCCCCAATTGCCGTTATGACGGTCAAAGTTTCCAACAAGGGCATCTACCACAAAAACGTCGTAAAAAAAATCGGTTAGCACCTGCGGATCAATATATTCTTGAAGCTGTATGGTTTCAAGTATCTCGTCGATATCCGTCCCTTTTCCGTTGTATTCGGAATCAATGATAGTATTTTTGATAGAACAAAAATCATAAAACACTGTATCATCTGACGTAAAGTCTCTGCAGGCACAAACTATCTTTTCTTTGCCATTGACATTATAAGTGCCAAGCATTGTCTCCTGAGCCGATATGCCAAGCATATTAAAAATATGACAGCATATATATTCACTTATGCAGCTGTTGGTGTATGACAGGCTTGTTTTCTTTGTGGGATTGGGAGGGAACTTCAACATATATGCTGTTCCGTCTATATCGATTGCAATTTTTTTACCGTTTGCACCGTTATATGCTTTTCCGGGTATTCTTTTGTATTTTGTGAAATCCATATCTTTCCTTTCGTATTTACCAAAGATATTTTTTTCTTAAATAATCTGCGTGGTCGGGAGTTATAGCGCCCTCGTTGATTTCAGCAATATTGATACTGCCGTACAATTCTCCCCATAAGCAATCAAGCAAAGTCGAATTGGTTTTAAGACCCTCCTTATACGCATCGAGGTCATGCTGTAGATAATCGGGCAGACCTATCTCATATGAAGCTTCCATATCCGTTAATGTTTGTTCTCTTGTCAAGGTCAACACCGCCTTTCTATCTATCAGTATACCACTATTTTGGGAATAAATCAAGAGAAATATTTTTCTTATACCTGAAGAGCTATAATTATCTTCCACCCGCAGACCCGAACAGCGCAGCCTTATGCGGCGGAGCGGTCACGCAGAGACAGTACCGTTCGTTACCGCACTTGTATAAACACACTCCGCGCTGCGGGTATCTGACGAGCGAGTATTCCGAGTTTTCAAGCTGCAAAGTGTCCGTATAGAACTTGGCATCTACCGCGCCGGCATAGAATATGAACTGATGTGTCGGTATCGAGAACAGCGGCTTTGTCAGCTCTTTGATGTGTTCCTGACAGAAATCTTCGAGGTTCTGCGATGCGAGTATGACCGAGGATTCCTTTTTACGAACACGTTTCATAAAATTGCGGATATATTCTACCGCTGTCAGATTTGAAAGGAATAAATAAAACTCGTCTAAGCTTGCAACCGTGTTTCCTTTGGTGAGAAGCTCGTTTGACATATTTGTCTGCTTCTACACTGTTGCAATTTATACCGGATTTCGTCTCGGAGAATTGCTTGGTCTGGAATGGAAGGACATCGACTTCGACGCGAACGTACTCTCCGTCAAGCGCACCAGCCTTTATACAAAAGAAAAGGGAATCTACACCGATACGCCAAAAACCGCGTCAAGTATCCGTAGCCTGAAAGTCCCGCATGGCGTTATGGACTGCCTTGTTAAATGGAAAAACTTGCAGGACGCACAGCGCGAAAAAATCGGTACGCAGTGGATCGACACAGACCGCATCTTCACCAAATGGAACGGCGATTATTTGTGCAGAGCCGCACCCTCGCACTTCTTCCACAAGTTCTGCGACCGGACGGGTATGCGCTATGTATCAAATCACTCCATGCGACATTTGAACGCATCTTTACTTGTGAATGCCGGCGTTGACATTAAGACAGTCCAGAGCTGTTTAGGACATTCAACTCCGACAACGACTTTGCAGATATATCTGCATACGTTCCAGTCGGCGCAGGCAAGAGCAATGGACGCTGTCGCGGAGGTCTTACCTATCGGCACAAAGTTCCCGAAAACCAACATCAGAATTGCATGATTCGCGGACAAGGTACAAACAAGAGCCAAACGGCATTTTTTACTTAAATATAAAACGGCTCGAACCCGCATTATAAGCGGGTTCGAGCACAAAATATGCTGTGTTTGGTATCCATTTTAGATTTTTTTGCCAACCGTAATAATTTAAACTTTTAACCCCGTCTTTGCCTGAAACTCGGAGATGGACATATTGGCTCTTTTAGCGGCATCTGCCAGTGATAAAATGCCATCCCTCACAAGGTCGGCAAGTGTTTTTAATATGCCGATTTCTACGCCTTCATCTCTGGCATCGTTCTTAATTCCTTCTATAGCTTCACACATATCAACACTCTCCTTTCCCTCTGCGTAGCGCAGATTTGAGTTTGTTACGATGTTTACAAGATCCGCTGTCTTTCTTGATACGTTCCTGTAAGCACTATCCGTCTGAACGATCTCTCCAAGCTTCTCCTTATTCTTGGAATATTTCATATACTTTAACGCAAGACTAAGCTCCGTGTGAAACTTCACAAAATCCGCATCGACTATATCGGCGGGAGCTATCAGATGAATATGGTAGTTATCAATGAACTGCAATATATGCGCATCTGCGGCAAGCATACTGTGCAGATCTCTCGGTGCTGTCCATTCATCGGCACCGAAGTATATAGTAAGAGTTATCACCGGCAGAAGCTTATCGGTACTGTAAAAGCCTGATAGAAAATCTGCACTCGATTCCGGCTTATCTTCATTTTTTCTGTGTGACTTTGCGGCTTCTTGTACTTGCTTTACATATTGCCCTGCATCGTAAAACAGATTCTTGACTGGCATTGCATTGTGGATCTCTGATTGATCTTCTATGCCGAGGAGCAAGTAAGCTACATGGTCATCTGTCATAGCCGTTGCAGTTTTCAGGACGTCACGATATCTCTGCTCCGGTACTGACTGCTCACCGCTGCCGTATGGCAACACGACCTGTGCAGTATCCAAAGGTTTCAGCTGTTCAGGCTTTATCACCTGTTCTCCATTATAAAGCAGGAAATTGAATGCATCGGCAAAAACCTCATTATCCTGCATATATTCCTTTGTCACAGCGTCTTTATCAGCCATTCTGTCACTTCCAATCTTTTTACCTCTTTATTATACCACCAAATAACCGGTCTGTCAAGATTTTTGATGGAAAAGCTAACAGCCGCCATTTCTGACGGCTGCCGCTTCATCTATATCAATCAAGAGCCTGTACCGTTTCGTACCCGCCCTTGAATTGTATTTTTATCGTATGTTTTTCCATCACGGTGATCCGCTCAATGAAGCTCCTTGTCATAACATCATCGTACTCGGTGAGCCGAAAGTCCGTGTTCTCAATTCTGTCAAGTATGTTCTGCATAGTTTCGGCGGATACCGAGCGTTCCGCAAGCTTTTCCCGCTCTGCGAGTATCTGCTCGTTGATCTTCTCTATCTCGTCCGACAGTCTTTTGAACTCGCTGTCGTACTTGGTATAGTCATTCTCCCTGAGTGTAAGGTCAAGCAGTCTGCTGACCTCGTCATTCATCTCTTTCTTCAGCTTTTCAAGCTGCGCCAGCGTCTTACCCTCGGGAGCTATGGTTCTTTGTACGCTCTCTTTCAGAACGGCTTTCACCTTCTCCCGCACATCACAGAAGCCGTTTATCGCGTCCACAATTGCTCTGTGCAGGCTTTCTTCGTGGAGGGTCGGGGAGTGCTTGCATTTTTTCTTTCCGCTCTCCAAACGGCTCACACAGCGCCACACGATCTCCTTGTACCCTTTGGCAGTCCATGTTGTCCGGCGGTATGCCGCACCGCATTCCTCACAGAACATCAGATTTGTGAGTGCGTATTTGGCGCTGTATTTGCCCTGCTCGTCAACCACTTTCTTTCCGGAAGCCTTTTTAATGCAGGAACGGCGGCTGATCTCTACCTGAGCCCTTTTGAAAGTATTACGGTCAATTATCGCCGCATGGTGATCCGTTACCAGATACATCGGAAGCTCTCCGGTGTTCTTTTTTGTTTTC
>JAGBMA010000083.1 GCA_017635095.1 Ruminiclostridium sp. | reverse complement strand
TTCGGAAAATCAAGGAGGAACAATTATGGGAATGGTAGTACAGCACAACATTAGCGCAATGAACGCAAACGAGGCTATGCGTAAGAACGTAGCAGGTCTCAAGAAGCAGACTGAAAAGCTCTCCACAGGTTACAACATCAATCGTGCAGCCGATAACGCAGCAGGTCTCGCGATCTCCGAAAAGATGAGATCTCAGATCCGCGGCCTTACACAGGCTTCCAGCAACGCTAACGACGCTATCTCTCTTATCCAGACAGCTGAAGGCGGCCTCCAGGAAACTGAAGACATCCTCCAGAGAATGAGAGAGCTTTCCGTTCAGTCCGCAAACGGTACTTACACAGACGAAGACCGTGAGCAGATCCAGTACGAAGTTGACGCTCTTAAGGAGGAAGTTGACAGAATCTCCCAGGCTACAGAGTACAACGAGATGAAGCTTCTCGACGGCTCTCTTGACGGCGGCGCTGGTGACACTGGCGAATACGGCGCAAGATATGGTATCAAGGAAACCACTGGTACTCTTACGGACGCTCTTATCACATCTGACACTAAGGGCGCTTCCATAGATGTTAAAGTAGGTGCTACTAAAGACGGCGAAAGCGCTATCTGGGATGATGATGGTAAAGTGCTCACTCTTAACCTTGTTGATGGTAAGGTTTACAGCCAGGACGAGATCGATGACCTCATCAAGAACGCTGATACCACAAAGGCTGGCGGTAAGGTTGCAGAGATCGCTGTCAAGCTGAATAACGGAGTAACAGGCGCTGCTGCTGCAAGCACAGGTACAGCTACTGAAGAAGGCGTAAGAGCAACGAAGTCTTCGAGCCTTTCTACTCTCCGAAATGATCCTGCTAACGGCTACGCAGATACTATTACTTTCACTTCCAACAGCTATGGAAAAGATACACGTAAGATAACCATTTCTGTTGATGCAGGTGCAGGTAAGGAATACGTTGAAAGAACTAAGGCTAACAACGAAGATAAGGGTACTAAGGACGGCGAGTTCACGATCCACCTTTCTACCGGCGTTGAGTACACCGAAGGCGATATCGAAAAGATGCTCGCTAAGGAAGGTCTTGATTACTCTATTGACCTGACTGACGCTACAGATCCTGACGGTGATAAGATAGCTAAGTTCGATAAGGCTGGCAAGGTTGATACAACACTTGCAGGTGGTAAGGGCGTAGGTAAGGACGAATTCCAGTCTTCCGGTAAGGGTCTTACATTCCAGATCGGCGCTAACGGCGTTGAGGATCAGAGACTTACAGTTAATGTAGGTGATATGAGCTCCAAGGCACTCGGCGTTTCCGGAATCTCCGTTGCTAAGCAGGACGATGCTAACGCAGCTATCAACAAGATCGACGACGCTATAAAGTCCGTTTCTACACAGAGAGCTAAGCTCGGTGCAGTTCAGAACAGACTTGAACACACAGTTAACTCGCTGAACACAGCTAACGAGAACATGACAGCATCCGAGTCTCAGATCAGAGATACTGACATGGCAGCAGAAATGATCAAGTACACTAAGTCCAACATTCTGCAGCAGGCTTCTCAGTCTATGCTCGCACAGGCTAACCAGCAGCCTCAGGGCGTTCTCCAGTTACTCGGCTAATTTTAACGGATCAGTCAAAGCAGCTTGAGAATTTGGTTAGATTCATTGCGTAAGCACTAACTAAACCACAATTGGCACCCTCCCGGGTAACCGGGAGGGTGTTTTGGTGTAAATGTTCAAAAAACCTTTACAAATGTAATAGTTTATGATATAATATTATCAATAGTGAATAACGTACAAATGTAATGATAAAGGGTAGTATATGAAACTCACGATTGGAATGATAGTAAAAAACGAAGAAAAATGGCTCGATAAGTGCCTTTCCGCTATTAAACCGATACTTGACAACGTTGACAGCGAACTTATTATCACAGATACGGGATCGACTGATAGAACTGTTGAGATCGCGGAGAAATTCACGGAAAAAATACTGCATTTTGAGTGGATAAAGGATTTTTCAGCAGCACGCAATACAGCTTTCCAAGTGGCGTCCGGGGAATGGTTCATGTTTCTCGATGCTGATGAAATATTTGAATCCTGCGATGGGATAATAAATTTTTTCAACTCCGGAGAATATAGAAAATACAAATCGGCATCTTATGTTATCAGAAATCTTTACGGAGAAAATGAGTACACTGACTTTTATCCGCGAAGAATGGTAAGACGATATCCGGATACAAAATTCGTAGGAATGATCCATGAATATCTGTATCCGATATTAGCGCCCTCAAAGCACATTTTTGATGTTGCACTTCACTATGGATATGTTTATGAAACATTTGAAGAATCCAAAGCAAAATTCGAACGTAATATCGAGCTTATGCTGAAAACTCTCGAGGTTGAGGATGATCCGCACCCGAAAATCTATTCTCAGCTTTTTGACGGATACGGATCGGTTTACGATTTTGAGAATGCAAATAAATACCTTGCCATAGGGATCGAGGCTTGCAGAAAAAACAATGACCCGTATATCGTGGTTCTTTATTCGCAGAAGGCGGAGCAGCTGTACAGAAACGGTGATTACGAAAAAACATATGAAGTATGCGAGGAGTATTTTGACGAAAAAAAGAGAATGAAACTTCCGGCTTTTACAACAGACGGTGATATGTATGCCTATAAAGCTGATTCATTGTTTGCAGCAGGAAGTTGCGAGGAAGCTATCCCGGTGTATAAGAAATACTTCGATACATACAGGGATATCAGAAGCGGTAAACTGAACACTGAGGATATGCACCAGAAGACTATTGAGATGTGCAGCGAAAAAACAGTCCCGGGATTATTCAATAATTTTATCGCCTGCTGTATAAATTCGGGAAAATATAATACCGCAGACCTTTACTTTACAACATATCCGTTCAATGAATATTTTTATAATGATAAATCACTCGTGACTCTTTGTTCAAGAATGATCACGGTTCTTGAGCGCCTGGAGTACAATAATATCGATAAGTATTTTAATAAGCTTGATGAAAAGGGAAGAGATCTTTTCATAGAAATGCTTTTCGTCAGGTGGTATACTACACAAGGCAATGATCTGATAACCGTGGCACTTGGCAAGATAGTTTCCGGCGAAAACAAAAGACGTTTTGACTTTTCCGTAAAATATTTTAATGGAGATACCGCACGTGAAACGCTTGATAACGCAATAGTTCAGACAGTGATCTGCGGCAATCACTCTCTCGGACTGCAGAGGGCAAACTGCGGCAGGCTCTTTATATACGAACCAGTCAGGTGCATTGAGGAAATTGCGTCTGTTGGCAGCATATTGATTAGGGAAAATTTTCCTGATGCTATAAATATTGAGCGAGCAGCTGCGATCCTTTCAAAGTGTGTTCAGTTAAAGAATGGCGGCAATATCAAAGAATGCATCTCGGAAATGAAAAAAGCCGTAAAAGAGTACGAGCCTATCGCCACGATCGTTTCCGAGTACTGCAGCAGAATGCTTGCCGATCTTGAAAAGGAGAGACCTGTTTCGGAGATGGACAGACTTGCCGCTATGATAAAATCAAACATAAACGCAATGATAAAAAACGGAGATCTTGGTAACGCACAAAAAACTCTGAAAGAATATAAAAGCATCAATCCGTCCGATCCGGAAATACAGCAGATAGAGAAATTGCTCAGTTAAAGGAAGTATATTATGAAAGTCGTAATTCTTGCAGGTGGTCTCGGCTCCCGGATAAGTGAGGAAAGTCACCTCAGACCGAAGCCTATGATCGAGATAGGCGGCAATCCGATATTGTGGCATATCATGAAGTATTATTCGCATTACGGGTATAATGAATTCATAATCTGCTGTGGATATAAGGGATATATGATAAAGGAATATTTTGCAGATTACTATCTGCATCGCTCGGATATTACCTTTGATTTCTCGGCTGACAACAAGATGATCGTGCACAATAATGTTGCCGAGCCGTGGAAAGTGACGATCATAGACACCGGAATCAATACACAGACAGGTGCACGAATAAAACGCGTGCAGAAATACCTGGACGGCGAGCGATTTATGCTGACATATGGTGACGGAGTTTCGGATGTTGATCTGAAAGCGCTTGTCGCATATCACGAAAAACGCGGTAAGATCGCGACCATGACAGCTATACAGCCCGGCGGACGATTCGGCGTGCTCGATATTGACCGAAGCAATAATATAAAGCGGTTCACGGAAAAAGCAAAAGAGGACGGAGGCTGGATAAACGGCGGGTTCATGGTTATGGAGCCGGAGATCTTCAATTATCTGAATGATGACCCGGATCTGATATTTGAAAGAGCTCCGCTGGAGAATGTAGCCGGAGACGGCCAGCTTTCAGCGTATAAACATAATGGGTTCTGGCAGTGTATGGATACGATGCGCGATAAGATCATTCTTGAAAATCTGATAGAATCCGGAAATGCTCCGTGGATGGTGTGGGAAAATGAATAAAGATTTCTGGCGCGGGAAGCGGGTCCTTATTACCGGAAATACCGGTTTCAAGGGTTCATGGCTTTCCAGGATACTGCTTGATACGGGCGCGGAAGTATTCGGATATGCACTTGAGAATGATGATGAATACGGTGTTTTCAATGCGATCGGGCTGGATAAGGAGATGTCTTGCAGATACGGCGATATCTGCGACGAAGGAAAGTTATCCGAAGCGATAAAAGGATCGGATCCCGAGATCGTTTTTCATCTTGCAGCTCAGCCGATAGTGTTGAAGGGGTACGAAGACCCGGTATATACATATCGGACAAACGTAATGGGGACAGTCACACTTCTCAACGCGTTGAGAGATCGCTCCGGTTTAAGGTCGGTTGTTAATGTTACCACCGATAAGGTTTATGAAAACAATGATAACGGTGTGTCATTCCGTGAGTCGGACAGACTTGGCGGGTATGATCCTTATTCCGGAAGCAAGGCCTGCTCCGAGCTCGTGACCTCAACCTTTGTCTCTTCGTTCTTTAATCCCGTGCAGTATGGAATTTCGCATAATGCCGCGGTTGCGACTGCACGCGCGGGGAACGTTATCGGCGGGGGAGACAATGCCCCTGACAGGATAATACCGGACTGCATCAGAGCCGTCAGAAACGGTGAAGCTGTAAAACTTCGCAATCCGTATTCAATAAGACCCTGGCAGCACGTCCTCGAACCGCTGGCACTGTATATTATGCTGGCGGAAAAGCTGTATGAGAACGGCACCGAGTACAGCGGCGCGTACAATGTCGGTCCCCGTGAAGAGGATTGTCTGACGGTAATAGATGTTGTGAAAAAACTTGGACAGAATTTCCCCTCTCTTGTTTATGAGCTTCCGGAAAATGCTCCGGAAACTGATCTCCACGAGGCTAAAAAGCTGATACTCGATACCGGAAAGATATCGGAGAAACTCGGCTTTGTCAATAAGTGGGGGATAGATGAATGCATCGGAAATACCGCTCTTTGGTATCGGGCACAGTTAGACGGTGAGGATATGGTGAAGGTCACCGATAAAATGATAAAAGAGTATTTTGAGATCTGAACATGAAGCGATTGTTACATATTGCCGCACATCTTGGCGGAGGTGCGGGGAAGGCGATAAGCGGGCTGATAAAGAATATAAGCGGATATGAGAACACGGTAGTGCTTCTTGAGGAACCGCAGGACAGTCGGTACTGCGATGCTTGCAGACAAACCGGTGCCGGGATCATAATTGCACCTTCTTCAGACGAAATTGTCCGTCTTGCGCGGGAGTATGATGCAGTGATCTTCAACTGGTGGGCGCACCCGCTGACCGTTGACCTGATAAAAAAACTTGGCGAAGCGGAAACGAGGCTGATACTGTGGTCGCACATAAACGGGCTGCAGTACCCTGTGC
Source organism: Ruminiclostridium sp. (assembly GCA_017635095.1). Lineage (GTDB taxonomy): Bacteria > Bacillota > Clostridia > Oscillospirales > Ruminococcaceae > Ruminiclostridium_E. Next base: position 62,740 of record JAGBMA010000083.1, on the reverse strand, counting down.
TGACTCCTGATCTTATATGCAGCTTTGACGGCTGTATGCTGACATCTCCATGCACCCTTAAGAACAAACGGTTTACCGATGAAGAGCGGGATCGTGCTGCAGAAAAATGCAGTTATGTTTACGGGACAGGTGATTTCAGACCCGAGACGTTTCCGCACAAGGACAGCTATGAAACAGATGACACGATAGTTATCGGGTATATCGGGACTCTTGATAATGCAAAAATAAATCCCGGTTTCCCAAAGATCTGTTCCGGCATAAAAAAGCATATACATAATGCGAAGTTTGTTCTGTGCGGTAAGTACTCAGCGGAGTTCAGGGAAAACTTTTTTGCGGATCACCCTGAGCTTGAGGATTGCACGGAATTTACGGGATTTGTAAGAGAGCCGGAGAAAATACTCCCGACATTCGATATTTTCTGCTATCCGCTTGCCTGTGAAAATTATGCCACAACAGAAAACGCGCTCCTTGAAGCGATGGCTGCGGGTCTGCCGGTGGTTGTTCTTGACAATCCCGCGGAGCGTGAGATCGTGGAGAACGAAATGACCGGTATTGTTGCAGACGGCATCGACTCCTTCACGGAAAAAACCGTGGGTCTTTGCGGCGATGAGGAATATCGCAGAAAGCTCGGGATATCCGCGAGAAACGCTGTTATCCGGAAGTACGACGCTTCTGTGAATGCGGGCTGTTTTACGGACGCTGTAGAAAATGTCCTGAAAACGGAAAAGAAAAAGCATGATCTCAGTTCCGTTATCGGGAGAGGTATATGGGACAGCTTCCTGTATTTCTGCGGTGATGACAGGCAGAAGATACTTGATGTGATGAAAGGGAAAAATGTGAAGCTGCCGGCAATATATTACAGCGAGAGCAAAAGCTCTCCCGCCCAGTATATGAAATACTTTGATGATGAAAATATAAAGATGTTAGCTGAAAGGATCTCACAAAATGTCCGAATGGAAAAGTGAACGGGAAGCAAGAGAACAGATAAAAGATCTGGTCGCGGAATATCACAGCCGATTCATGCCCGGAAAAAAGACTTTTGAGCCGGGTGACCGGATAAATTATGCAGGGAGGGTATTTGATGCCGGTGAGATGTGTGCCCTGACAGATGCTATGCTTGATTTCTGGCTTACAAGCGGCCGTTTTTGTGATCTGTTCGAGAAAACATTTTCGGAGATGTTCGGCGTAAAACACACGCATCTCGTAAACTCCGGCTCTTCCGCAAACCTGCTCGCGTTCATGACTCTGACTGCACCGGAGCTCGGCGAAAAACATATAAAGCCCGGCGATGAAGTGATAACTGTTGCCTGCGGATTTCCGACAACGGTTTCGCCTGTTATCAATTATGGTGCAGTTCCGGTCTTTCTTGACGTTACGATCCCTCAGTACAATATTGATGTTTCGGCGCTTGAGGCTGCATACAGCAGCAGAACGAAGGCTGTGATGATAGCTCATACGCTCGGCAATCCGTTTGATGCTGCGTCAGTAAAGGCTTTTTGCGAAAAATACGGCTTGTGGCTCGTGGAAGACAATTGTGATGCACTCGGTTCGGAATATACACTGGACGGTGTGAAGAAATTCACCGGCACCATCGGCGATATCGGGACGAGCAGTTTCTACCCGCCTCATCACATCACTATGGGCGAGGGAGGAGCTGTTTACACGGACGATCCGCTCCTCAATAAGTTTATGCTCTCATACCGTGACTGGGGACGTGATTGCGTTTGCCCGTCGGGACGGGATAATTTCTGCGGTCATCGTTACGATAAACAGTTCGGGGAACTGCCGCACGGTTACGATCACAAGTACATTTACAGCCATTTCGGTTATAACCTGAAAGCGACGGAAATGCAGGCGGCGATCGGCTGTGAACAATTGAAGAAGGTCAGGGATCTCACGCGTAAAAGACGTGAGAACTGGAAAAAACTTTACGATATGATGAAGGAGCATGAGGACATATTTATATTGCCGGAGCCTGAGAAAAACAGCGATCCGTCATGGTTCGGCTTCCTGGTCACGATAAGACCGGAAAGCGGTATCGCCCGCAATGATGTCACTCGTTTCCTTGAAGAACATAACATTCAGACAAGGCTTTTATTCAGCGGTAATCTTATAAGACACCCTTGTTTTGACAGCATCAGAAATTCCGGTAAATACAGGGTGGTCGGCAATCTGAAAAATACGGATCTTATCATGAATAATTCGTTCTGGGTCGGCGTATATCCAGGAATGACAGACCCTATGCTTGAATACATGGCGGAGACTATCGCGGAGGCTGTAGGCAGAAAGTGAAAGTAATTGTTACCGGCGCGTCGGGATTTGTAGGAAAAGCGGTTTGTGATGAACTTTCAAGAAGCGGACATGAAGTTACCGCTCTCGTGAGAGTTGCAGGGGCGGAGAAGTGCCGGGATATAAATGCTGCGCATAAAGTGACCTGCCCGATGTCGGATTACGGACAGCTCGGAGAGATAATAGAAGAGCGCGGATTCGATGCTTTGTATCATTTTGCATGGGAAGGCACTTCCGGAGATGCACGGAGCAATTATGAAGTCCAGACCGGAAATATAGCTGCATCCTGCAGGCTTGCCGAACAGTGCGGAAAACTCGGATGCAAACGGTTCATATATGCCGCGAGCATTATGGAATATGAAGCTGCTGCTCTTATGGAGACGGACAAAACGCCTCCGCCGTCGATGCTGTATTCGTCTGCAAAACTTGCCGCGGATTACATGACAAGGTCAGTTGCCGCAGCCAATAACGTTGAATACATCAGAGCGGTTATCTCTAACATATACGGCGTCGGAGAAAAAAGCCCGAGACTAATAAACACAAGCATAAGAAAGCTGCTCAACGGGGAACACTGCTCATTTACGTCCGGGGAACAGATGTATGATTTCATTTACATCACCGATGCTGCAAAAATGTTTGCAGCTCTTGCCGGAAAAGGTAAGCCTTCAAAAACGTATTATATCGGAAGCAGAGAGCCGCGGAAACTGAAAGATTTTCTCGTGGAAATGCGTGATGCTGCAGCACCGGGCGCTGATATCGGGCTGGGAGAGATACCTTCCGGCGGGATATCGCTCGATTATGGCATATTCGACACAGACTCCGTTTACGATGATACGGGTATAGGACAGGAAGTGTCATTCAGGGAAGGCATAATCAGGACTGCGGAATGGATAAAAGAGGGAAACTGATGAGTGCATTTGAGATCAGAGAAACACCGCTCAGAGGTGCATTTGTTGTTGAGGCTTTCTATGCGGAAGACAACAGGGGTAGTTTTGCAAAATACTTTGAAAAAGATATTTTCAGATCACTCGGCATAGATTTTGAGTTGAATGAGACATTTGTTTCAACTTCCGCAAGAAATGTGATAAGGGGTATGCATTTCCAGCTTAATGCCCCACAGGCAAAACTTGTGAGCGTACCCAAAGGCAGGATCCTTGACGTTATCACGGATCTCAGGAAGAACAGCGATACTTTCGGAAAGTGGACGAGTGTTGAACTGAGCAGCGGCAATAACTGCTCACTGTATGTTCCGCGAGGATTTGCCCACGGATTCAGAGCGTTGGAGAATGATACGATCGTGATCTACGAATGTGACGGCAAGTATGATAAGGCAACCGATACAGGGATAAGATATGACGATCAGGATATAGGAATTAATTGGAAAACCGATAGTTCAGATGAACTCATCGTTTCTGAAAGAGATAAATGTCTTATGTCTTTCCGTGATTTTCAGAACAATGCAATTAATGAGTTCAGTAATGTAATATCTTTTGGCGGAGGTACATGATATGGCGGAGATAAAACCGAGTTATGATACAAAAAGACAGAAGCTTTCCGAGGTGATACCTCTGGATTCGCCTCTGAGTATGTATGTTGAACCGACCCGTGTGTGCAATTTCAAATGCTTTTACTGTATGCACAGTACACGCGGTGAAAAGGGCGGAATACTCGATAAGACAGGTTTCAGGCTCGCTCACATGGATATGGGGCTGTTTGAAAAGATAGTGCGTGAGATAAATGCATTTCCCACCGCGGTAAAAAGAGTGTGTTTTTCCGGGCTCGGTGAGCCGCTGACTAACCCACGGCTTCCCGAAATGATCCGTAAGCTTCGTGAGTCGGGATTTGCGGGAAGAATAGATGTTATAAGCAATGGCTCGTGCCTTACACATGATCTTACAGACGCGCTTATAGACGCGGGACTGAACCGACTGCAGATATCCGTGCAGGGGCTTGATACGCAGGCGTATAAACAGAACTGTGGTGTTGCGGTAGATGTTGACAATCTCCGTGATGAGCTTGCATATTTTCATGAACGTTCAAACGGGACGAATTCATCGCTGTTTGTAAAGATCATAGATATAATGCTTAAAGACGAGACCGATAAGGAGCGCTTTTTTGAAATGTTCAGCAGTATCTGCGACACGATCTTTGTTGAGCATCTTGTTATAATGGAACAGCAGATGGGCGATCACAAGGGGCGTGCGGATCATACCCGCAACCTTAACGGAGAGTATGTGGAAAAACGCATCGTATGCGGCGTTATGTTTTATTTCCTGCAGGTCAATATCGACGGAGAAACGTTCCCTTGTTCAACGCCCGGACTTCCGAATTCATTTTCTATGGGGTGCGTAAAAGATCAGACACTTCAGGAGATCTGGAACGGAAAACGCAGAAACGGACTCATGTGCAAAAATCTGAAAGACGGATATGCCACGATCCCCGCGTGCAGCGAATGCTCTTCCTGCATTGCGATAGCGGACGATACGGAGTATCTTGATGACTGCCGAGAGGAGATGCTTGCACGGATCACCGGTAAGTAAGGAGCATATGATGAAGGATAAGATCAGACCGCTTATCGGACTTCAGAGGGTGCCGCTGCACGAAAATATACCTTTGGACACTCCGTTTTCGGTATATATTTTCCCGACGAATTACTGTAATTTCAGGTGTAAGTACTGCGCTCATTCTTTGCCCAATCCCGCTTTCAGAGAACAGTACGGTTTTTCTCCCGAAACTATGTCCATGGAAGTTTACAGAGCTGCCATAGATCAGATCACAGATTTTCCCGGAAAAGTCAAGACCATTTCACTTACGGGTCAGGGTGAACCGCTCATGAACCGTCATCTGCCAGAAATGGTAGCGTATGCAAAAGAACGTAAGGCTGCAAACAGAGTCGAGTTCATGAGCAACGGGGCGCTGTTGAACCGCAATAATTCAGCGGCACTCGTGGAAGCCGGACTTGACTGTATCCGCATTTCGCTGCAGGGAATGAATTCCCGGAAGTACAGAGATGTTTGCGGCGCAAAGATAGATTTTGATGATTTTGTAAGTCAGATAGCCTGGCTTTACGATCATAAAAAACAGTGCGAAGTATTTGTAAAAATAATGGATATCGCACTTGAGCCCGGAGAGGAAGACCGTTTCTACGAACTGTTCTCTCCCATAGCCGACCGTGTGTATATCGAGCAGTGCCGCCCGGTGTATTCGGGCGTCAGTTCCACCGAAGGGATCTCCACACAGGCGGATCGTTACGGCAGGGAACATAAAAAACGCAGCGTTTGTCCTCTTTGCTTTTTTATGCTCGGGATATTTCCGAACGGTGATGTTTACCCGTGCGAAACGATCTATCGCCCCGAGCTGCTCGGCAATGTTATGCAGGATCGTCTCGTTGATCTTTGGAACAGCGAAAAAATGCATTCATTCCAGCTCCGGCAGCTTACCGAAGGCAAGAACGCAAATCCGAGATGTGCGCTTTGCTGTGCCCCCGATGACGTTTCCCAGCCGGAAGACGAGCTTGATGAATATGCAGAAGAACTGATCGGGAGGTTGAAAGAAAAATGGAGCTGAAAGAAGGAATGACGCCCGGCGGAAAAAGAAAAAAGCTTGCAGACGAACTCCCTCTCGATACGCCTTATCTTATCCAGATCTTTCCGGCGTATGCCTGCAATTTCCGGTGCAATTTCTGTCTTCATTCCCTTGACCGAAGCGAGCATGGCTATATTTCGGACAGAACGCTTATGGATATGGAACTATACAGGAAGTGTATAGACGATATAAAACAATTCCCGCGGAAGCTGAAAATGCTGCGTTTTGCAGCCATAGGCGAACCGCTTGTCCACCCGGGTATCGCGGAGATGATCGCATATGCAAAAAAAGCCGATGTCGCGGATTCGGTAGATATAGTCACTAACGGATCGCTGCTTTCTCATGAATTGTCGGACAAACTTATCGGCGCGGGATTGGACAGGCTAAGGATATCGGTTGACGGACTATCCGAAGCATCGTTTGCAGAAAACACCGGGGTAAAAGTCGATTTTGGGAAGTATGTTGAGCAAATACGCTATTTCTATGAGCACGCCGAAAACACGCATATCTACATAAAAATAATCGACTACATGGTGCAGAAACCGGAAACCCGGGAGCTTTTCTTCCGGACATTCGGACCGATCTGTCATTCTATAGCGGTGGAGCACCTCACACCTACGATAAGCGAGATAGACTACGACAGTTTTTCCGGCGATGTGAAAGCAGACAAGCCTCAGAACGGCGAGGTGCTTCTGCAGTCGGACGTGTGTCCGCAGGGGTTTTATATGATGCAGATAAATCCCGACGGAAAAGTGGTGCCGTGCTGCTCAATGAAGTATCCTTCTGTGCTCGGAGATACGAATGTGAACACAGTCAATGAGATCTGGAACGGGAAAGCATTCAGCGATTTCAGACTGAGAATGCTTGACGGGGTAAATAAAGCCGGAAAGGTATGCGGTGAATGTAAGCTTTACCTGTACGACTTGCATGAGGAAGATGTCCTGGACGCCGACGGCGACAGGGTAGAAGAATTGAAGAGGTTATATAGGAGGTTAAACAATGGCTGATGCAATTAGTTTTTCCGAATCGGAGCTTTCAAAGAGAGTCAGGCTCGCTGATGTCGTTCCGCTTGAAAAACCGTTTACTATACAATTTGATGTCAGCAGTGTTTGTAATCTGAAATGTGAGTTTTGTCCCATACATGGTTCTGCCCAAAAAATGGTTGTTAAGAAACAAACTCGTTTTTTTGATTTTGAACAATTCACAAAATGTATTGATGATATTAAAGATTCATTTGGGTGTGTCAAACAGATTTTGTTTACCGGGAGCGGTGAGCCTTTATTGAATCCGAGAATTGTTGATATGATAAAATACATTAGTGACTCTAAAACCGCTGAACGCATAACTGTTATTACTAATGGTCTGTTGTTGACTAACGAATTGTCTGACAAACTTATAGACAGCGGATTGAGCTTGCTCAGAGTATCTGTGAACGGTTTATCATCGCAGGATTATAAACATTATACAGGAACTGACATGGACTTTGAGAAGTATGTCGATCGTCTGAGATATTTTTATGAACACAAGAATAGTACTCAAGTGTACATAAAAATCATGAACTACATGGTTGATTCCGATGAACAGAAAAAACAGTTTTATGATACGTTTTCAAGTATTTGCGATATAATCAATGTGGAAAATGTATATGATATGGGAGGAAATGGTAAATTTGATAATATTGATAAATCGCAGTTAAACCAAGCTATTTTTTCGGATATACAATCAGAACCATTAATTTGTTCGATTCCATTTTATACTTTTTACATTAATAGTGAATTAGATATTTATCCTTGCTGTGAAGGAATGCTTAAGAATTGTATATATAAACCATTAGAAAATTTAAAAAATTCAGGAATAAAAAGTATCTGGAATAAGACAATGAGAGATTTTCAATACAAGATGATTGACGGAAAACCAAAATTTGAATATTGTAAACAATGTACGTTTTCATTAGCCTTATCTAAAAGAGAAGATCTTTTAGATGATGATTCCGAAGAAATCAAAGAAAGATATGACAAGCTATTGATGAAAGGGTAAAAATGTGTACATTTGATTATGTGAAAAAGAATATAAAAAACGGAGTTTATCTCTGGGGTGCCGGTGCTAACGGTATTTGGGTGCTCGATTTTTGTCATGATAACGGAATAAACGTAGTTGGCTTTATTGATTCCGATACGAAAAAGCACGGCAAGATATTCGGCGGTGTGGAATGTATTTCCTATCATGAGTACAAAGAGCGTAATGACAACAAGCTCGTTCTTGTTGTTACGAAGCACTTTGTCAATGATGTGCTGGAAGAACACAGCGATGATGAGCATTTTTATGCATTCGACGCATGGCTTGCACAAAAATATGATGCCGATTACAGAAAGCTCGTATTTGAAGACGAAAAATCATACAGAACGCTGGACGCGGTTCTTGCGTGCATGAAGAATATCAGCGTGAAAGAGCTGTATGATGTCGCTGAGGGAAAACAGTATTTCTGCATTTCTCCGTTCTGGGGAAAAAATAACGAAACATTCGTTGATCTCGGCGCTTATACCGGTGAAACTGCAGAACAGTTCATAAACTCGGTCGGTGGCTCATTTAAAAAGATCTATGCTTTTGAGCCGTCGGAAAAGCAGTTTAATGCAATGCAGATACGAAAAAAGCGGCTTTGTGAAGAGTGGGCGATAGAACCGGAGAAGATCGTTACCGAGAAGTGCTGTGTCGGAAATGTCAACGGTTATCTATGTTTTGACAATTCGACTGTTTCTACAAACAACAGGATCTCCGAAAACGGATCCGAGCAGGTGAGGTCGGTCACAATAGACTCGTATTTTGCGGACAAAGATATCACGTTTCTGAAAGCAGATATAGAGGGTGCAGAACTGGAAATGCTGAAAAACGGCGAACAGGTAATACGAAGATGCAGACCGAAGCTTGCAATTTGTGTTTATCACAGACCGGACGATCTGCTGAACATATACAGATTTGTCAATGAACTTGGTTTAGGGTATAAGTTCAAGCTCAGACATCATTCCTGTGAAGTCACAGAAACGGTTTTGTATTGCTATATCTGAGCGCGGCTTAAAACAAAAATTAGTATATTAAATTATTCAGCGAGGCAGTGTATGGATAACGTTATAGAATTTGATACTTCGGCTATAAGTGTCGGGGACTGCGGAGAAACATTGTATTCTGCAAGAACTTGCTTTTCTTCACTTGATACAAAAAAAATTAAGAGCGATGTAACTGTTTTGGTGCAGGCTTATAACAGTCTCGATAAAACGAAAAGATGTGTAGAAAGTATATTAAAATACACTAAGGATATTGATTTTGATCTGCTGTTGATAGACAACGGTTCGACAGATGATACGCTGCAGTATTTCATATCTGTTGATTATCCCAAGAAAACTATCCTACGCTTTACAGAGAACAGAGGCGCGGCGATTCCTTATTTGTACATCGGTCCCGATATGTTTTCGCGCTATCTTGTCCTGGTTGCAAACGATCTGATCGTAACCGAAAACTGGCTGAGCAATATGCTTAAAATAGCGGAATCCGATCCGAAGATAGGGCTTGTAAATCCCATGTCGTCAAACACCAGTAATCTGCAGGATCCGGGTCTTAAATTCGCCGATTATGACGATATGCAGAAAAAGGCGGCTGCTTTTAACGTGTCAGACCCGGCGAAATGGCACGAGCGCCTGAGGATAATCACATTGGGAACGCTGTATAAGAAAGAATGTCTTTTTGCAATAGGTATGCCCATAGCCGATGTGGGATTTGCTCACAACTTCGCCGATGACGATATGGCGTTCAGAGTCAGACGTGCAGGGTATAAGGTGATCCTTGCGGGTGATACCTGGATTCATCATGACGACGATAAATCAAGACTGGCGCCTGAAGCTTATAAAAAGATGGTAAGTGACATCTCGATAGGCAGACAAAATTTCAGGGATAAGTATTTCGATATCGACGCATGGGATGATGTCAACGACTATATTCCTGAATATCTGAAAAACCTCAGATATGAACCGTCGGAGTCAAAAAGGATACTTGGTATCGACACAAAATGCGGAACACCTGTTCTTGAGATAAAAAACAAGCTGAGAGAATACAGCTGCTTTGATCCCGAGTGCTATGCATTTACCACGGATGCGAAGTATTATATTGATCTGCAGACTATCTGCGGCAATAATAACGTGACTTGTGCTCCGATAGACAGACTAGCCGGTAATTACAGCCCGGATATGTTTGACTATGTTGTTATCGGCAATGATATCAATACTTACAATGATCCGTACGGGCTGATCGACTCTGCTCTGAGAGTTCTGAACAAGTCAGGTCAGCTGTTCATTTCGCTGCAGAATACATATAACGCGTTTACGTTCATGAATATCATAGGCAGAACATCTGCGCGCAACCCCGAGCACTCATTCAATTACTCTATCGAGGAATTTATTGTTGCATTGAAGAATCGGGGATATAAGGTCGCGTATATCGGCGCGAGAAGATATGATGAACGGGTGCTGAGTGACGAAATGGTTTCCGAAGCAGTTTCATTCCTGAAGAAATTAGATATAAAAGATATTAATGAAGCTGCTTTCAGGCTTGCTTCAGCAAGGTATTATCTGGTCGTTGAAAAATAGTCGCTTGTTTTACATGAGCCGTAGAAAGATACAAAAAAGCATAAATCAGTCGTATGCCGGCTTGCCATACCGCCTCGTCGGTGAATTGACCCTTGACATGAAAGCTTCTGGGTGCGATAATGGTTGAGATGATATGTATGTATCATTTTGTTTTGGCAACTGAACTATCCGCGTCATGCACTCTGAATTTAGGAGGCTGTTATGCTTAAAGACTAATCTATAAAGAAACTATCTGCGATAAGCACACCAAAAGTTTTCAAAAACGGTCAGTACATATGCTATGAGGGAGAGCCGGGTCACGAAATGTACATTATCCTCCGGGGCAGTGTAGGGATATATGTGACCAACAGTTCGGATACCATGTCCGAGGTCGCTCATCTGGGCGCAGGTGAGGTCTTCGGCGAGATGTCGGTTTTCGATGATCTGCCGAGAAGCGTTTCCTGTATAGCCGCTGAGGATTCTATATGCATTGCCATAGGAAAGGACGATATCGAATCTGCTGTTGCAGCCTGTCCCGATGTGGCTATGATGCTCATAGGCGCTATGAGCGGAAGAATACGCAAGCTCAACGACGAGATCTACAAGAGCCACAGTGAAGATGGCGTTCATGCGCAGGAGTTTGTGTTCCCGGCGGAATATGACCGCAGTCATGATCTTGCGGAGCCTAAGCATGATGAAAAAATTATACTTTCTTTCTCTCATACCTGCCCGGTATGTCATTCTGTGATCGGGCTGAAAGGTCTGAAAAAGAATGAAATGACACCGTCAAAGCCGGATAAGACAGGAAGAGTAAGGTTCATGGAATGTGATCCGTTATGGTATGACATCTGGAGCTGTCCTCATTGTGGGTACAGCAGGTTTTACAGGGATTTCTTCAATGTTCCGGCGGAAGCTGCACAGAATGCGAAAGCTGCAGCCGAAAATGTAAGGAAGCAGGGCGCGGCTTGAAGGGGTACTGAAAACACGCTTTGATAAGCTTGTTATGAGTTATCTCAGCGCGATCTATATGGATGAGATCATTGTTCCCGGCAATAACGAGTTGTTGGGAAGACTATGGCTTTCGCTTTACAGACTGTGTGTTGATGCCGGCGACGAGAAAACTGCCCTGTGCTTTTGGCGCAAACGCGGTTGAAAAGCTTGTGACTGCAATAAAACGAGGGAAAATAAAGGACAAGTACAGTTTAAGATCGCTTGCATTGTCCTCTGCCGATATCCTGTTTAAGCTTGGGAGGCGGGACGAGGCGAATGAAATGTGCGATGTCTGCATTTCAGGCACCAATCAGCTATTGATCGAATATGCATATCGTATCAAGAAGGCTACTTGATGAATGTTCCGTTATTTGAGGGATATTCAGAGTTCAGAAAATACTTTTTTACGGAAGCGTAGGCATTTCGCCTATGCTTTTGTTGTTATTTTGCACAAAAAATCCGAGATAATTTGATGGTTTTTATAAAAAATCCGGTAAAACTTGCAAACAGAATGGTATTATGATATAATATCATGTATATTTATGTCCCGTTTTCTTTATATTTATAGTTTTATTGATATGAATGGAGTTATATCAGTATGAAATTATTCGGCAATGTAAAAAACAGGATATTGATATTTGCTGTTGCAGAAGAAACGACTTCCGATACAGAGCCCGCAGAAACATCGGCGGTCGTGACATCAACGTCCGGGAGCACCACAACTCCGGCTGAGACTTCGGTCACAACACTTGTGCCGGATATGGCGCCTTTTCAGGGGCTTATGCTTACGGTGCAGTTCATGGAGACCGAGCCGGTGGAAGGTTTTTCTCCTGTCGTGTGGATCGACGAAGGATTCGATTACGATACGACTCTGCCTGAGCCCGACGGTTTGATGACCGAAGATACAAAGGCACCGGAAACGGAAATGATGACAGTTGCGGTAACAACTGCAGATGAAGCTGATGCAGTTACATCGGGTGCAGTTCCGGATACAGGTATGATCGCCGCAGTTGTGGAACATACGACTATAGGAACAGAGGATATATTTGCAGGTGATTTTATTTATGAAACTATACCTGTTATAATTATCACGACGCCCGAAACTACGACAACAGATACGGAAGCAGAAACTACCGTCACAACAACCGAAGAGGTTACTGCAGCGACTGCGGAAACAACTGTTAAAGCTACAACTCCTGCCATAACGACATCTGTCAGCCAGCCCGTTATGGCAGTCAATGCGCCCCCGAACAATACTATTATTCCCACTGTTACAACTCCCGCAAGAGGTTATGCTCCGATACCCGATGTTCCGCGCGTACCTGTGGGTGTCAGCATCAGCTCTGTCAATTTCCCTGATGAAGTGTTCAGGGCATATGTCATCAGGAATTTTGACAGTGACGGGAACGGATATCTGGACGCGGCAGAAACGGAAGCTGCAGAAAGGATCTATCTTTTCTCCGATAATAATGTGAAAAGCTTTGAGGGTATTAAATATCTTACATCTCTGAAATATCTGAATTGCAGAGAAGACAGCGGTGTAAAGAGCCTTGATCTGTCCGGTAATCCGGAACTTGAAACACTTTTATGTGAGGATTCCGTAAATCTTTCAAGTATAAAGCTTGCGGCAAATTCAAAGCTCAAGGATCTGCGGCTTGAAGGAACAAGTATTCATTCGGTCAATCTGTCCGGCTGCACTGTTCTGCAAACTATATACTGTAATAATGCGTCCCTTGCTTATTTAGATGTTTCACGCTGCCCGAATATCAGGATATTCTCCGTTGAAAACAATATCTGTCCGGTAACACTTACAGATAACAGGTTTGATCTTTCAACGATACCGGGTTTCAGCGTTTCGAGAATTTCCCGACTCAGAGGTGCAGTGCTTGACGGGAGTGTGCTGACATTTACGCAGGATACCGTAAGCTATACTTATGACTGCGGGCAGGGGCATTCCGGGACATTCTCTCTCAAGGCAGCAAATTACATCAATGCTTCGGATCCCGGTTCCTATCCTGTTATAGGCGGCGGCGTGTATGGTTCTGCAGCTGAGGTAACAGCGGGGAAAGAGTTCGATGTAATAATTTCTGTACCGCCTGTCAATGACAGTGCCGATGTTATTGAATTTCGTCTGGACTACGATCAGGAAGCTTTTGAGATCGTGAGCACAGACAGCTCATATTCTTTGTCCGGGATTATAAATTATGGCGACGGAAAATGGGTTTTGGCAGCGGTTCGCTCGCAGGCGGATATCGACCTGTCAAAAGGACTGAAATTCACGCTGAAATTCCGATGCCGCGATACTGCAGCCTCTGGCGCATATGTTTTCAGGTTGAGCAAAAGTCTGATATCGCGTATTGATGAAGTGGGTTCGTCAGGTGAAATAATGCTGTGGCAGCCCGAGATAACCGTCAGAAACATCAATGTGACCGGTCCGGCTTCCACCGGTGTGGCTATCGACAGCACGAATTTCCCTGACGATGATCTTAGGAATTTTATAATCACTCGTTTTGACATTGATAAAGACGGCTGTCTCAGCGCAGAAGAGATAGATAAAGTCAAAGACATTAGTATTGGTGGTGCCTACAGCTATTCTGGAAAAAACTATCTTCCAGATGATCTGACCGGACTGGAGTTTTTTACCCTGCTCGAAGAACTCGTTTTTTCCGCAACGGAAGTTTCTAATGTGGATCTCAGCTATAATACCGAGTTATCAAGATTATCCTGCTCTTTAACCAAGCTAACGTCACTCGATATCAGAAATAATTCAAAGCTCGACTATCTTGAATGTACATCAAACACTATTACTTATCTTGATGTGTCCCACAATCCGGAGCTCACATATTTAAGTGTTCATTCAAATCAGCTTGCATATATCGATTTAACAAATAATCCAAAAATCAAGACATTTAATGCCGCTCATAATGTCCACCCCGTAACTCTCTCCACCGGCAACAAATTCGATCTTTCAGCAATAGACGGGTTTGACATAACCCGTGCGTCAGATCTTGTCGGTGCTGCCCTCGACGGTACTGTGCTGACATTTACACAGGATACCGTAAGCTATACTTATGACTGCGGACAGGGATTTTCGGTATCATTCTCTCTCAAAGCGGACAATTTCAATGAAACGTCCGGCTCCACCGGCGTGGCTATCGACAGCACGAATTTCCCTGACAGTACATTCAGAACTTATGTAAGTGATAATTTTGATACAGACGGGAACGAAGTGTTGAGCGAGGAAGAAATCGCTTTAATTAAAGATCTTTCCGGTGTAAAGTTTATGAATGGTATCTATTCTGTTAAGGGTATTGAGTATTTTACTTCGTTAGAGAAACTTGACTGCAGCGGTACAGGAATAACTTCTCTTGATGTCAGTGCGAATACTTCATTAAGTGAGCTTGTATGCGACAACACACAAATCTCAAGTCTTGATTTAATTAATAATACGAAATTAAGATTCCTTGTATGTAGTGTGACTAATATATCTGAACTTGACTTAGACGGTCTATCTGAACTTGAAATACTGAAATGTAGCGAAACTAATATAACTTCGCTGGATCTTAGCAGCAATCCTGCATTAGCTTATCTTGACTGTAGTCAGACAGCGATATCGGTTCTGAATTTGAACAATAATCCTGTTTTGGATTATCTATATTGTTCAGATACTAAAATATCGCGTATTGATATCTCCAACAATACTTCTATGGTGGGTATTATGATTAGCGGCACCAAAATAACATCGATCGATTTAAGCCAGAATCCGAGTTTGTGTAAGATAAGTCTTAGCAATAATCACCTTCCATTTGTTGATCTGACTAACGTGGATAATGTCAATCTCTTTAATGTTTCGGGCAATGCCATGCCTATCCCCCTCTCCGACACATTTGACCTAAACCAAATACCCGGTTTCGATGTATCCCGTATGTCTGATCTCACCGGCGCCGAGCTTGACGCTGACGGTCACACGCTCATCAACATTACCGGAAATGTGACATATACATACGACTGCGGACAGGGACATTCCGAGACTTTCACGCTTGTTCCTACCGAGGGAGTGACGCTTTCGTTCGGTTCTGCGGGCGAAGCGATCTCCGCACCCGTATCAGCGGAAAATGTCAGCGCTCCTGACGGCGGTGATCTTCAGATGCCGCAGAAGATCTATATGCCGGAAAGTCACGCAGAGGTATATGTTGCTGCAGTCGTCGCGGCTGTATCGGTAACAGTGATTGCTGCTGTTATCGTAAGACGTGCCAGAAAACGCAGCGGAGAAAAAGAATATGATAAAAAGTAAGACAATAGTTTCGGCAGCGGAAGCGGCTGTTTGTGGAATAATCATTTTCCTTATTGCATTTTTTGATGTGTTCGGTTACATAGATGACAGGGTCTGTGATCTTCTTTATCAGCAGCCTCGCGGAGTAAATCATCATATAAAGATGATCGGTATCGACGATTCGGAAGAGTCACTCGAAATGCTCGGAAATTCATCTGAATGGCAGAGAGATGTTTATGCGCAGATTATAGAGAAACTCGGAGATCAGCCCGAGCTGATCGTTCTCGATATCCTGCTTCTCGGAAGCAGATCTGAAGACGGCGATACGAGATTCACAGAGGCTTGCCGTAACAGTGACAGGATCATAAGTGCGGAGTATATAGATTATTCCACAGAATATATCCCTACGGGTGAGGGCGTCGGATATGTGGATCCGTATTATATCAATTCTGTTCAGAAGCCGATCAATTCCGGGTATTCTGCACTCGGATTCGTGAACACCGATATCGGTGCCGACGGAATGGTACGAAGCGTAAGGCTTACAGATGAATACGAAGGCGAGGAGCTTCAGAGCCTTGCGTATCGCACATATACGGAATATTGCAAAAAAGAAGGCATTCAGCCTTCCGAACCTCTGCTGGATCACGAAGGAAGGTTCTGGATCGACTACGCCGGGAAGCCTTATGATTACGAGTGTGTTCCTGTATGGGCATTTCTCAGCGGAAAAGTGGATCCCCGCGCATTCAGGGACTGCATAGTTTTTATAGGCGGATACGCAGCGGGTCTTCGTGACGAATTTTCCGTACCCAACAGCGGAGATCAGATGTTCGGCGTAGAGATAAATGCAAATATCCTGCAGGCTCTTATGGATAACAGATATGTTGTGCCTGCGGATAAAACGCTTCTTACCGCGGTTTCTGTCATAGTGTGTCTTGCAGTGTTTGTGTTCACGCGCAAGGTAAGATTTCGCATAAACACGCCGATAGTTGCAGTTCTCACCGCAGGGTGGTTCGTACTTTGTGTACTCCTGTGGAGATCCGGAGTTATGGTTCAGGCTGTGTATGTTCCGTTAGCGGCAATATTGTCGTATCTTGTGAATCTCGGCATAAAATACGCCGAAGAAGCGATCGAAAAACATAAGATCACAACTGCATTCAAAAAGTACGTTGCTCCTCAGGTAGTTGAAGAAATAGCGAAAAGCGGAAAGTATCACATAAAGCTTGGCGGCGAAAAAAGGGATATCGCAGTATTGTTCGTTGATATACGGGGCTTTACAACTTTGTCGGAAAACCTTGAAACGGAGAAGGTAGTCGATATAATCAACCGCTACCTTAATCTTACCACGAACGCTATTTTTGCAAACGGCGGTACGCTTGACAAGTTCATAGGTGATGCCACTATGGCGGTATTCAACTCGCCCTTCGATCTTGATGATTATGTATTCCGTGCTGTAAAAACGGCAAAGGATATAGTTGACGGCGGAGCGGCAATAGAGAATGAGTTCATGGAAAAGTACGGGAGATCTGTCGCTTTCGGCGTCGGTGTAAACTGCGGAGAAGCAGTGGTAGGAAATATAGGCTGTGATTTCCGCATGGACTATACTGCAATAGGAGATACGGTAAATACTGCATCAAGACTTGAGTCAAACGCGAAACGCGGGCAGATACTGATAAGCGAGGCAGTATATGAACGGGTAAAAGACAGGATAACTGCGGAAGCCATAGGAGAGATACCGTTAAAAGGAAAATCTAAGGGAGTATTTGTGTATTCTCTTGTTTCTATAAATGTCAGTGAAGGTAATAAAGATGAGAAATGATCCCACATATCTTATAATCCCTGACCCGGAACGTGTGGAAGAAAGTCTGAGTCTTGCTTCCGAATATGGACTGGGATTTGAGTTTGATGACTTTTTTCACCCCGACGTGCTTGATGATAAGGACAAGTGCCGAAGTCTGATAAAGATGTACCGTTCATATGAAATGCCGGAAACTCTTACAATGCACGGTGATTTTTATGATGTGCTTATTTTCAGCGAGGACAGTAAGATCCGTGAGATCTCGGAGATGCGTGTAAGACAGAGCATGGATATTGCAGCCGAACTTGGTGTAAAGGGAGTAGTTTTCCATACTAATCATATGCCGAATTTCAGACTCGGATCGTATATTCAGCGGTGGACAGAAATGAACTGCCGGTTCTGGCAGCGTATTCTTGAAGAGTATAAAGGGCTTGAAGTCTATATGGAAAATATGTTCGACACGGACCCTTATGTGATTGCGGAGCTCGGTAAGGCAATGCGCGGCACGGAACGGTTCGGCATATGTCTTGATTACGCTCATTCATGCGCATTCGGAGATGAGAATAAAATAGCGGAATGGTGTGAACTGCTCTCACCGTACATAAAACATATGCACATAAACGACAATGATCTGGAGAATGATCTTCACCTTGCGGTAGGAGACGGAAAAATAGACTGGGATCGGTTTTACGGGCTGCTTTCCGATGTAATGTCTCCCGAAACGATCCTGATCGAGACAGCTTCGATAGAACGACAGCGAAGATCGGTGGAATATCTGATCCGGAAAGGATATATTGCCGGGCAGTAATGCCTGCAGAACGCAGGATCACCGGACGAAAGGAAAAAAAGAGAGGAGCATGATGATGCCGGACAATACTATCAGGCTTTTGAGTGAATATCTTGAGAAAATGAAGAACGTCAGTAACCGCGAGGAACTTAAGACGCTCAACAATGAGTATAAGGATCTTTTTTTCAGCAGTGGTGAAGATGACGAACTCGGATCTCTTAAAACAAGGATATATGCTATTATATCCGAGCTTATCACTCTGCGGGAAGAACGACGCAATAAAACGATCCGCAGCAGCACAGACCTGTCCGAGACGGAGCATTATGAGATCCTTCGCGTCCAGAAAATAATCGACTTCAACCTGTTCACATACCATTTCCAGCCTATAGTTCGCGTCGATAACGGCGAGATCTATTCTTATGAGGCTTTAATGCGCGCGAAGGATATGCCGGATATAACTCCGTTCCATATCCTGAAATACGCTGAGATGACCGACCGGCTCTCGGAAGTGGAGAAATATACCTTCCTGAACGTGCTCAATTACATCAAGGAGAACAAGGAACTGTTCGACGGACGTCTGGTGTTCATAAACAGTATGCCGAATGTGCATATCGACCCCGCTGTATCGAATGACATAGGCGAGCTGCTGGGGCTGCTGTCGGACAAGGTTGTCGTTGAAATGACCGAGGATTCGGAGTTCAACGATGCGGAGCTGAACGACATAAAAGAGAAATACCGCGGTCTCAATATCCGTATCGCCATAGACGATTACGGCACCGGTTATTCAAATATCAGCAACCTGCTAAGATACACACCGAACTACGTCAAGATCGACCGCTCTCTTCTCAGCGGTATCGAGAACAGCCCGAACAAGAAACACTTTGTCCGCGAGATCATAGAGTTCTGCCATGAGAACAATATAATGGCACTCGCCGAGGGCGTGGAGAGCACCGAGGAACTCAGAACCGTGATACTGCTCGGCGCGGATCTTATACAGGGCTTCTATACTGCAAGACCTTCGGCCGATATAATTCCGTCCATACCATATGAGATACGGGCGGAGATCCGCGCCCACAGACAGGAGCGTGAGGATGGTAAGCGGCTCAGGGTGTATAATGCGGAGCGTTCGGAGAGAGTCCTGCTTGACAAGCTCATTAAAGAAGGCTTTGACTGTATCCGCATAGGAATAGATTATCATGACGGAAACGTTACCGTTGCGGGAAACCCGAACCTCGACAGCAATATCCACATAGATATCGCCGAGAACTTTTCGGGCAGGCTCGTGCTTGACACTGCCTCATTGTCCAACACCAACGATCGTCCCGCCATCGACATAGGGGCAAACAGCAATGTCACTATTGCTCTCGCGGGAAATAACCGGCTAAGCAACAGCGGCATAAGAGTTCCCGAAACATCTGTGCTGCGGCTTGAGGGAAACGGCAATATTGACATCAAGCTCAGCGGCGCGGACTATTACGGTATAGGAAATGATATGGGATCCCTGCACGGTGATCTTATCTTTGACCAGGACGGAACTGTGTCCATATTCTCCGACAGTCATGAGGGAGCCTGCATAGGCTCCGGACTCGGCGGAAGGATAGATATACGAAGGGGCAGATATATTCTGAAGTCCCTCGGCAGTATAGGGGTATGCATCGGGGCTGTCAACGGCAGCACAAAGATAGATATGGTCGGGTGCGACATCGAGACGGTTACGAGCGGGGCACACTGCACAGCCATAGGCTCGGTCAACGGAGATGCAGATATAAATACCGTGTATTCAAGCATAAAATGCAGCGTCGGAGGGATACTCGCCGCCGCGTTGGGAACTGTCATGGGTGAAAGTGCTGATATCCGTGCGGAAAGCACCAATATCAGGATAGATGCGAGAGCCGAGCAGGCGGTCTTGTTCGGATCTCTTTACCGCGATTCACATATACGGATCTCGCGTGCTTCATCGACTGTTTCCGCTGAGGGTGAGAAAGTCGTGGTTTTCGGTGGAGTGAACGGTGTCGCGGAACTTGTGCTGAAAGCATACGATATTGCAGCGACCATACTTTCGGAGATAACGACCTGCTATATCCACGGTGTCGGGGAACCTGTCGTCGAGGGCGGAAGGTTCCGGTTCGTAATCAACGGCAAGGAGTATAATGAGCTGAGATGATCTTCCTGCATATACCGGAAGGAGACTGAAAATGGGAACGGACTTAAAAAACGGGACTGTACCTGTAGGAAATACGTCCATGTCATATGTGTCATTCGGAAGCGGGGAAAAGAAAGTCATACTGATCCCGGGGCTCTCCGACGGGCTTGCGACAGTCCGCGGCAAAGCTGCGCTTCTCGCAAAGCCTTACAGACCGTTCTTTAAAAAGTACACCGTATATATGTTCAGCAGAAAGGACGAGATGCCGGAGGGCTATTCCATACGCGATATGGCTGCGGATCAGGCTGCCGCGATGAAGACGCTCGGTATCGGAAAGGCGTGCATAGCGGGTGTATCCCAGGGCGGCATGATCTCACAGTACATAGCCGCAGATAACCCCGGAATGGTGGACAAGCTTGTTCTTGCAGTCACAGCGCCCTATGCCAATGAGACGATCGCGAGAGTTGTGGCCGATTGGATCGGAATGGCGGAGCGCGGCGATCATAAGCGGCTTATGCTTGATACTGCGGAGAAAAGCTATTCCGACGAGTATCTCAGAAAAAAACGTGCCTTTCTGCCGCTTCTCGGATTTGTGGGAAGGCAGAAAAGCTATCGTCGGTTTCTGATAAACGCACACGCTATACTTGGTTTTGACGCGCGGGCTGTGTTGAAGAATATATCATGTCCGACGCTCATAATCGGTGGCGGTAAGGATAAGACAGTGGGCGCCGCGGCTGCCGGGGAACTGCACGAGCTTATAACCGGAAGCCGGCTCCACATATATCCGGAGCTCGGTCACGCGGCATATGAGGAAGCCGGTGACTTCAACCGGAGGATATTTGATTTTTTCGGGGAAGACGGTGCAGGGCAATAGCTGTGTGAGCACTTCCAAAACTGTCTGCATCAAAAAACGACTTTCGTGATAAAGAACACGGAGGTCGCTTTTCTTTTACTCCGTTTTGGGCAGTTTCAGTTCGGGAGAGCTGTTTTCTTCCGGAGCTTCGCCGGCCGGAAATATCCGGATCTGCTGAATCATTCCGGGTCGAACAGCCCACCGATACCGCTTGAAATGCGCTTTCCGGGAATGAGAGGACGTGTCCGGCTGCAAAATATATTCAGATATTTGCATAAAAGGGCTTGATTTATCCGATAAAATATAGTATAATATTATTTAATAATGCATTATTATTGTTTATGAACGTGAGGTCTTTTTTTGAAAAGGATATTATCTTTTATAATTGCTGCGGTCACAGCAGCGGCAGCTGCCGCATTTCCGGCATATGCGGACGCGGCGACCGATGAACTCGGAGATTATATTGTCGGGCATTTAAACGATTACCACAGCGCTCAGATAGATATCGGCGGCTATGTGGACAAGTACGGCTGGACCAAGGATCAGACCATAAATATGGTAACGTCCGTCTATTACAGCCACCCGGAACTGTTTTTCGTGAAAAATGCCTTTACATACTCATACGACAGTTCCAAGATATACACGGTGGGCTTTGAATACAGCATACCGCAGGCGAGTCTTGACGCCGCGAAAAAACAGCTCGACAGCGCTGCTGAAGAAGCGGTTGCGGGCATCACGGACGATATGAGCGATGTTGATAAAGCTCTGTATGTGCATGACTACATCATTCTCAACTGTCGGTACGATTACTCAAGAAGAAAGTACAATGCTTTCGACTGTCTCGTGAGCAATTCCTGTGTCTGCCAGGGTTATACACTCGCGTATTCGTATATCCTCAACAATTATCTCGGTATAGACTGTACGGCGGTTTATTCCTTTACCGAGGATCATATCTGGAATTATGTGAAGATCGGAAACAACTGGTATCATGTGGATCTGACCCTCGATGACGTGAATGATACCGACGGCTCGAAGAATTACGACCGTTACGGCGGCATTCACCACGATAACTTCCTCATTAGTGACAAGAAGTGCAGATCAACGTCGAGTATGCACAGAAACTGGTACGTCGCCGGGAATTTCGGTACTGCATCAGATACTTCCTACGACTCGGCATTCTGGAACGGTGTGAACAGCGCGCTGTGTTATGTTGACGGAAATTATTACTATCTTTCCGACGGCGGAAAAGATGATGACCTGAAGCATACCATAAATATACGCAGATACAGCATAAGCGATCAGACGAGCAAGGTGGTCGCAAAGCTGAAGAGCTGCTGGTACTGCACAAGACCCGCTGCGGGAGCCCAGTCCTTCGAGTATGGGACACGTTCCTATCTTGATATATATTCGTCCGTCGCATACAGGAAAGGCAAGCTTTATTTCAACTCCAACAAGTGCGTTTATTCTCTCGACCTTTCCACAAAGACGGCAAAGAAGATCTACACTCTTGACAAAGGCGATGATATGCAGATCTTCGGTATGGTCATGGTCGGCGGCAAGCTTCGTCTGGCTTACAGAAAAGACCTTACATACCGGGAGACATATATGAAGCTCGTTTTCAACTGAAAACACGGCAGGAACGTTTAAACCGCGGGAATGCCATAATAATCGGAAGGCAGGAATGATACAATGGAAATTGTCAGTGAAGCAACCGAAAAAAAAGCGCTTTTCGGGGAGATCCCCTGCGCGGCTGCGGTGTTTACATATGACGGAAATTTCGCACGCTTGACATGGGCGAATGATAAGTATTTCGCGCTTCTCGGGTGTACCAAGAAAGATTACCTCGATATCGAGCCGAACGAGTACGGCTTCCGTATCCTCGGGCGTGAATATGCGTCCGCGCTCCTCGGAAAGGTAGATGCACTTTCAAAGAACTGCCATATCTTCGGCATAGATGTGCAGACGTCGAAGCTTAACGGCTCTCATCTGTCCATGTATGCAGAGGTGAGTGTCGAGAACTTCGGTCACGACAGCAGATGCAGCGTTCTGCTGCATGATATTTCCGACCTCGGGACCGCGGCAAAGGAAAGCCGCGAGATGATAGATATGATGTTCTCCGTCATGTCGATATCCGCGGACTATATATTCAAGTACGATAAAAACAGCGATATCCTTATGGCTTACAAGAATGTCGGGGGCTCTTTCGTGAACTGCCTCACCGTTGAGGATTTCGAGAACTACTTCAATGCAAGCGGGTATCTCTGCGACGAGGACGAGGAGACATACGGACTGATCTGCAACAACCTCAAGACCGGTGTTGACAGCGGTGTGTTCGAGCTTCGTATGAAGCTTCCCGCAGATCCGGATTACCGCTGGTACAGATTTACCCTCAAGACCGACCGCGGAGCTGTTGACAGCGAATACCGCAGCGCAGTCGGAAAGATCGAGGATATAAGCTCGATCAAGATCGCGAACCAGCGCCTTATCGACAGAGCCGAGCGCGATCCGCTCACAAAGCTCTACAACAAGTCCGCAACCAAGACCCTCATTCAGAGCTTTCTGCGTACAGACAGCCGCGACACATATGACGCGTTCATCATAGTTGACGTCGATAACTTCAAGTACGTCAACGATACCAAGGGTCATCTCTTCGGCGACAGCTTCCTCAACGATCTCGCCCAGGAGCTTCAGGATCTGTTCCGCGCAAACGACGTTATCGGACGTATAGGCGGCGATGAGTTCATCGTTTTCCTGCGGGGTATGAACCATAAGTCCCATATCGAGTCCAAGGCTTCCGATATCTGCAAGATATTCAGCCTTATCTACAACAACGAGGAAGACGATGCGGTAAAAGTCTCCGGAAGTCTCGGTATCGCCCTTTTCCCGAAAGACGGCGATAACTTCGATGAACTTTACAAAAAGGCGGATATTGCATTATACAAGTCCAAGCGCGCCGGAAAGAGCTGCTTCACCTTCTATACCGATGAGGACAGCGAGATCCCGGTAGATGACGAGAAGCCCGTCACAAGAGTGGAGCGCTATCATAAGGGAATGGACTTCTTCACCAATTCCACCGGATTCGGCTCCGACCTGCTCTCAAGCGCGTTTGAAATGGCGGAAGCGGGACTTGATATGGATTCCGCAGTCAAGTCTATAATCGAAAAGACCGGAAAACACTTCCATTCCGGCAGGATCGTTGTTTCGGAATGCGGATCTGACGGCCGTACATTCAAGGATACATATATCTGGCGTTCAAAGAGCGCCGATGCTGCAAGAGTAGATTCGATACGCTTCTCGAACAAGGAGCTCAACGAATTCTGCAGTCACTTCGACAAGAACTTCCTTCTAAGCATTCACCCCGAGTCAAGCGAGACGCTTCGTGACAATGCCTACGCTTCGTATCTTGTTGCCAACAGGATAGGCTCGGCGACAGTCTGCGGATTTTTCCGCGCGGGCAGGCTTGTGGGCATGGTAAGCTTCCAGGATCCCATAGCTGCGTATGTGTGTTCGATAGAAGAGGCAAAGGTGCTCAAGGATCTTACACGCACGATCTTCTCTTACCTTATAAAGCTCCGCGAGTCGGAGAAATCCCGGGACAACGCGAATTATGCCGCAAGCTACGATGTGCTCACCGGGCTTATGAATTTCCGCTGTTTCAAGAATCATGTGGTAAAATACATGGAGACTGTCTTTGAAAACGACAAGTTCGTGTTCCTTATGGCGGACTTCTCGAATTTCAGCTATGTCAACAGCCGCTACGGCTACAAAGAGGGTGACGAGCTGCTTAAAAGCTTCGCGTCGGCATTCTCCTATTTTACCGACAAGATACGTTTTGTGTGCAGGGTGGAAGCCGATCGTTTCTGCGCTCTCGCGGAGTACGACGAGCATATAGTTGACGAGTTCGAGAACTTCACAAGACGCTTCTCGTCCAACGAGCTCCTTGTCGGCGGCAATTCAAGCTTCGGCATCATGTCCAGCGCCTATATCCCCGATATGACCGCCGCGTTCAGCTTTGATACCTGCTTTGACAACGCAAACCTTGCCCTTAAATTCTCCAAAGCACACAGCATAGCGATATGCAGCGTCTATAAAGCCGAGATGCGCGAGGAGCTCAACCGCACCATCGAGATCGCGGGAGATGCCATGAGGGCTCTGAAAAACAGCGAGTTCAAGGTGTTCTTCCAGCCCAAGGTCTCGATCTCCCAGAGCCGTATCGTGGGCGCGGAGGCTCTTGTGCGCTGGATAAAGCCCAACGGCGCAGTCGTTACCCCGGACAGCTTCGTTCCGTTCCTCGAAAAGAACGGCTACATAGTAAAGATCGACTTCTTCGTATATGAGGAAGTCTGCAAATACCTGCGCCGCCGCATAGATGCGGGTCAGGAAGTAGTTCCGATCTCCGTGAACGTTTCCCGTATCCATATGCTTAAGAACGACTTTATCTCTCACCTTATCGAAATCGTTCACCGCTATCGCATTGATCCCGGTCTTATCGAGCTGGAACTCACCGAGAGCGTCTTCATCGCAAACGAGGACGATGCTATAAGAACCCTCGGACTGCTCCGGGAAAAGGGATTCAAAGTGTCGATCGACGACTTCGGCTCGGGTTATTCTTCACTGTCCCTCCTGAAACGTATGCCTGTTGATGTACTCAAGATAGACAAGGGATTTTTCTCCGGCGACCATATGCAGGAGAAAGAAAGCATTCTCCTTTCGAGCGTTATCGACATGGCGGACAAAATGGATATCGACATTATCTGCGAGGGCGTCGAGACCGAGGAGCAGGTGGACTTCCTCAAACACACGAACTGCGATACCGCCCAGGGCTTCTTCTACGCGAAGCCTGTGCCTATCGCGGACTTTGAGGATCTGCTTGAGAACGGGATAAGAGTCGGCTGACGATAAACATGAGACCTGTGTTTTTACACAGGTCTTTTTGTTTTGCGGAAAATCCCGATACGTCCTACCGTTGTGTTCTATACATTACCTTGACTGCATAGAATGCAGTATAGAAACAAAACGAAAAGGACGGACAAACATGGACAAGACAGACAGATTTTATGATGCGTCATCACTACTCCCACCGTTTGAGAACGTGCTCCGGACTGTCCCCGCAAGGATAGCTGAGAGAGCCTGTGAGATACGGCTGAGGAGCGGAAGACCGGTGATCGTCGAGACTCCCTCGGAGCGGCATATCTGCGTCGGAAAAACATCTTCCGCGGACGAACTGCGCGCCTGCATCAAGTATTTCTGCGACTATTCACTGTACAGCGCGGAGCGGGAGCTTGCGGAGGGACGTATGACCCTCAAAGGCGGTCACAGAGCCGGATTTACGGGAACAGCGGTCATAAAAGGCGGCGAGGTCACTGCAATAAAGGATATATCGTCGATCAACCTTCGTATTGCAGCCGAACACAAGGGAATAGCCGAGAAGCTTATGAGCCTTACCGCGTTTGAGAGGGACCTGAACGGGCTGCTGATACTCGGGCCGCCGCTTAGCGCAAAAACCACGCTTCTGCGGGATTACGCCCGGCTTCTTTCGGCATTCGCCCGGACGTCGGTCATAGATGAGAACGGTGAGATCGCCGCAGTATATAAGGGAACTGCGCAGAACGATCTGGGAATGAACTGTGACGTGCTCGATATGTTTCCTAAGACCGAGGGGATAATGAGGGCGGTGCGGTTCATGTCGCCGGAGTATCTTATCTGCGACGAGGTCGGCGGCGAGTATCAACAGCTTGCTGAGTGCGCGGGAAAGGGCGTGAAGCTCATTCTTTCGGCGCATTGCGGGAGCATGGCGGAAGCGGCGCGGAACCGTGCGGTATGCGCGCTTATAGACTCGGGTGCAGTGAATTACTGTGCGCTTCTCGGAAGCGGAGAGAACATAGGAAAAGTCAAGGGGCTTTGGAGAGTGGATAAAAGTGAGGATATTGGCGGCTGCGGGAGCGGCAATGATCTGTACGGCTGCCGGAGCCGTATTCTCGTCGGTGCTTAAGGCGCGGTGCAGACAGCTGAGGCTCGTTGTGGCGCTGGTGGGGGATATGTCGGCGCGGATACGCTACAGCGCCGTTCCGCTGACTACGCTCATCGCGGAGCTTTCCGGCGGGGCCGCATACACCGAGTCCGCCTTCCTGAAACGCGTAGCTGCGGGCATTTCACAGGGTCAGCCGGTACAGGAAGCCTGGGTGAAAGCAGCGAGAACTGCACCGTTCTTTTCTGAAAGCGACAGGGATATGCTCGCGGAAACGGGAGCGCGGCTCGGGGAGACCGACACCGACGGCCAGACAGCTATGCTGGCGTTTTCTGCGGAGATGCTCGGGCGGTCGCTTGAGGCTGCGGAAGCGGACTGCACACGCAGGTCGGGCGCTTTGATGAAGGTATTCATGCTGTGCGGTCTCGGCGCGGGAATTATCATTATCTGACAGTGGTGAGCTTATGGACATAGATCTGATCTTCAGGATCGCCGGAGTCGGCATAATCGTTGCGGTACTTGATATACTGCTGAAAA
This sequence comes from Ruminiclostridium sp., assembly GCA_017635095.1. Taxonomy (GTDB): domain Bacteria; phylum Bacillota; class Clostridia; order Oscillospirales; family Ruminococcaceae; genus Ruminiclostridium_E. The sequence goes on along the minus strand of JAGBMA010000083.1, from coordinate 34,907 downwards.
AATCCGGCAAGGACGAGCAGGCGATGATGACCACGATAGCGGGACTTGTTGTGGTTCTTATGATGCTTGTGGGAGAAATAGGGACGCTTTTCGATACCATAAGAAGCGTTTTCGGGCTGTGATGTATGAATATTGCTGCAATTGTCGGCATAGGTATCACGGCTGCGGCAGCTGCGGCTCTTCTGCGGGGGATAGGGAGCGGCACGGCGATGTTCGTATCGCTCGCAGCTTCGGTGGTGATACTTTATGCCGTTCTGACACAGATATCTCCGCTTCTTGGTCTTATAAACGAGCTTGCGGAGGAAGCGGGTACGGATGCTTCATACATAGCGGTGCTTATGAAGGCGCTTGCGGTCTGCATCATAACCCGGCTGGCTTCCGAATGCTGCCGCGACAGCGGAGAAGGCGCGGTGGCGGCGAAGATAGAGCTTGCGGGAAAGGCGGCTGTGCTGCTGACGGCGGTTCCGCTTTTCAGAGCCATGCTTGAGATAATAAAGGGACTGATAATATGACGCGCATTCTTACGGCGGTGCTTGCTGTGATAGCGGCGGCTTTTTTTGTGCAGTTCCCGTGTTCTGCGGAATTCGGGTCGGAGGAGCTTTACGGCGCGCTTCCGGACGAAGCGAGGGAGATGCTTGACGAAAGCGGGATAACGCCGCAGGGCGGGGCTGAGAACATAAAGATCGGGGATATCTGGGAGCAGATAATCTCGGTTTTCACAGAGCAGGCGGACAAGCCGCTCACTATGTTTGCTGCGGTAACGGCGGTGATATTGCTGGCATCGGTACTTTCCGGGGTGAGCGATACTTCCGGAGGTCAGGCGGCGGGGGTGTATTCCGCTGTAGTTTCGTTATCCGCGGCTGTGGTCGTCTCGTCTTACCTCAGTGACATACTTTCTGTGGCAGGCACGGCTTTCAATGCAGCGTCGGATTTTATGCTTGCATATATCCCCGTGTTTGCCGGAGTTACGGCCGCAGGCGGGCATACCGCATCGGCTTCGGTATTCAGCGCGGCGGCTCTGACGGGGATACAAGTGCTTTCCCGCCTCACAACGTCGGTCATCATACCTCTTTCGAGCTGCATGATCGGTATATCTGCCGCCGGGAGCCTTGACCCGGATCTGAATCTTGACCGGCTGTGCGAGGGGATAAAAAAGTTCGTGATATGGGGACTGGGGCTGATAATGACGATCTTTCTCGGGATCCTTTCGGTCCAGAGCGTGATAACCGCGTCGGCGGACAACGCGGCGATGAAAACGCTGAAATTCGCGGTATCCTCGGCTGTACCGATAGTCGGCGGTGCTGTCTCGGACGCGCTTTCCACCGTTTCCGGAAGCCTGTCGCTGCTAAGGAGCGGCATAGGCGGGTTCGGGATCGCGGCGGGAGCCTGCATGATGCTTCCGCCTGCGGTAACAGCGCTGTGTTATAAATTCCTGCTGTTCGCGGCAGGGGTACTGAGCGATCTTTTCGGCTGCGGAAGCGCGGGAAAGATCATAAGATCCGGCGAGAATGTGATGTCGGTGGTACTTGCGGCTCTTGCCTGTATTTTCGTGTTTATCACGGTATCGTCGGCGATACTGCTGGCATTCTGCCGTTCATGAGGAAGTGTTTATATGAAAGAACTGCTGCTCTCGGTATGTGTGACCGCACTTATGACCTCGGTCTATAAGGCGCTGGTGCCTGCCGACCGTTTCAGCGCCCAGATAAAGCTTCTTGTGGCCTGTTTTTTTGCAGTTTCGGTGATAAATGCGTTAAGCGGCGTCCTGCCTTTCGGGGATATATCCGACATACTCTCCGCCGACACGTCGTACACGGACTACAGTGTTCAGCTCCGACAGCTTACCTCGGAAGAGGTTGCAGGGGAGATGAGAAAGCTCATCTCGGAAAAGCTTGCGGAGGAGAACATAGTTCCCGAAAAAATTTACATCGGCGTTAATATTTCGGACAGCGGCAGCATATCTATTAGTGAAATAAGGCTTGTTTTCATACGGGAAGATCATGAGCAGTACGCAGACAGAGCTGTTGTTCTTGTCAAAAGGCTCGTAGGAACAAAAATAAAGGTGACTGCGGAAACGGATCCGCGCACAAAGAAGGAACGTGAAGTGCAATGAAGGCTGTCATAGGCTTCGGCGAGCTTAAAGAGCTGCTTAAAACAGACAAGGCTCTGAAGATCATATTTGCCGTCTGTGCGGCGGTCATACTGTTTGCGGCACTTTCGGGGCTCCTGAAAGGAAACGGCGGGAAGTCAGAAAACGCATCGGCGGGAGCTGCTGCCGTGGATCTGGAGGAATATGAACACGGCCTTGAAGAGCGGCTCACCGAGATACTTTCGCATATCGGCGGAGTCGGTGAAGCAAGCGTCATGGTCACGCTCGATACGTCGGAGCGGACAGAATACGGCAAGAACGCGGATATGCTCGTTTCGGTGACTGCGCCGAAGGTGAGGGGAGTGATCGTGGTATGTGACGGCGGCGACAGCGTTACTGTCAGAGAAAAGGTAGTGGACGCGGTCTCGGGGGTCTTCGGGATCAGCTCACTGCATATAAGCGTTGCGGGAAGCCGCTGACGCATATTTCACAAAGCACAAAAACATGAACAATGGAGGAACATTATGAAATTTGGCAAAAGACTAAACCTTATCATCGGCAGAAAACAGATCGCGGTAGCCGGGCTTGCGGTGCTTCTGGGCGCGGCAGTTTATGTGAACTTCGTTTATGCCAACAAGCCGGTCGAGACTACCGACAGTGAAAAGACGGAGACTGCCACATACGGTGAGATACGCTTCGTAGGGGCGGATACTTCCGACGGCGACATCTCCATCAGCTCCACGGATTCCGACGAGTATTTTGCAAAGGCGCGTCTCGACAAGCAGAGGAGCCGCGATGAGTCCATAGAAGTGCTCCAGAGCTTTTACTATGGCGGTGACAGCACTTCCGACGAACTTGCCGTCATCTCGGAGGACGTCCGTGAGGTGAGCAGCTACATAGAAAAGGAATCCCGCATAGAAAGCCTGCTCAAGGCGCAGGGCTTCTCCGATGCTCTATGTTACCTCACTGATTCCGCAGCGAACATCGTAGTCAAGACCGAGGGGCTCGACACAGCCCAGGCAGCACAGATAAAAAGCACTCTTCTCGGCGAGATGAGCGTTCCTGCAGAAAATATTACAATTGTTGAAATAAAATAGTTGTACTTTTCGGATTTTTGTGGTATAATAGAATGGATTGAATGGCCGGAGCCTTTTTTCCGGTCACCGCAGAAATCCGGAGGTACATCATGGACATAAATACAGTAGGTTCATCAGCGGGATCTCTCAAGGTCTCCACAAACGTTATCATGAGCATTGCCGAGACTGCAGCGTCCGAGGTCGAGGGCGTGGCGGTAAATTCGGTGAATAAGCTTGCAGTCCTTTCGGGAGCTCCGCTCACAGCAAAGCTCGTCTCCCCGATAAGGGTCAGGCTCGACGCGGATTCCGCCGCTATCGACATAGAGGTCATAACAGAATCCGGCTATCAGGCTTATGAGGTCGGCAAACAAGTGCAGGAGCACGTCAAGTCGTCTGTTCAGAACATGACCGGCATCGCCGTCTCGAAGGTGAATGTCAAGATCGTCGGCATCAAAGGAAAATAAAATCTTCGCCCTCCGTTCACGGTTTCGGAGGGCTGAACGGCGTTAAAATATTATACAGGAACGGATAATTGCAATGAGTGAAAAACTTACAAGAAGAGAGGTACGCGAGGGCGTGTTCCTGCTTTTGTTCCAGAACGAACTTTCCGGGACGGAAGTGGCTGAGCTTGCGGGCGCGTGCGAGGAAGCCTACGAGATGACAGTCACCCCGGAGATGATAAAGACCGCGGAGGCTGTCATATCGAAATACGAGGAGCTTGACACCATCATAGCGGAATACAGCAAGACCCGTGAGGTATCGCGTATCCCGAAAGTGAACAAGACGATACTGCGGCTCGCGCTCTACGAGATAAAGTACAGCGACAAGATCCCCCCGAAGGGTGCGGTCAACGAGGCAATAGAGCTGTCGAAGAAGTACGCGGACAAGCAGGACAGCGGTTTCATCAACGGCATTCTCGGCAGCTACATAAGGTCGGTGGGCAGTAATGACGGCTAAGCCGCTTACCGTCACCGTCTCCCAGCTCGGTCGAAAGATCGCGTCCATGATCCGCTCGGAAAAGACATTCGAGGATCTATGCGTAAAGGGCGAGATCTCGAATTACAGCCCGAATGCCCGCTCGGGACATATCTACTTCACCCTCAAGGACGATGAAGCTTCAATAAAAGTGGTTATCTTCCGAAACACCGCTCAGAACATAAAAACTGCGCTCGAAGACGGAATGGCGGTAGTTGTCCGCGGGACAGTAAAGTGCTACGAGCCGGGTGGCTACTACCAGATAGTTGCCGCCGATGTAAGTGCAGGGGGCGAGGGCGAGCTTGCCGCAAGATTCGCCGAGCTCAAGGCAAAGCTCGAAGCCGAGGGGCTGTTCCGTCAGAAGCGGAGGCTCTCCGAAATGCCGCGGAAGATATGCGTGATAACATCGGAATCCGGCGCGGTGCTGCATGATATACTGCAGAACATAGGGAGCCGCTGTCCGGAAGTGAAGATCGTGTTCATTCCCGCCGCCGTGCAGGGCGAATACGCCCCCGCGTCCATAGTATCTGCGCTGGGTATTGCCAACGGCACGGACGCGGATCTCATAATCTTCGGCAGGGGCGGCGGTTCGGCAGAGGATCTCTCCGCGTTCAACGATGAATCGGTGGCAAGAGCGATATTCGCGAGCCGCATACCAACGATCTCCGCTGTCGGGCACGAAACGGATTTTACAATAGCCGACTTCGTTGCGGACGAACGCGCGTCCACACCCACGAAAGCCGCCCAGATAGCCGTGCCGGATATGCGGGAAATGCTGTACAAGCTTGATGAGAAGAAGCGCGCAATCGGCGTGTCGCTTTACAGAGTACTCGACAGAAAGACTGTGGCGGTGAGCATGACCGGAACGGCTATAAAAACCAAGAGCCCTATGCAGCGGCTCAGGACGAATGAGCAGAAGCTCGCTCCTGCAGCAGAAAAGCTCAGAATGCAGATGGAGCGTATCCTCGAAGAGCGCACGCGGCAGTGCACCGATGTCTATTCCGGTATCAGAAGAAGCGCAAAAGCCGCTGTCGATGCAAAAGAGAACGCCTTCGTGCATACCGCGTCGGTGATAGAGCTGCTGAATCCGCTCGCGGTGCTCCTGCGGGGATATTCCATAACCTACAGCGGTGATAAGGTGCTCATGAGTGCCGGAGATGTACGCGAGGGTGACAAAATAAGGATAAGGCTCTCCGACGGAAGCATTGAAGCTGCAGTCGAGGGAGTTCAGAAGGATAAATGATATGAAGTTTGAAGAAGCTTACAAGAGACTTAACGAGATATCCGAGGAAATGGACGACAAGGATCTCCCGCTGGAGAAGGCGGTCGCGCTGTACAGCGAGGCGGCGAAGCTTGTGGAGATCTGCCGGAAGGACATAGACGCGGCTAAGCTTGAGGTCGAAAGGATAGACAATGGCGGAGCAGTCTGAGAAGGAAATGCTTGAGGAGTACACCGCGCTTGTGGAAAGCCGTCTTTACGATGTGTTCCCGCCGGAGGTAACGCCCCAGGGCGAGGTCGTGAAGGCCGCGAAGTACAGTCTTTCTGCAGGCGGAAAACGCATTCGCCCGGTACTTGTGCTTGCATTCTGCGAGATGTGCGGCGGAAAGCGGGAAAATGCCCTCGACGCGGCCTGCGCCGTGGAATATATGCATACATATTCGCTCATACACGATGACCTGCCGTGTATGGACAACGATGATCTGCGGCGCGGAAAACCGAGCTGCCACAAGGCTTTCGGAGAGACAACGGCTCTGCTTGCAGGCGATATGCTGGCAATACTTCCGTTTGAGACGATAGCCGGATCTGCGTCGATACCGGATCCTGCCAAAGCAAAATGCATACACGCCCTTGCTCACCTGTGCGGTGCGGAGGGAATGATCGGCGGTCAGCAGATAGATACCGCAGAAGCCTGGAATGAGCTTGCGGGAGATGTACTCATCTCAATGTACTCGATGAAGACATCGGCGCTTCTGAAAGCCGCGTGTCTCTGCGGAGTTTACTGCGCCGGGAGCGGGGACGAGGAAAAGTACGCCGAGGCTGCGGCGGAATATGCGGAAGCTCTCGGGCTCGCGTTCCAGATAGTTGATGACATTCTCGATGTCACGAGCAGCCCGGAAGTTCTCGGAAAGATGACCGGCAGCGATGCCGACAATGACAAGCACACCTTTGTGCGTATGTACGGGCTTGCAAAGGCCGGGGAAACTGCAAAGGAATACACGGAAAAGGCAATGAACGCACTGGAGTGCTTTGAGGATAACGAATTTGTGAAGATGCTGACAATGTCGCTTCTCGGAAGGAAAAAGTAAAATGTCGGAATATATCAATGTGGTTTTGTTTGCCGCGGCGGTAAGCTGGCTGGTGGCTCAGCTTCTCAAGACTTTGCTTTATGCGCTTAAATACAGGACGTTCAGGCTTGAGCGAATCTGGGGCGCGGGGGGAATGCCCTCGTCGCATTCCGCTTTTGTCTGTGCCCTTGCAATGACCACCTGTCGTGTATGCGGAGTGAACTCGGTAGAAGCATCGCTTGCGATGTCATTTGCGTTCATCGTAATGTATGACGCCTGCGGAGTCCGCCGCGAAGCCGGTCAGCACGCCCGTGAGATCAACAGGCTCCGCAAGGTGGTGGATAAGCTTGACGACGAGATAGTTGAAAAGCTTGACGAGGAAGTTGACATAGAGTCCGAGAGCGCCGAGACGGAAGAGGATTTCAAGGAGCTCAAGGAATTTCTCGGGCATACTCCCATACAGGTCATGTGCGGGGCTCTGCTCGGCATTCTTATAGGATTTGTGTTCCCTATTGATTTATGAAAGGGTTGAGAGAAGATGCTCTTATCCGACGAGATAAGTCCTGAATTCATCAAAAGCCTTGACATAGCCGGAAAAAAGCAGTTATGTGATGAGATACGCGAGTTCCTTATAGAGAACGTTTCCGGCTCCGGCGGTCATCTCGCGTCGAACCTCGGGACAGTGGAACTTACCGTAGCGCTGCACAGCGTTTTCTCCACTCCCGGGGATAAAATTGTTTTTGACGTGGGTCATCAATGCTACACACACAAGATAATCACCGGAAGGTACGCGGGATTCGGAAAGCTCCGCTCTGCCGGCGGCATATCCGGGTTCCCGAGAAGCACCGAGAGCGAGCATGACGCGTTCATAGGCGGTCACAGCAGCATTTCCGTTTCGGCGGCGCTCGGTATCGCGAAGGCTATGCAGCTTGAGGGCAGCAGCGGAAGCGTTGTTGCGGTAATAGGCGACGGTGCTCTTACAGGCGGAGAAGCCTATGAGGGACTCAATAATCTCGACAGGTCGGTAAAGAACCTGATCGTTGTGCTCAACGACAACGAAATGTCGATCTCCCGCAGTAAGGGCACAGTCTCGGACTATCTGACGAGAATGCGCTCGTCACGCTCGTATTTCAACAAGAAAGAGGCTGTAAAGGAGTTCCTCTCCCATTCCGAAGTCGGCAAGGAGATCTCAAAGTCGATAAGCGGAACGAAGGATCTTGTTAAATTTGCAATATACCAGAGCAATATTTTCGAGAGTCTCGGGCTTAAATACTATGGACCGGTGAACGGTCATGACGTTGAGAAGCTCATTGAGATACTTGAGATCGCGAAGATGACGAACGAACCCTGCATCGTTCACATAAAGACAAAAAAAGGCAAGGGCTACAGACCCGCCGAGCTCAACTCCGGCGAATACCACGGCGTTGCCCGTGGAAATCACACCGGATTGCGCAGCAGGAGTTACTCCGAGCTGGCAGGAAAGAAACTGCTTAGGCTTGCGGAGAAAGATGAACGGATATGCGCGGTAACTGCCGCGATGAAGTACGCAACGGGGCTTGAGCATATCGCGAAAGCGTATCCGGAGCGCTTCTTTGATGTGGGTATCGCCGAACAGCACGCACTCACGTTCTGCTGCGGGCTTGCTTCACAGGGCATGGTACCGGTGTTCGCGGTGTATTCGACATTTTTGCAGCGCTGTTTCGACCAGCTCGTTCACGATGCGTCCATCGAAAGGAAGCATATTGTCCTCTTTATTGATCGTGCGGGATTTGTGGGCGAGGACGGCGAAACGCATCAGGGCATCTACGATGTGCCGATGCTAAGTTCGGTTCCCGGAACCGCCATCTGGTCGCCTTTCGATGAAGCTACGCTTGAAATGTGCATAGAAAAAGCTCTGCAGTCCGATTGTATAGCCGCAGTGCGATATCCCCGCGGGATATGCCCCGAGGGAAGCGTGAGCGAGTACAGCGATTGTTACCTTTCCGGGAACGGCAGCGATACCCTCATCGTGACATACGGCAGGATATCGCTCGGTGCGCAAAGCGTTGACAGTGCTGATACACTGACGCTGCTGAAGATCTATCCGATACCGGAAGAAGCCGTAGAAACTGCACTTCGCTACAAGCGGGTGTTCTTCTTTGAGGAAAGCATGAGGAGCGGCGGGATCGCCGAGAAGTTCCTTTGCAGGCTTTATGAGCGCGGGTTTACCGGAAAGTATCACATCACCGCCATTGAAGCCCCTGCGCCCGCGGCAGATACGGACACCCAGCTTGCGGAGGCGGGACTTGACGCGGCGCATATAGCTGCAAGGACAGAGAGACACAGAAGTGAAACAGAGACTTGACATAATACTCACCGAAAAAGGGCTTGCGAAGAGCCGTACCTCCGCCGCGCAGCTCATCAGAGAGGGCAGTGTGACGGTGAACGGCGTAACGGCGGAAAAGCCGTCCGAACAGTGCGAAGATACGGACGATATAGCAGTATCGGCTTCCTCTGCGCTTACAAGATATGTAGGGCGCGGCGGGCTGAAGCTCGAAACCGCTATAGAAGCGTTCGGGATATCTCCGCGGGACTGCGTCTGCCTTGATATCGGCGCATCGACCGGCGGGTTCACCGACTGTATGCTGCAAAACGGAGCGGTACGCGTTTACGCGGTCGATGTGGGAACGGATCAGCTCGACCCGAAGCTCCGCGCCGACAGCCGCGTTGTCTCGCTGGAAAATACGGATATCCGCAGCGCCGATGAGACTGCTATACCGGAGAGTGTGAGCTTCGTGACTGCGGACGTTTCGTTTATTTCCCTGAAAGCCGTGCTTCCGGAGATAAAGCGCTTTGCTGCACCGGGCGCAGTGGGCTGCGTGCTGATAAAACCGCAGTTCGAGCTCGGTAAAACAAAGATAGGCAAGAGCGGAGTGGTACGTGACCCGAAACTGCACGATAAAGCAGTGAAAGAGATAACGGAATTCGCGGCTGCACTCGGCTTTGAAGATATCCGCACCGTCCCGTCAAAAATAACCGGCGGTGACGGCAACAAGGAATTTCTGATGCGGTTCATGATACCGTAGGAGATGATACAGCTATGAAGATATACGTCTGCCCGTGCATCGGCAAGGAAAAGAGCATGGAGGCGATGCCGTCGGTGATCGACGCGCTCATTGAGCACGGCATTACTCCGGTGCTTAGTGAGAGCGTCCGCGCAGATTACAGCGACGAGCGGGCTGAATACAGCGCTTCCGGGAATATCATAGCGGAAAGCGATATGCTTATGACGGTAGGCGGCGACGGAATGATGCTTAAATGGGGCAAGCGCGCGGCTTTTGCCGGAAAGCCCCTTATCGGTATAAATACCGGAAGGCTCGGGTTCATGACCGCGATAGATGCAGACGAGCTCGATAAGCTTTCGGCGCTCGGCTCGGGAAAATACAGCCTCAGCAGCCGCATGATGATGTCCGCAAAACTGCATCGGAACGGGGTCGTGCAGGATCACACCTCGCTCAACGATCTCGTCCTGTTCAAGGACGTGAACTCGAAGCTCCCGGAATTTACGGTGAAGATAAACGGTATCACTGTCACCCGGGTGCGTGCGGACGGGCTTATTTTCAGTACGCCCACGGGTTCCACAGCCTACGCGCTTTCCGCTGGCGGCCCGATAATCGAGCCTACTGTGGAATGCATCCAGCTTACGTTCCTCTGTGCGCACACACTTCTTAACCGTCCCATGATATTCAGCGGGAACGACACGATTACCGTGTCTTACGCGGAATACGAGGGAAGCCGGGTGAACATGAGCATAGACGGCGGAAGCGGTATAGAGGTGGCAGCGGAGGACAGGATCGTTATAAACCGTTCGTCGGTCAAGCTGTCTATCGTGGAGATAGGCGAGAAAAGCTTTTACAGCACAGTGAGCGAAAAGCTTATGCAGCCGCTCAAATAGTGCGGATAATATTGGAGAACAGATGAAAAGACAAAGACACGCAGAGATCCTTGAGCTCATCTCGAAATACGAGATCGAAAATCAGGATATGCTCCGTAAAATGCTCAATGAGCGGGGCTATAATGTCACACAGGCTACGGTGTCCCGCGATATAAATGAGCTTGCACTCGAAAAGGCGCTGTCGGATAACGGCGTGAGCTGCTATATGCGGGCGCGTACAGCCAACAAGCGCCACTTCGAGAATATTTTCAGCCAGTCGGTGACGCGTATCGACTGCGCAGGGAACATCGTCTGCGTAAAGTGCCATTCGGGACTTGCGAACGCAGCCTGCGCAACGTTCGATCTTATGAACATGGAGAGTGTCGTAGGAACGATTTCGGGTGACGATACGATATTCATTCTCGTAAGGACGGAGAATGACGCGAAAAAGCTTGCCGCAGTGCTAAAAGGTATGATATAGGCAGAGGTCTGGAATGTTAAAGGAACTGTATATTGAAAATCTGGCAGTCATAGAAAAGGCTGACATAGAGTTTACCGAGGGCTTCAACGTGTTTTCGGGTGAGACCGGCGCGGGCAAGAGCATTCTCATAGGTGCGATAAACGCGGTGCTCGGCGGACGGGCACACAAGGATCTTATCCGTACCGGAACGAGTCGTGCGGCAGTATCCGCCGTGTTCGACAGCATTCCGCCCCGTGTTGCGGAGAAGCTTGCGGAAAACGGCTACGAGACAGACGGCGAGCTTCTTATAAAACGCGATATATCGGCAGACGGCAAGGGTCAGGTCCGCATAAACGGCGCCCCCGCTACAGCCGCCCTGCTGAAAGAGATAACCTCCGGACTTATCGACATTCACGGACAGCAGGACAGCCGCATACTCACCGATAACGCAAACCAGCGCGATCTTATCGACGGTTTTGCAGGGCTCGGGGAAAAGCTCGCGGAATACGCCGCGCTGTTCAGGAGTTTTTCCTCCCTTACCCGCAGGATAAAGCAGCTTGAAGCCGAGAACACCGAAAAGGACGAGCGCATCGAAAAGCTTAATGCTGACATAGCGGAAGTGGAGAAGCTCGGGCTGAAAAAGGGAGACGAAGCCGTGATCTCGGAAAAGCTTGCCCGCGCGCGCAACCTCGAAGAGATCGCTTCATCTCTTTCCGGTGCAGCCGCAAACATCAGCGGCGACGACAGCGACCGTGGTGCCGCGGATATGGCTGAGACCGCGGCAAAGCTCCTGAGCGGTATCACGAAGTATGTGCCTGAGTGCGGTGAGCTTGCCGAGCGTCTGTCCGCGCTAACAGTGGAACTCCGTGACATAAGCGCAGATGTTAGCGGACTTCTCCCGGACGAGGACGAAGGCGGGAGCCTGCAGGCGCTTGAGGAGAAGATGAGCGGGATACTCTGGCTCAAACGCAGGTATTCTCTTGAAACAGACGAGATACTCGACCTCTGCGGGGAATGGAAAAAGGAACTGGCGGAACTGTCCGAATGTGACAACACCCTCGCGGAGCTGAATGAGCAGAGACATAAGGCTGCGGAAGAGGTGAAGGCTGCCGCAAACGAGCTTTCCGAGCTGAGAAAAAAGGCTGCCGAAAAGCTTACCGAGGCGATAACCGAACAGCTCAGGTTTCTTGACATGCCGGACGTGAGACTGCATTTTGATATAACTCAGGGAAAGATCACCGTGAACGGAATGGACAACGTCGAGCTCATGATCTCGGTAAACAAGGGCGAAGACCTTAAACCGATCGCAAAAGCGGCTTCCGGCGGTGAGCTCTCGCGTATCATGCTCGCAATAAAGAGCGTGTGCGCGGAGAACGACGATACGCCCACAATGATATTCGATGAGATCGACACGGGAATAAGCGGACGCGCCGCCCGGAAAGTCGGCAGAAAGCTTTCAGATATCGCCGGAAAGCGTCAGGTGCTATGTGTTACGCATCTTGCCCAGATAGCGGCACTTTCCGATAACCACCTCCTTATACAGAAGAACACTGATGAGATCCGTACATACACGACGGTCTCACAGCTCGGATATGAGGGAAAGGTGAGCGAGGTGGCGCGGCTCATCTCCGGCGACAGCAGCGAGGCTTCTCTGCACAGCGCGGAGGAGCTTATAAAGCGCAGAGACGAGGAGAACGCGGAATGAGCATGGAACTCAGGGCGTGGGTATATACCCGCGGACAGCTTGCGGAGGTGCTTGGCTGCAGCGAGTTCGGTTCGGTATATGTACCGATGAAGCTGGCGGAGAACGCGTCTTCGGAAAAAGAGCGGGTGATACTGCTCCCGCCGGAGTACCTGGCGGACTGTGAAGAAAAGACGGAACGTGAGCTGAAAAGGCTGAGAGAACTGGGATTTGAACGTGCCCTCGCCCATACCGTAGGTCATATCGAGCTGCTGCAGCGCAGCGGGTTCACGGTCTGCGGCGGTAACAGGCTGAACTGCACCAACAGCGAGTCGATGAAGTTCTTTGCGGAATGCGGACTATCGGATATGATCGTGTCGCCGGAGCTTACCGTCCAAAGGATCAATGCGCTTGAAAAGCCGATAAAGACCGGCTTTCTCGCTTACGGTCATCTGCCGCTCATGCTCACCCGGCGCTGTCCCATACGGAACGGGAAGCCTTGCGGGAAGGAAAACTGCGGCGAGCGCATAACCGACAGAAAGGGCAATGAGCTTGACGTGATCTGCTCGGACAATACCGTGGAGATACTTAACAGCGATGTGCTCATGCTGGCGGGAAGACTGCACGAATTCGACGCGGATTTCGCCGTGCTCCGCTTCACAACGGAGCAGCACGTTACGGACATAGCAGAGCTTTACGCCGGTGATAAAAAGGCAGACATCAGGAAGCTCACACGCGGACTGTATTACAGAGGAGTAGAATAATATGAATATTGATATCAAAAGAGTTAACGGCCGTGCAAGAATGCCTTTCAGAGCAACCGACGGAAGTGCGGGAGCCGACCTTTTCGCGTGTATTCCCGAAGAGGTGGTGATAGCGCCCGGTGAGAGAAAGCTTATCCCCACAGGGATCGCTATAGGCATTCCTTACGGAGGCTGCGGCGCGTTCATATTCCCGCGCAGCTCCGTTTCCAGCAAGTTCGGCGTGTCTCTTGCAAACTGCGTCGGCGTTGTTGACAGCGATTACCGCGGCGAGATAATAGTCCCGCTTATAAATCACTCAGACGAGCCTTATACAGTAAAGGACGGTGACCGCATCGCCCAGATGGTGGTCATGCCGGTCATTATTCCGGATTTCATTCCCGTAGATGAGCTTGAGACAACGGTCCGCGGCTCCGGCGGCTTCGGCTCGACAGGACGATAAACAGGCTTTACCGGTAATAAAACGGGCGTATATGTAATTTCAATAAAAAAATTCCTTATATTTCCGTTAAATTTTGAGCTTTTGCAAGTTGTAACAAAGCCCCAATCGTGCTATAATATAATTTGTGGGGTAAAGCATTTCCGTTCCGGCTCCCGCACATATAAAAAGATAAAAGGAACGTTCGGAGGAGTTATGTTCACTAAAGATATCGGAATAGATCTCGGAACTGCGAACACGCTGGTCTATATGAGGGGAAAGGGTATTATTATCCGCGAACCGAGCGTTGTTGCAGTTGACGTTAAATATGAACGCGTAAGATATGTCGGTCAGGAAGCCAAGGACGTTATAGGAAGAACGCCCGGTTCGATAATCGCTGTGCGTCCGCTTAAAGACGGCGTTATAGCTGATTTCGACATGACCACGAGTATGCTGCAGGAGTTCATCTCCAAAGCAGTTAAGGGCAGAAAGTTCGTCAAGACCCGTGTTATAATCTGCATTCCCTCGGGCGTAACGGCTGTTGAAAGACGTGCGGTAAAAGAAGCGGCGCAGAGCGCGGGAGCGAAGAGAGTCTCTATAATCGAGGAACCTATGGCGGCCGCAATAGGCGCGGGACTCCCGGTAGCAGAGCCTACGGGAAGCATGATCGTCGATATCGGCGGCGGAACGAGCGAGGTAGCCGTGATCTCCCTCGGAGGTATCGTAACATCACGTTCCGTGCGTGTTGCAGGTGACGAATTCGACAACTCGATAATAAACTACATCAAGAAGCGCTATAACCTGCTCATAGGCGAGCGCACCGCCGAAAACATCAAGATCGCTATCGGCTCCGCTTTCCCGTATTCGGATAACGAGCCGGTCATGGATATAAAGGGAAGAAACCTGCTGAACGGGCTGCCGGAAAATATCACGATCACAAGCGAAGAGATCCGTGAGGCTCTTGCCGAACCGCTGAGCCATGTGATCGAGGCTATAAAGGTGACCCTCGAAAAGACACCGCCGGAGCTTTCCGCCGATATTATAGACCAGGGAATCATGCTCGCAGGCGGCGGCGCGCTTCTCAAAGGGCTCGACCAGCTCATAAACAGAGAAACGGGAATGCCCGTAAAGGTAGCGGAAAGACCGCTTGACTGTGTAGCGGACGGCACGGGAAAGGTACTCGAAAATATCGATAAGCTGGTAGATGTGCTCAGCGACGATGATTCAAGATACTGAGTATATCCGATCAAACAGTGCTTTGGTGCGTGCTGCCTCAAAGCACTTTTCGATTTTTTTCGGGTTCTGACGGAAGAGAGATATGAAGGAATTTTTTCAGAGCTGGAAATTCAAGGTGATAATCTGCATTTTCGCCCTTGTTTTCGGCATTATGATATACGCCGCGGTGGCGGGTGACAATATAATATTCCCGCGAAGCCTGCTCGAAACGGTGGCTCAGCCCTTCGTAACTGCCGGATCCGCAGTGAGCAACTGGGCATCGGATACCATAGATACGCTCGTGAATGCAAACAAGTACCGCGAGGAAAATGAACGGCTCCGCGAGATGCTTACGGATATGTACGGTCAGATCGTGGACAAAGAACGCACAGATGCCGAAAACGAGCATTACCGCAGCATTCTCGGCATAGCGGAGGAGCATAAGGATTACACTTGGTCGCCCCCCTGCAATGTGACTGCAAGAAATGCCGGCGACATCTACGGCGGGTTCACCATTGACCGCGGCAGGGCAGACGGTATAGAGCTTTACGACCCCGTGTTCACTTCGGTGGGTCTTGTGGGCATGATAGGTGAGCTTTCGGATCATTACGCGGTAGTGAAAACGGTGCTCTCTCCCGATGTGAACGTCGGGCTTGTGACTACCCGCACCAAATCCGTGGGTATAACAGAGAACGACGCGGAATATGCGGCAGCGGGATACTGCATAATGAGTTTTGTCTCGAAGAGCAGCGACATAAAAGAGGGCGATATCGTAATGACATCGGGAAGTTCGGTCTTCCCCGAGGATATAATGTTCGGCACGGTAAGGAGCGTTTTCAGTGATTCAAACGGGCTTACCAAACACGCCGTGTTAGATCCGTCGGAGGACGTTTTCAGGATCACGCAGGTCTTCGTGGTCACAGGCTTCGAGGGGCAGGACGACTGATGAGATACAATATTTCGGGACGTGATGAACTTTCGCGCACGGAAAAGCGGTTCCGCGCAGCAAAATGGGCGATATTCACGGTGCTGCTGTTGTTCTTTTATGTGCTTATGCGCGCGGGTATTTTCGGCGCATGGCAGCCTGTGCTTCTTATACCGCTGTGTGTTGCGGTGTCCATGTTTGAGGACGAATTGTCTTCCTGCATTTTCGCACTGTTCTGCGGGTTTATGACCGATATAGCCTGCAATTTCGTCTTCGGGTTCAGCGCCGTCTGGCTCATGGCGGTGTGTGTTGCGTCGGCGCTTCTTGTGCGCAATCTTATACGCGTAAATCTGATAAACTTTATTCTGATCGGACTTGCGGCAGTTCTCACCGAGTTTTCTATGGACTATCTGTTCAATATACTGATATGGAACGTGCCCAAGGGCGAGGTGATACTGACTGCGTCGATAATACCGTCCGCGGCAGCGACCGTGATCGTGTCGCCGGCGGTGTACTTTCTCGTCCGTATGATCGAGAACAGGCTTTCGGGCGATGAAGTCAGCGTTGTGTACTTTGATGATGATTCCGGAGAGCAGGGTGAGGAAGAGTGAACGGTATATCTATTATTATCCGCAGGATCTTTCTTGTGCTGCTGATATTTGTGTTTCTTTTCCTCTGCATCGTCCGGCTCATAAGCCTACAGATAGTTGAGGGTGAACAGTATCTTTCCCAGACCGAGGTAAACTATACCGCAACACAGGAGATGATCGCGACCCGCGGTCAGATCTTTGACAGCACGGGTATGGTCATGACCACAAACAGACCCGTGTACAAGGTGATCCTCCAGAAAGCGTTCCTGCCGGTCCGGTCACAGAACGAGATCATATTAAAGGCGGTAGGCGTGCTGCAGCAGAAGGGCGAGAAATGGAACGACAGCGTCCCGATAACATACACCCGGCCCTTTGAGTTCACCATACCCGACGGAGACGAGCTTCTCGCGTTCAAGGAGCGTGTCATAGTAAACCCCGCCGCCACAGTGGATAACTGCATCTCCGCCCTTGCAAAAAAATACAACATAGATACCGTGGGACTTACCCCGGAACAGGTGCGCCTTATAGGCGGAGTGCGGTATGAGATGGAGAAAAAGGACTTCTCATACGAGAACCGGTTCACACTTGCGGACGAAGTTTCCGTCGATACGGTGATAATGATAAAGGAGCTCGGGGTAAAGATGCCCGGAGTCGATGTGGTGGAGGAGAGCGCAAGAGATTACGTCGTGACTTCGGTTGCTCCCCACGTTCTCGGCTCGGTAGGTTACATCTCGCCGGAAGAGTATGCCGATCTGAAAAGCGACGGCTACAGCTACAACGATACTATCGGCAAGTACGGTATCGAGAGTGCAATGGAAAGCGTTCTCCGCGGAACGAACGGTGAGCGTACCATTGTCCGCAGCTCAAAGGGCGTAGCGCTGTCGGACATGATAACAAAGGAAGTCGTCGCCGGTAACAGCGTAAAGCTCACGATAAATGCAAAAGAACAGAATACCCTCCAGGAGATACTCGCGAACCATATAAACTGGCTCAACAATACGGCAGACAGGGGTCAGGACTGTGATGCGGGAGCCGTGGTGGTGCTCAACGCGAAGACAGGCGCGGTGCTCGGAATGGCAACATACCCGACCTATGATCTGAAACAGTCGGTCGAGGATTACGCTTCGGTAATGGCATTAGAGGGAAGCCCGATGTTCAACCGCTGTACCAACGGCGTATATCGGCCGGGTTCCGCGTTCAAGACCATAACGGCTGCGGACGGGCTCATCACAGGCTACATCGACAGGAGCTCAAAGTGCATCTGCACCGGCAAATATACGTTTTACTCGGATTACCAGCCGAAATGCACCGGCTATCATTACGGGTACGACGTGGTGAATTGCCTGAAATGGTCCTGCAATATATTCTTCTATGATCTCGGCCGCAGGCTCGGCATAGACGAGCTGTACGACTTCGCAACGAAGTTCGGCTACGGCACGGATCTGGGACTTGAGATAGGCGGGCTGCCGGGGCAGATGTCCAGCCCTGATCTTTACGAGAAGCTCCGCGGAGAGCCGTGGGACGACGGAAATACCCTGCAGGCGGCAATAGGTCAGATGGACACCCTCGTTACGCCGGTGCATCTTGCGGTGCAGGCTATAACGCTTGCGAACAATGGTGTTCGCTATAAGCCGTATGTCGTGGATTCTGTGTGGGATTACGACATGAGCGAGATGCTTTATAAGACCGAGCCCCAGGTCGCAGCTGTGATCGAGGACAAGAACGACGCTTTTGCAATAGTACGCGAGGGAATGATCGCGGTATCTACGCTTGTGAACTGGCCCACAAGCTCGGCACAGTGGAATTTCGACGGGCTGCCCTACAGCGTAGCCATCAAGACGGGAACTCCCGAGGCTGACTCGGCGGGAACGTACAATTCCACCGTCATGGGCTATTATCCCGCGGAAGATCCGCAGATAGCTTTCGGAGTGGTGCTTGAGAACGGCGAGTACTCGCGCTATATGGTAAGAAACATCATCGACTGCTTCGTTTACCACAATTATGAGCCGGATATGGACGAAAACGGGATCATCATAAGCCCGTGGAAGAGAAAATAACACCCTTGTGGGTATGTTATTGTTATAAATGCATAAAAAACAGACCTTTTTTCGTTGCAGTTTTCACGAAAATGATTACAAAACGAAAAAAGGTCTTTAAAAATTGGCAAAAGTGTGATACAATATAAATATGCTAATATGTATGAGTATGTTCATTTAATTATGACAGACAACAGGAGGAAAGTTCTATGTCACAGATAATCGCTGTAACCGCAGGTAAGGGCGGTACGGGTAAGTCAACAACTTCTGCAAATATAGCTTCCTGTCTTGCATATCAGGGGAAAAAGACCCTGATCGTTGAGCTTGACTTCGGACTCAGATGTCAGGATATTATCCTTGGTATAAACGGTAATGTAAGACACGATATCGGTGAATACCTTGAAGGCAAGATAGATATAATGAACGCTACGACCAAGGTGGAAAGAAGCGAGAACCTCTCTCTTGTCTGTGCCACAAAGAACCCGTTCATCGAGATCAACCCGGAAAAGGTCATCGGTGTGTGCGAGGAAATGAGAGAATACTTCGATTACATCATCATGGATACCGCAGGTATCGGAAGCTCAGTCTTCAGCGTTATCAAGGCTGCAGACCTCATTCTTATGGTAACTACGCCCGATACGGTCTGTGTAAGAGACGGCGCTATGCTCTCGGACTTCCTCTATGTGAAGAACTGCGTTAATCAGAGACTTATCATAAACAAGGTGCCCGTGAAGTTCAAGGACGAAGAGATACTCTATGACCTCGACGAAGTAATGGATACCGTCGGTATCCCGCTTATAGGCGTTGTCCCCGAGGACAGCGAGATCAGAGTCTGCGGCTCGAAGGGTAAGCCTCTCCCCAAGGGCAGCGCAGGCTTCAAGGCTTACGATTCTATTTCAAGAAGAATACTCGGTGAAAGAGTTCCTCTTTCTATCAATATAGATTGATAAAGGTTTGGAAAAAAGAGAAAGGCGGTGTAAGAGTTGAATATTGCACTTATTGCTCACGATTCAAAGAAAGAACTTATGGTACAGTTCTGCATTGCTTACTGCGGCGTACTCAGCAGGCATAACCTGTGCGCTACGGGAACAACGGGGAAACTTGTGGCTGAAGCTACCGGGCTGAATATCCAGCGCTACCTCAGCGGTTCGCAGGGAGGAGATCAGCAGATCGGAGCCAGGATATCCTGCAACGAGATAGACGTATTGTTTTTCTTCCGTGATCCTCTTAACGCAAAGGCTCATGAGCCTAACGAGATGACGCTTCTCAGATTAAGTGACGTGCATAATATCCCGGTCGCTACAAATATTGCAACGGGTGAGGCGCTTATTCACGCACTTGAGCGCGGTGACCTTGACTGGAGAGATATTGTCCGGACATGATCCCGGAAGCTATGAACGATGTAAGAAGGGTATCGGCTCGACCTCAGAAGAGGTTAATGATGTCGATACCCTTTTTTTCTGCCATTCGCACGGTCTGACCGGTGCCTGTGGCGGAGCGTTTTTCGTCATAGCAGCACACGCAGATATCAGCGTAGTCTATGAGCCGCTGGTTCCGGAGCTTCATACAGCCCTCGGTGTAATGTTCGCTCACATACTCCACTTTGTCCGCCGAGTACAGTATATCATAGTACGCTTCCTTTTTGGCTGCATTAAACGAGCGTGTCTGCTCCTCGGGAGAGCAGGGAAGCACCAGCACGAGTGAGATCCAGGGATAGGTCGCTCTCAGATCTATCACAGTCTCGGCTGCAAGCGTATCAAAGCCCGCAGCACCTCCCGCGAAAAACATATCCGTGCCGCTTTCGATAAGTTTGCATAAAGTCTCTTCAAGCACAGGCTTTATTTTTTTTGCATCAATATCGCGGTGACCCGTAAAACTCACGTTTCTCATTTCAGTCTCCGGTCCTTGCGAAGTATTCGTTCGTTTCTCTCTTGACAACTCCGGAAAGCGCTATGAGAGCAGCAACATTCGGGAGCGCCATAAGTCCGTTGAAGATGTCCGCCATATCCCAGACCGCTTCCACAGTCAGATATGGTCCGATGAAGATAGCGGCTATGTATATCCAGCGGAATGCGCGGTCAAGGTTCTTGTGATAGCCGAAAAGATAAGCGAGACAGCGCTCGGAGTAATAGTTCCAGCCCAGTATCGTCGTGAAGGCAAATACCGCGAGACATACCATAAGTATGAACGAAGCGACTTCGCGGGGGAACGGAAGTCCGTTGGCAAATGCGTCCACAGTCACATCGACGCCTTCAAGTCCCTTGTTATGGCTTCCGGAGATGACTATTGCAAGTCCGGTCATTGTACATACGATAATGGTATCTATGAACGTTCCCATCATCGACACGAGTCCCTGGCGCACAGGTTCGTTTGTCTTTGCGGCCGACGCAGCGATCGGCGCGGAACCGAGACCCGCTTCATTGGAGAAGATACCGCGGGCTATGCCTTTTTGTGCCGAAAGCTTTACAAGAGCGAAACCTGCGATACCGCCCGCTATGGGACGAACCCCGAAAGCGCTTGTGACTATCTCTGCAACAGCATTGGGTATCTCGGTGATGTGGGTCAGGAGAATGACAAGGCAGCTCACGACGTATGTTATTATCATAGCCGGAACTACCACCTGAGCAAAGGCGGAGATACGTTTCAGCCCGCCTATGAGTACGAGCGCGGCGAGGAATGTGATTATGACACCTGCGATGACCACGCAAACGCTGTAATCATTGCTGAAGATGTTCACCGTATTCTCGGCGTTGGGGTCGAAGAAGTCTTTGACCGCAGAGGTGATACCGTTTATCTGAGTGAACGTACCTATACCAAAGAGCCCGCACAGCACTCCGAACAGCGCGAACATCTTTGCGAGCCAGCGCCACTTTTTTCCCATACCGTTCTCGATGTAGTAGAACGGTCCGCCGAGGATATTGCCGTTTTTGTCGGTGGTGCGGAATTTAATTGCAAGAAGACCCTCCGCATACTTTGTTGCCATACCGAAAAGCGCGGCGACTTCCATCCAGAACAGAGCTCCTGCTCCGCCGGTGGAAACCGCGGTGGCAACGCCTACGATATTGCCGGTGCCGACAGTGGCGGAAAGCGCAGTACAGAGCGCCGCAAAGCTCGAAACGTCTCCGTGTCCGGAATCGTCGTCGTGCAGCATATACCTGAAGCCTTTACCGATCTTTCTGAGCTGGAGAAAGCGTATCCTGACCGTGAGCATTATGCCGCAGCCGAGTATCAATACTATCAGCGGTACTCCCCATACTATATCATCTATCTGTTTTACCAGATTGCCAATAAAATCCATCCGCCGTTGTCTCCTCATTTTTCTATGTAAATAGTATATAGAGATTGTACAGTATTTTTGCATTTTTGTCAAGTATAATCTTTCATTTATGCGGAAGAAGTCGCATTATGGCGATCAAACGAAATTTTTCGTGCATATTTATCTGCATTTCGCGTCATCAGCCCTTTTTTTGCAAAATTATGCTAAAGTTTTAAATATATGTGCCGATATAATATATGAGGTGTAAGGGAATTATGCCTTGCTTCGCTGTACGGATCGCGGCAGAGGATCTGTGAGGGAAGCATTCAATTCAAGGAGGAATCGGCATGAAAATGAAATTTCACGCCGCACCTCGGGAAGAAAGGAATGGTAACATATGAGCGGAATCAACCCTTTATTCGATAGTTACACTAATGCTCCCGTAAATTCCAAGTATGGCAAGGTAAAGGAAGCCAAGAACGACAAGTCCGCCGATACTGCCGAAAAGACCGCCGATAAGGCAGCCGAAAAGACAGAGAAGCGCACCGATTCGTTCGAGCGCACCGACGCGTCTGTCAAGAACAATACCTACACAAAGGGCGTCAAGACAGAACATTCCGGAAAGTCCGCCCTTCAGATCAAGAATGAAGGTATGAAGGACATGGTCTCTCAGCTTCTCGGTCAGGCGACCAATGCGCCCGGTGAGAAGAAGACCCTTGACATCAAGTCCATAATGAAGAGCTTTGATCTCGATTATATCGAGAGCGACGGCTCGGAAGATTTCTGGGGTGCGGAAAAGACTGCAAATCGTATCCTCGATTTTGCAAAGAGCTTAGCGGGCAGTGATCCCGAGAACTTCAAGAAGGTAAAAGCTGCTTTCGAGAAGGGCTTCGGCGAGTGCGAGAAGATCTGGGGCGACAAGCTTCCGAGCGTTTGCTACGACACTCTCGACCGCGTTCGCAAGGGCTTCGACGACTGGGAGAAGGAATTCAACACTCAGTCGGACGCTGCGGCGGCAGCTGCCGCGGAATAACGCGTTCCTTTGAATGCACGAATATGACATCATTTGTCCCCGCCTTTGGATAAAGGCAAGCTCAGCGGATGCAGTGCGCAAAGAAGGGGAGCGCCCGGGGCGTGTTCTGCCGAACCTTTGGAGTGCTGTGCACCGTAGTTATCGAAGGGAAGTGATATAATGAGCGATATGAGTTTATTCTATTCTTCGATGAGCAATGTTCTCAATCAGTGGAGCGATTTCCGTGTTGCAAAGCCGCTTTACAAGTATTATTTCGCACAGCAGAAGGCTGATGCGAAGACTTCTGCGGAAGAGGCTGTGAGCAAGTTCCAGAAGACCGAAACAAAGTCATCTGCGTATTCGGCTTCCGCTAACGACAAGCTCAAGACATATGCCGATAACGTAAAGACCGCGGCCGCAGGCCTTGAGTCCGCTTTCAAGGCAGACAGCAAGACCGGCGAGGTGGATACGGAGAAGGCGTTTTCTGCCGCAGAATCGTTTGTGAACAGCTACAACGAGCTCTATTCATCGACAAGAAATTCCGGCAACGCGTCCGTTTCCGGAAAGAACCAGTTTATTGCGAATATGACCAACGCTTATTCCAACAAACTCGCTAAAGTCGGTGTCACAGTGAACAGTGACGGAAAGCTCTCGATAGACAAGGACAAGTTCAGCGAAGCAAGCGACGAGGAGCGCGAGGAGATCTTCGGCAAGAAGAATTCCTACGCAAGCTTTATGTCCGAGCAGGCTAATGCGGTATCCGCATACGCTCAGACCGCGGCTTACCTCGAAGCGAACAAGACTTACACAAATACCGGTACTGTTGCAAGTACCAATTCTACCGCGATCAGCGGAGCGCTGTTCAACCAGTTATTCTGATCCCGAATGATGTCATAGAAAAGTCCCCCGTCGGGAAAGACCCGCACTTGTGTCGGTCTTTCTTACGATCTTGTATCGTATCGGGGGACTTTTCATATTATCCGCTGTTATGTACATAATAGCGGCAAGGAGAGCGCATTTTACACTATAATTGTGCAAAGTGCACATATATCTGATCGGCGCGCTGCTTTGAAAAATAAATAAACCGTATAAAGCAACAAAAAATGTTGTGATGCGAATGCAAAATATGTGAATAATAAATAAAAATGCTGCAAGCCTGCCGAAAATTCAAAAATTTCAAAAAAAACACGCCGATTTATGGTATAATTAAGATGTATGAGTAGTTACGAAAGGGGGCTTATTTATGGACAGAATACCGTATCTTGACTTTGTTGCGCTCCCGATATTCTTCGTCCTTATTTATGCCACCTACATCAGAAAGATGACGGACGGCATCTCCAACAAGCTTTTCCTTTTCCTGCTTTACATATCCGTTATCACCACCATAAGCGATATCATGAGCTGCGTGCTCTGCAAAGGTTCCGTGATAAGCGATACTGCCGTCACGATAGTATTTGTGTCCGCCACTGTCTATCATATCTTTCATACGCTTACCGGTATAGTCTATCTCATGTTTATCATGTCTGAGACCCGTTCATGGTATTGGATGACACAGAAGCACCGCTTTTACATCACCTTCGTGCCGTACGGCTTCCTTCTTGTGCTCCTTGTGGTGAATGTTTTTACCGGGTGCGTATTTACCGTCACTCCCGAAGGCGGATACCAGCGCGGACCGTGGCTCACGGCGATATACATAATTGCCGCACTCTATATGCTTTGGGGCGTTGCATACGTTGTGCGCAGAAGAAAAATGCTGATGCGCTCAAGATCCTTCTCGCTCATCATGATGTATGTGCTTATAGCCGCATCGGTACTGTTCCAGCTCTTCTACCCGAAATTCCTCGTCGAGATGATAATGACAGCTCTCGGTGAGCTCTTCATCACGCTCCTTGTGCTAAGACCGGAGGATTATATCGACAATCTTACCGGACTCCCGAGCTTCAAGGCGTACAGCAACGATCTGCATAAGATATGTGTGAACCGATCCCCCGAAAAGCTCATCGTGATGCGTTTTATCAACGCTTCTCAGCTCCGCAGATATCTCGGTGAGGATAAGTATATCTCTTTCATTAAAAACATCGCCCTTCGCATTAACAAGATCTGTACGGAGAAGGGACTGTATTTTGACCTGTATTTCGAGCAGCCCGGACGGCTTTACCTCATTATCGACAACTATGACTTCGATTTCGAGGGCATCGTTTACGATCTTTATGCAGGTATGGTCGAGGATATAATCGAGATAGAGAGCAACGGCGCCAAGATAATACCGCGTTTTTGTGAGATCTGCTACCCTGAGGACTCCACCGATGCGAGTACGATCGTGAACATAGGACGTCAGTTCCACCGCATAATACCGTATGACCAGTTTTACACACACGCGTGCGACATAATAAACACCGACTCATTCCGTATAAAGAACAATATGGATCTTATCCTTAACCGGGCTATAAGTGAGAGAAAGTTCCGGATGTACTATCAGCCTATCTATTCGATAAAGGAAGGAAGATTTATCTCCGCGGAGGCTCTTATCCGTCTCATAGACGACGAATACGGATTCGTTTCACCTGCAGTGTTCATACCTGCTGCGGAACAGAAAGGGCTTATGATCCCTATCGGCGACTTTGTTCTTGACTCGGTGTTCAGGTTCATAAGCGAGAACGACTTCAACGAACTCGGGCTGTCCTATATCGAGCTTAATCTTTCGGTGGCACAGTGCCTTCAGGCAGATCTCTCAGACAAGATATTAGCTCTCGAAAAGAAATATCATGTCAATCCGGAGCGCGTTAATCTTGAGATAACCGAGACTACATACGAAAATACCGGCGATATTACCGATCGTAACATAAAACGGCTGTCTGAGAATGGTTTCAGCTTCTCGCTCGACGATTACGGCACCGGCTACTCGAATATGCAGCGTATCTCACGCCTTCCTCTCAAGATCATCAAGATAGACAAGACTATGGTAGATGACATGGAAAGCAGATCCGGAATGTCGGTGATGCAGAATACCGTCAGCATGATGAAGGATATAGACAAGGAGATCGTCTGCGAGGGCGTAGAATCAAAGGACCAGCTTGACTGTCTCGCAGGGCTCGGGGTAGATTTCATACAGGGCTATTATTTCTCGAAACCGCTTTCCGAACAGCAGTTCGTAGCTTTCATAAGGGAACACAACAAGGTCAAAGCGTAGACCGTACACATATTGAGAGGAGGTGAACAGCTTGCAGAACATTCTTTATTTCGATGTCTGCTCGATACCGATATTTCTTGTAATATTCATCACCGTGTTTGTGCGCAGAATGACAAAGGGCAACACAAACAGGCTGTTCATCGCGCTTATAATACTGTCGGCGGTCTGTGCCTTTTCCGATGTCATATTGGAGTACTGCTGCCGCAGTCTTCCCATATCCGACGTGCGTCTTATCACAGCTGATATATTCACTCACATCTACTTTCTGACGAGGACCGCAACCATAGTCGTGTACTTTTTCTTCATTTTTTCGGTGACAGGGACATGGTACCGGGTGCGTTCCGCGGAAATGAAGGTTGTGCTTCTCATACCTATGGCGGTCATGTATCTCATGATATTTACGAATATGTTCACCGGCGCAGTTTTCACCATAACCCCGGAAGAGGGCTACAGAAGAGGTTACGCGATATACGTTCTGTATGCGATATGTGTGCTTTACGCGTTTATCGGTACGATATACCTGCTCGTGTCCTGCAGGCGGTTCCTGCCCGTGGGCAAGCTCGTGGCTCTTCTCGCCATGTATGTGCTTTCGATGATAGCCGTTGTGGTGCAGTATTTTATGCCGTTCCTTATGATCGAGATGATAGTAACGGCATTTTCCCTTATACTCGTGGTGCTGTTCCTGCTGCGCCCGGAGGAGATCTCCGACGCGTCCGTGGGCTCGCTCAGTTTCGGTGCGTACCGCTCAGATATCCGCAAGGTGCTCATGACAAAGCAGAAGGTTCAGATCGCGGTCATCAGCTTCATCAACGCAAGAGAGCTTCAGTCGTACTTCGGTGAGGAAAGGTATCTTTTCTACGTTTCTCATGTGATAAAGCAGCTCAATATGATGTTTCATCGTGAACATATTTTCTTCGACATCTATTTTGAGCAGCCCGGGACTGTGTACATAATGGTAGATGATCCGAATTATGACATTGAGGACGCCTACAAGCGGCTTGCGGAGGAACTCCGAAGAAGCTCGGATATTGCAGCCTCTGCGGGTGAGCGTATCATTCCCCGCGCCTGCAATATAGTGATCCCGGACGATCTTTCGGATATAGATGAGATCATAAAATTCGGCCGTGAGTTCCATACCCAGATGCCCCAGGGAAGGATATTCGCGAAAGCGGCAGAGATAATCTCGTCAAGGGATTATAAGGTAATGAGCAATATAGACACGATCCTGAGCCGCGCGATAACCCAGAACAAGTTCAGAATGTATTACCAGCCCATATATTCCGTGGAGCAGAAGAAGTTCGTTTCCGCGGAAGCTCTCATAAGGCTCAACGATGAGGAATACGGCTTCGTCTCTCCCGGTATATTCATACCCGCTGCGGAAAAACGCGGGATCATTATCCCGATAGGTGATTTTGTGCTTGAGGACGTTCACAGATTCATTTCCGATATCGACTTTGAAAAGCTCGGGCTGGAATATATCGAGATAAATCTGTCTGTAGCTCAGTGTATGCAGGAGGAGCTTCCCGGGAAGCTTGCCGTTCTCAGCGAAAAGTACGGTGTTTCACCGGATAAGATAAACCTTGAGATAACCGAGACAACATACGAGAATACCGGTAATATAATGGAGTTCAACCTTGAAGCACTTTCGGGAATGGGATATACGTTCTCCCTCGATGATTACGGGACCGGCTATTCCAATATGCACCGTGTATCAAAGCTCCCGCTGAAGATAATTAAGCTGGACAAGACGCTCGTTGACGGAATGGCATCAGAGGAAGGCCGTTCGATAGTGCGCAATACCGTCAAGATGATGCGTGATATCGACAAGGAGCTTGTGGCGGAAGGTGTTGAAACGCAGACAGAGCTACATTCTCTGGAGGATATGGGCTGCCATTTCATACAGGGGTACTGTTTCTCGAAGCCGCTGCCTGCCGATGAATTTGTGAAATTTGTCAGGGAGCACAACAGGGTAAATGCATAAAAGCCGCAGATACAACAGTATTTGCGGCTTTTCCTTATGGGTACCTCTAAAAACCGCTTTGAAAAGAGAAAATGAGATAGCTGCGTCGGATACAAGGAAAGCCGACGCAGCCGGGCTGGTCTGTCGGTCAGCCCCTCTGTCTCGCAAGCTCGACACCTCCCCGCTGCCGGGGAGACCACGCCCGGTTAGGAGGTTTGACGCAGTAGACGGTCACGGCAGGAAGCCGTGGTATTGCCGCCAAAAGCGCGCATACAAAGCGGCATAAAGTGGATAGCTCTTTTTCTCTCAAATTGGGTTTTTAGAGGTTCCCTTAATGTTTTGATTATATCATCTCCGGGTCTGCATTGTCAAGTCTTTTATCTGTCCACAGTTTATAATATGTATGCACTTTTGTTCGTCCGAAGGACGAAATGAGCCTGACATCAAGGAATGTGTCCGTTGTTTAAATGCACCGCAGGCGCATTTAAACAACATCTGAAAATCTGTTTTGCAGATTTTCAGCCAATAACTGCCAAAAGGCAGTTATTGAGGACACATTATTTACAGACAAACAGCAATAGCATATCTCAGGCGTTTTTCACTCGGAACAGTACGTTATCGGTGTTTTCCCTCGGTCAGGATCCGGTACTTTTCCGGGTGTCTGAATTTATCCCCCATAACATCGTCTTCCCTGTGCCGGCGCAGCATATCAAGGTCAAGTTCGGCCACATAGACCCCCTCATCTCCCGGAGCCTCAAACACGCACATATCCCTGACTCCCGGCTCGTCCGCCAGCCACGGTACACCGTCAAACAATGTCGAATGCCCGTTGCAGTCCGGCATTCCTTCGGGGTAATTGCAGGTCGCGACAGCCACCATATTTTCGTACGCACGGGTACGAAGTGCCGCAAGCCGGTTTATCTCCATAGGACAGGCGTTCGGCGCAAGTATCAGCTCCGCGCCTTTGAGCATCAGTATTCGCGCGCTTTCGGGGAATTCCCTGTCAAAGCATATCATCGCACCGACATTAACGCTGCCCTTTTCCGTGTCGAGCTCCGCTGCATAAAAATCCTCACCCGGCGACAACACTTTTTCAGCGTCAAACGCGCAGATATGCACTTTTGAATAGTGCAGGATCTCCTCACCTTTGCGGTCAAACAGAATGAATGAGTTGAGCGGCTTGGGATCATGTTTTTCAAGAAATGTTATCCCTATTGCAATTTCGAGCTTTTTTGCAAGCTCACGGAATCCTGCAATAAAATCACTTTCCTTGCTTATCGAAAGCGAGCTCAGCTCTTTTTCGTCCTGCGGCAGATAATACCCGTCACTCCACATCTCCGGAAAAAGCGCGATATCCGCACCCATTTCCTTTGCCTTGTCGCAGGCGGTCTTGCCTGTATCATATTGCTCCCGTAAAGTCTTTCCGGGCAGAAGCTGCAAAAACGCTATTTTAAGTTTCATAAGATCAATCCTCATCTTCCCCGGACCCGTAATAAAGCATCTCATTATATGCCGCGTTCGCTTTCAGGCTTGCTTTCCTGTCCCGCCAGGCGTCTATTTCGCTTCGGATCGAGATCATTTCATCTACCACCATCTCGACCTTGTTCGGGCGCACATGATCCAGATACGATATCATTCGCTCCATGCCTTTCGGCGCGCCTATATGCTTTGCGATCTCATTCCCCAGTTTCTCGGGGTAGCCGAGCGCGGTCACCGCCGATACAAGCCTGTCGCGGGTGCTGCTCCATAGTTCTTTGCTGTCCATATCAACCCTCTGTTTCATCTGTGATCTCAAGGCTGTCCGGCTCGACATGACAGGTGAGGAACAGTATCTTCACCCCCGCCAGACGCGCTTCATTCATTGCTTTTCCGAATTCCGCGTGTGTTTCAATGTTCGGGCGGACTTCCTTTACTCCCGCCATTTGTATCACAAACGCGAGAGCAGCGTTATATCCCTCTTTCTTCGCCTTGATAAGCTCGCGGATATGCTTTACTCCGCGTTCGGTGGGCGCATCGGGAAAATATCCGACGCCGCCCGTTTCAAGCGTGCAGCCCTTGACCTCGGTAAGATATTTCCCGCTTCCCCGCTCCATATAAAAGTCTATCCGGGAGCCGCCATATGTATATTCGGGAATGATCCTGTCAAATCCCCGCTTTTCAAGCCATTCCCCCATTACCTTGTTCGGTGCCTGACTGTCGATATTGAACAGCACTCCCGTGTTTTTTCTGACAGCAACAAGATCATACTTCGTTTTTCTTCCGGTATTATCCGGTGCAGTCAGCCATACCTCGCTTCCGGGTATCAGAAGTTCTCTGCATCTTCCGGTGTTCTTTACATGAACAGTCTCACGGCGGCCGTTTATCTCCACCTCTGCAATAAAGCGGTTAGGACGGCTGATGAACACGGCTTTGGTTATGTTATCGTATTTCATTTATTTATCTCACATTTTGAGTTAATATTTTTTCAGCGGATCAATTGCATTTTTTTGAAAACAGCATTTATTCGATCGTCAGCTCCATTTCGGATGTCATGGAGATAAATCCATACCTTTCATACAGTTTCCGTCCCATATCTGTTGCTTCAAGACTGATAAACTTTATTCCGCGTTTTCGTGCATCACAGATAAGCAGATCAAGAGTTCTTGTGGCAATTCCCATTCTTCTGTGATCCGGATCACGCTGCAAAACGATCCTGCCAGCCTTGTTTTTTCAGGACCGGCGGATCCGTTATATTGTTTTCTCGTTTAATTATGCTGTGCGTTCAGCAGCCC
Organism: Ruminiclostridium sp.; assembly: GCA_017635095.1. Lineage (GTDB taxonomy): Bacteria > Bacillota > Clostridia > Oscillospirales > Ruminococcaceae > Ruminiclostridium_E. The sequence continues at coordinate 4,296 of JAGBMA010000083.1, read as the reverse complement.
CTCAAGCTCCTCGGTACTGTGTCTGTGAACGTGTTTGTCATCGGTGACGTAGTGGGTATGTTCATGGCTGTGGGTAACGGTGTGCGTGTGTGTCGAGCCGTCGTGCGTGTGCGTGAATGTATGAGTATGCTCATGTGAATGGTGGTTTGCAAGCGTGTCCGCCACAACAAGCGCAGTTCCGGCTGTCATCACGATAAGCGCTGCGATATATGCAGTCGTTAATTCCTCATGCAGCAGTACGAACGACAGCAACGCACCTATAAACGGGGCAGCCGCATAGTAGGCGCTTGTTTTTGCAGCACCGAGGGTTTTCTGCGCCCTGATATAGGTGAAGATACTCAGCCCGTAAGCCACAAATCCGAGCAGAAGCGCGGGCAGTACATACATCACTTCCGTCAGTTTTTCACCGAGTATGAGCGAAACAATGACCGAACCTGCACCCGATCCGAAGCCTTTTATCGTCACGATCTGATAGGTGCTCTTTTCCGAAATGCTCCGTGTGCAGTTGTTCTCAAGTCCCCAGCAGACGGTAGCTCCGAGAACGAACAGAGAGCCGACCGAGAACGAAAGGCTGTCGCTGCCGCCAAAGGAAAGGATCATGCTCGACAGGGTTATAAGCGCGACCGCCGCCCACAGCTTTCCGCTGACATTTTCCTTAAAGAGCAGCAGCGCTATGACCGTAGTCGCAACTATCTCGAAGTTGCCGAGCAAAGACGCATTCGCAGAGGTGCCTGTATTAATGCCGATCATCAGCAGTATCGGTGCAATAATATCGAGCAGCACCATTCCCGCCGTATATGGGAGATCCTTCTTGTTCAGCCGTTCCTCCGGCTTTTCTTTTTTCCGGTGAAACATATACATCACGCCAACGCCAAGACCCGCGCCGAGATACAGCAGTCCCGCCATGAATGTCGGCGGTATATGTCCGAGCAGCAGCTTCGAGCACGGGACATTGATCGCATAAAACACCGCCGCCGCAAGTGCGTAGATTATTGCAGATATATTGTTGTTTTTCACAGTCTGCCCCCATTCCGGTTTATGAACTCAGTTATCTTCTGCCTGTATTATATCATATCCGAACCGATAAATCAACCAATTGAGAGGATATTTTCTGTCAGCGCTTTTCGGAGGGCATTTTAAGCATCATCATGCCGAACATCCACAGCAGACATTAAGATAGTTATCCGTCTTTTTCATGCTCATATAAACTCCACATTATTTTGCTCTGTAATTCTTGTCATAACCGCGATACGCAAGTGCGATCTCTTTCAGCAGCCTTTCCGGTTCAAGCAGCAGCGACCCGTGGCCCCTGTTCAGAAACACCTTATGCTTGAACCGATATCTTGAATGATCCATCTTTTTCAGAACTTGTTTAAATCCCGGCTCCTTCTCTCCGTGCCAGATATAACTGTCGGAAAGATTGAACGCTTCGTACTTGTAGCGATACGGCATCATCGAGTATTCGAGGTTATAAAGCGTTGTCTTTGAAGCCTGCTTATATATCATGGCATCAATATCCTCGCCGAGTATTTTATTGAACAGCCCCATATGCCTGAACGCAAACAATTCAACGTCCGCGAGAAATCCGGCGACCAGTCTTTTGGGAAGATCGTGTCTGAAATCCGGGTATTCAAGTATCGTGAATCCGTCAGCTATTGCAGTATGCACCTTGATACGAGGGTCGAGAAGTATCTCCGTCATTATCATTCCTCCCAGGGATTCGCCGAGAATAATGTCTATTTTGCCGTCAAAATGCTCCACAAGCCATTCCGTGATCTTTTGGGCTTCGGCTGTAACGCTTGTTGCATCAACATAAGGTTCATCTGTATTGAACCCGTCTTCTGCCACAGCTATAACATGACATTTCTTTTCTGCCACCTCGATAAAAGGCATAAAACTCAGCTGCCATGTGGTATCCGCCCCGTGCAGAAGCAGGAGCGTGGTCTTGTTCTCTTTGCCGAATTCAAAAAATTTCATGGTTCTCCTCTTTCCTCATAAGATATGGTTCACACAGCAGATCATCACAAACATATCTTTTTTACAAGCTCGCACCATTCCTTCGGATAAACGCCGAGAAATTCCTCGTGCCGCATATCCTGCTCATGTATCACCGGCGACTTGAAATATCTATTATATCTTTCAAGATATTTCTCACCCATTTTCTTTGCGTAGAAAATATGCATCTCCGTTTCGCCGTTATCAATATGCTCCGGCAGAGGAGTTGTCAGATCGGACTTGAATTGATTTTTCATGCTTTCCTTTGTGATAAAGCTCATGTCATATCTGTCACGCCCGGTTATCGCAACAAACGCCCGATTGTACGGGTCGGGGTCTGCCATTTGCTTTTCGTATCTCTTTTGCATAAAGCCGGACTTATAGCTTCCCGTATGAATGAAATTGTATGTCACCCTTACCATAAGCGACGCCATCAGTCCTGCCTTGAAACTGCCGGCCTGATCGAGGTCGGAACTTCCGATAATGCCGTACTTCAATCCGATATTATGCCTTGCCGCAAGCTGCGCCACAAAGCTTCCTCCGAGAGAACTTCCGTAAGCCGCGTGTACAGCTCCGCCGTAATGCTCCTTGATGTAGTTTTCGAGCCGTTCAAGCTCATCGGTGACGGAGACGTAGTTCTCGGTATCCGTTTCGTCAAATCCCGTATAGGCAACTGCGGCAACAAGAAGATCCCTGCTCAGATCGTCAATGATGCCCCCGAAGTTTCCTTTCCAGTAACACATGGTTCCGGGAAGGAGTAATATCACAGGGTTTGACCTGTCTCCGAATTCGTGTATTTTCATGATAGACAATCTCCTTTCTTAACATTTTTGCTGAGAGCCCCCGATCGCTTTGATAAGGCTTTGCATATCTCGCCGGCTTGGTTCGCCTTAGCTAACTATATCTTTTATTATATCACAATTTCCGGATTTAGTCAATCATGATCGGTTTATGATCCGGATAATATGCAGTATCCCCGAGATCTGTAACTGTTTTGCAAAGCCCCCAGAATGCGATATAACATACTATAGAGTTTTCTGATAAACGGGTCGATATTTCTAAGGTTTCTTTTGCATACACCGAATCCTTGCGGTGTTCTTGAAACCTTCTTTACTACGTTCTGTAGTTTGAAAGGTTCCTTTTATTTGCAGAAAAACGCAACGTACAGACAAAAATGAAACCCGAAGAAGCGATCCCCTCGGCAAAGAAATGGGATATGATTTCACAGGAGGATAAACTCCATAATATGCAACAAGCCCGTATTCGCACGAGCTTATTTCTTTATCCATCTTATGACGATCAACATATCGCTTCCGGAAGATCACTCTTCGATCTTCACTGCCTGGGTTTCCGTCCATGCCGGTCTGAATCCGCAGTTGACAGCTATGTTCTGTGAAGGGATATTCGCAGCCGCGGTGCCATAGAACGGAACATCGCCGTTCTCGATTATCTTGTTTTTCAGCAGACTCACGAGATATGAGCCTACTCCCTTAGAACGGTATTCCGGGAGGACATCTATGCCGATCTGCTGCCAATGGGGCGCGTCCTCCGAACAGCCCGTCATGCCCATTATATTATCCCCGTCCATCGCCATGCAGACTATCCTGTCGGGGCGCACAGGGCACGGAGCAGGAAACGCTATTGCATTCGGGAACCGCTCGTCACCGTAGAAACGGTCTATTTCGCCGTCATACAGCCACTCCACCCGAAAGTTTCCTGCCGGACCAGCTTCACGGTAAGGCAGGAACATATGATGTGTCGGATCTATCTTATAGCCGTATTTTTTAAGTTCCTCGTTCAGCTTTGTAAGATGATCGAATTCAAAAAGACTGTGCCCTTCCGTATTTCTTACGAGATCAAGCAGGAATCCGTGGAGACATTCATCTGCCATGATGACGGTGTTCCTGCCGAGCGTGACCATTTGCAGAAAAGGCTTTCCGGGGCTGTAACTTCTTCTCCCCTCGTTCATCTTTGAAACTGTAATTATGTTTTTCTTTGCAGTAAGATCTTCCGGCGTACAGTTGTAATCAATGGACAACTGATGCAGCAGCTTTTCATAGTATTCATTAAACATAATATCCTTCTTCCATTCAGTAGTTGGCACAGCGTTTTACCGGATAATAAGATCTTCTAAATTCTTTTCCTTGTTCAGGATATTAAGCCCGGTTAGGAGGTTTGACGCAGTAGACGGTCACGGCAGGAAGCCGTGGTATTGCCGCCAAAAGCGCGCAGGACGCGCGCATACAAAGCGGCATAAAGTGGATAGCTCTTTTTCTCTCAAATTGGGTTTTTAGAGGTTCC
>JAGBMA010000082.1 GCA_017635095.1 Ruminiclostridium sp. | reverse complement strand
TGCAAGGAAAATTTATATATTTTCCTTGCACTTTTGTTCGTCCGAAGAACGAAATGAGCCTGACATCAAGGAATGTGTCCGTTGTTTAAATGCACCGCAGGAGCATTTAAACAACATCTGAAAATCTGTTTTGCAGATTTTCAGTCAATAACTGCCAAAAGGCAGTTATTGAGGACACATTATATTATAACACACTGTTGCGATAAAATCAATAGTCCCGGGAAAACAAAAGCGCCGCCCGTGCATTTAAAGCACAGATCGGCGCTTCTGTCCTGACCCGGTTCAGCTCCCGATCACCTTCGCGGTCTTGTCGCCCCTGCCGAAAACAAGCGCGGCTGTAAGGGCGAAGATAACTGCGGCGGCGATACCTCCGGCGCAGGCTTCCAGCCCTCCCGTGAGCGCCCCGAGAAGCCCCTCCCCGGTCACAGCCTTTTTCACGCCTTTTGAGAGCAGATAGCCGAAACCTGTGAGGGGGACTGTGGCACCGGCTCCGGCAAACTCCGCGAAAGGCTCATAAATGCCGACCGCGCCGAGAAATACCCCGGAAACAACGTATGTCACAAGTATCCGCGCAGGCGTCATCGAGGTCAGGTCGATAAGCACCTGACCTATCGCGCATAACGCGCCGCCTGCAAGAAAAGCCCATAAATACTCCATTTTTTCTCCTTACTCAAACGAAATATGAACACAGTGCGAGATGCCGGGAATGCTCTCGCCCTGCTGAACGAGCGTAGTTGACATAAGAGCGCCCGTTGCCGCGAACAGCACGTTTTTGAGCTTTCCGCTCTTCACACCGGGCAGTATGTGTCCGCAGAGCACCGAGGCGCTGCAGCCGCAGCCGGAGCCCCCGGCGTGAACGTCCTGGGTCTCCCGGTCAAAGAGCATGAGCCCGCAGTCATCGTACCGCTCACCGAGAGTCACCCCGTCCTGCAGGAAAAGATCCCGCAGTATCTCACTCCCCACAAAACCGAGGTCGCCGGTCAATATCAGGTCGTAATCCTCCGGCTTCGTACCGGTGTTCTCAAAGTGCGTCTTAATGGTATCGTAAGCTGCCGGAGCCATAGCCGCACCCATGTTGTTGGCGTCCTTGATGCCCATATCTACGATCGTACCGACGGTGAGCGCCCTGATATAGGGCGGGTCGGAATGAGCTCCGACTATGGCGCAGCCGCTTGCGGTCGCCGTCCACTGGGATGTGGGGGGGCGCTGACCGCCGTAAGTCTCGGGAAAGCGGAACTGGCGCTCGGCGGAACAGAAATGGGACGAAGTAAGCGCCGCGCATAGAGCACCGACGCTGTTATCCGCAAAGACTGACGCCATGCAGAGACTTTCCGCCATTGTGGAGCAGGCACCGTAAAGCCCGATGAATCGCAGCCCGTTGTTGCGCATACTGTACGCGGAGCCGGTGCATTGGTTGAGGAGGTCGCCGGCGAACACGAAGCTTATATCGCTTTCGGCGATGCCGCCCCGCAGGAGAGCCTGCTCAAAAGCGTGCTGCTGCAGCCGGCTCTCGGCTTTCTCCCATGTGTTCTCACCAAATCCCGAGTCCTCGCTCACATAGTCAAAACAGCTCCCGAGGGGTCCCTCTCCCTCCATTCTGCCGACTGCGGTACCGTAGGAAACGATAGACGGGAGGGTGTCGGTGATGACAGTCCCGCCCTTGATATATCTGCTCATAGCCGCTCCTTTCCTATACCGCCCGGGATATAAACAATATCAGCCCGTACAGTGCCGACGCGGCGAGCCCGTAAACTATAACCGGACCCGCGATGATGAAGATCTTCGCGCCGACGCCGAGCACATAGCCCTCGGTCTTGAATTCAAGCGCCGGAGAGACCACCGCGTTGGCAAATCCGGTTATAGGTACGAGCGTCCCCGCTCCGGCACGCTTGGCGATCTTGTCGTATATACCGAATCCGGTAAGCACCGCGCTTATAAACACGAGTGTGACCGATGTGAGCGTCCCGGCAGTTTCCGCCTCAATGCCCGTAGCCTTGTATATATTCGTGAGAAGCTGCCCTATGCAGCATATCAGCCCACCCACTGCAAACGCGGCAGGGACAGTCTTGTACATTTTTGTATCCGGAGAGCGTTTTTTTGCAAGCTTTCCGTATTCTTTCTCCGTAAGTTTCATTCTCAACTTCCTTTCATGTCCGTTACGCATATTATCTGCACGGATCGTCGGAATATTTGCGGAAATTTCAGTAAACAAAAACTGTAGGGTACCTCTAAAAACCGCTTTGAAAAGAGAAAATGAGATAGCTGCGTCGGATACAAGGAAAGCCGACGAAGCCGGGCTGGCGCCCGGTTAGGAGGTTTGACGCAGTAGACGGCGTGGGTAGCTCTTTTTCTCTCAAATT
>JAGBMA010000081.1 GCA_017635095.1 Ruminiclostridium sp. | reverse complement strand
TCAGAGCATCCTGCTCTGGCATCGGATACAAGGAAAGCCGACGAAGCCGGGCTGGCGCCCGGTTAGGAGGTTTGACGCAGTAGACGGTCACGGCAGGAAGCCGTGGTATTGCCGCCAAAAGCGCGCAGGACGCGCGCATATAAAGCGGCATAAAGTGGCTAGCTCTTTTTCTCTCAAATTGGGTTTTTAGAGGTTCCCTTAAGGAAGGAGCATGGAAAATGAACTATATAAGATCGACTGACGGAAGATCGGTAACTGTGGAGCTTATCGGTGAGGTAGATGCAGCCAACGTACCGGAAATTGAAGAAAGACTGCTCAAGGAGCTCGAAGGAACAAACGAGCTCATATTCGACCTGAAAAAGCTCGAATACATATCCTCCGCGGGGCTTCGTGTCCTGCTTCAGATGCAGAAGCTCATGAAAGCGCAGGGTGAGATGTTCATAAAGAACGCGAGCGATGAGATCATGGAGATATTCCGGGTCACGGGATTTGTGAGACTGCTCAGTATAAAGTAAACGAAATGCCTTCCGGCGTATCCCGGAAGGCATTTTTCTGCCCTGCGTCATCACTGATGCATACTGTATTCCTTGTCGTCGTCGATCATCTGCAGCATTATATCCGCAAATACCGGGTCGAGCTGTGTTCTCTTGCCCTTTCCGATCTCTTCCCTCACCGCGCTCTGGGACAGGACCTCTCTGTAGCTGCGCCTTGACGTCATAGCGTCATAGGTGTCCGCGACCGCTATGATCCGCGCGTACAACGGTATCTCGTCTTCTTTGAGACCGTCCGGATATCCCTTTCCGTCATACCGTTCGTGATGATAGTGAGCTCCGATGCAAAGATCGGGGTTTTTGCTTATTTTTTGAGTATCTGATAACCGATGGTGGTGTGTGTCTTTATCACATCGTATTCTTCGTCGGTGAGCCTGCCGGGCTTGTTGATGATATTTCCCTGGACGCCGATCTTTCCCACATCATGAAGCATTGCCACAAGATAGATGTTCCTGCATTCCTTTTCGCTCATACCGAATTTCTACGCGATCTTTCCGGAATACTGCGCCACCCTTGAGGAATGACCGTGAATACAGCTGAGCGACCTGCACTTTATTTTAGCACGATACGGCACCAATGTCAATTAACAGTTCCTTTGAACGTGACTGTCAGAAATGATAATGAAAGGTATTTCATTTTGATTAATTTGCCAAATTTAAAAAATACGATTGACAAACTTCTATTGCCGTGCTATAATTCACATTGTAAATTATATTTCTGTTTTCAGTTCGATTTTCATTCCTATTATCGTGTAAGTCGGTATTGTACTTATCTTATCGGAAGTGAAAGTCGTTTTTTTATTTGTCCCGGGGTTTCCGGAACTGCATTAAAAGCATTATTTCGGCATGACGCCAGAACCGCATCTGTCCTGTGTCGATTTATGTATAATAACCATTTTACAAACATAGAGGAGGAAATCAAAATGGGATCAAATAAACACCGCGGAAGGATAAGCATTCAGCTCAAGCTCATGGGCGTGCTCATTCCTATCATAATCGTTGCTATCGTAGCAATACTCGTCATAGTTCAGACGACGACCACCGATATTCTCAAGGGTGAGAGCGAGGAGCTTCTCAAAACAAGCGCCGACAGTGCCGTAAACGAAGTATCGGCATGGATGAACGATATAATCGGACGCCTCGACGCACAGCGCGACACCATTGAGTACATGGATCTTTCGGGAACTGCGGCGGCAGATTACGTCCACCACACAAAGGGACTGAGCAGCGCCTGTCCCGGCGGTATCTACATAGCCACCGAAAAGAAGGAAGTATTCGCGAACTGGGAGCTCCCGAGCGCGGATTACGACCCCACCACCAGAGGCTGGTACAAGGAAGGGCTTTCCCACCCCTCATTCATGTTCGGTGACGCTTATTACGATCTCACCATAAACAACATGGTCGTTTCCGCCACAGCCGTTCTCAAGGACAAGAGCGGTGCAGTGCGCGGAGTAGCGGCGGGAGATGTCCAGCTCGAAGAGATATCCCGCATAATGTCCTCGGTAAAGCTCGAAGAGACCGGCGGCGCGTTCATGGCTGACGCGGGCGCAAAGATCATAATCGGCGTCAGGGACAAGGACATCATGAGCAAGGCTTTTGACGACCTCGACAAGAATACCGTTTACGGCGCCTCCGTGGATTGGATAAGCGGAAAGAGCGAAGGCCACCACTCCGCAGTAATAAACGGAAAAAAGATGGACTGCTATGTTAAGTGGGTCCCCGGCTGCAACTGGGCGGCTGTGTTCTATGTGCCCGAATCCGAGATACTTCAGGACGCCAATAAGCTCACCCAGTCCCTTATACTTATTGCAGTCATCGCTATAATCGCTCTTGCGGCAGTCGTATTCCTGATGATAAGATTACTTGTTATCCGCCCCGTAAAAGTGCTCGATAATGCAGCCCAGAGCATCGCAGACGGCGACCTCAATACGAGAGTGGATTACAGTTCAAACGACGAGTTCGGCACCCTCGCCGAAAACTTCGGCAAAACAGCCGAGCGTCTCCATTCCTACGTCGATTACATCAACGAGATCTCCTCCGTACTCAATGAGATCGCAGGCGGAAATCTCGCCTTTGACCTCGATCTCGATTATGTCGGCGAATTTGCGAAGATCAAGGACGCTCTCGACAATATCTCCTCTTCCCTCAACAGCACGATCTCCCAGATCGACAGCACCTCCCAGCAGGTATCCTCCGGCGCGGGAAGCCTTTCCTCCGGTGCTTCCGACCTCAGCCAGGGCGCTATGCAGCAGGCTGCCGCGGTGGAACAGCTCTCCGCGACTATCGCCGAGCTTTCCGAGCAGGTCAACAAGAATGCACAGAACGCACGCAGCGTGAACGAAAGCGTGAGCCGCACCGCTCAGAGCGTTCAGCAGAGCAACGAGAGTATGCAGATACTCATAAAGTCCATGGCGGATATAAGCAACAGCTCCATGGAAATAGACAAGGTCATCAAGATAATCGAAGATATCGCGTTCCAGACCAACATACTCGCGCTCAACGCTGCCGTCGAAGCTGCAAGAGCCGGTGACGCCGGAAAGGGCTTCGCAGTCGTTGCAGATGAAGTCCGCAACCTCGCCAACAAGTCTTCCGAAGCCGCTAAGAACACGGCAGACCTTATCCAGGCTTCCGTCGCCGCGGTGAACCAGGGAACGAAGATAGCCGACGAGACCGCAAAGAGCCTGCTTGCAACAGTGGACGAGATAAACTCGATCACCGGCTCGATAAACGAGCTTTCCGACTCCTCCGACAACCAGGCAGTCTCCATAAAGCAGGTATCCGAGGGCATCAACCAGATCTCCAATGTCGTACAGACCAACAGCGCCACATCGCAGGAGACCGCAGCTTCCAGCCAGGAGCTCCTGTCCCAGGCGCAGGCTATGAACGACCTTGTGGAGAAGTTCAGACTGAGATGAGCGATGTACTTGCATACATCATAAAATGCAAAAGTTATGTCCCGATACGGTCAGGAAAATACCCATACAGAAGTATTGCCCCGAAGCATTTCAAAGCGCTTCGGGGCATTGTTTTCTCGTATGCTAAGCTAAATCAAAATTTATGCTAACAATTCTCTGATTTTGTTTTTGACTTTATCAATATCGCTGCAAGTCAGAACAGGGATAAGAGAGTCAATTTCTTCAATGCTTTTATCCCACCATTTGAATTTGAGCAGTAATTCAATCATTTCATCATCAAAGCGTTTGCGCAGAACATTTGCAGGATTACCGACCACTATCGTATAGGGAGATATATCTTTTCCGACCGTGCTGTTTGCACCAATGACAGCCCCGTCACCGATATGAACTCCGGGCAATATTGTTGCATTTTGACCTATCCATACATCATTTCCAACGATCGTATCACCTTTTAACGGCATATCGGCTTCAACAGGCGGCTCCATATTCCACCCCTCCAATGTATAGAACGGAAATGTTGATACAGCGTTCATCTGATGATTTGCACCATTCATTACAAATTCAACACCTGCTGCTATCTGACAGAACTTACCTATAATAAGTTTATCGCCGTTCCATTCGTAATGGTGTGTAACGTGGCTTTCAAAATCTGAATCAGCAATATACGAAAAGTCACCGACAATTATATTGGGTTTGCTGATTGTAGGTTTGATATATATTTCTTTTTCATATCCCTTTATAGGATGGATCACATTTGGATTTGGTATCTTTCCATTTTTCATTTTCTTTGCCCTATAAATTAATGTCTGCTCATCAACCGCAAAAGTACCGGTCACACCAGCGTTTTTGTGACTGTAAGGATATTCCTGCCGTCATCGCGCCGGTATTTTATGTCGTCCATATTTTTTCTCACGAGAAACAGACCGAGCCCGCCAAGCCCGCCGTCCGGATCAGCCGAAGGCGCACCGGTATCCGCGTCTTTGAGCGGATCGAACGCAACTCCGCAGTCTGCAAATGTGATCGTGAGCGTTTGCGGCGCATCGCTTATGCCGGCTGTTATACGGACTTCGCCCGGCTCTCCGCCGTAAGCATATTTTGCAATATTCACAAAAAGCTCCTCGACCACGAGCTCAACCTTTGTCTGCAGTTTGAATCCACAGCCGCCGTCCTCAAGCAGCCTGTCGATAAAATTCGTCACTTCTCCAAGATCGTCCAGGGTCGCTTTGGTATAGAGCTCCCGGGTATTTGTCCCGGTTATGACCGCTTCTTCGTCGGAGACAGTGTTATCGCTGGGCTTCATTATGTCGCTGAACGCGGCGTCTTCCTCGGTGTTGTTGATATCGACGCCCTTTTTCGCCATAACGAGGTTGATAACGATACCGACGATGATCGGCAGATAAAATGTGAGGAACCGCCAGATAAATGTGGAGACAACGGTGAGCTGCTTGCCGAAAATATCTCCGAAAAAGGCTGCATAACTTCCTTCCGCCGCGCCCATTGCGCCGGGCAGCGGAACGAATGCCGAGATCATGAGAACAAAGGACTGGCTCGCGATGATATCGAAGTAATCCGCGCCCTCAAGCCCGAATCCGAGATAGATGACGTAGGTTATGGAGAAGTACACGAGGAACTGCACCGCCGTTATAAGCAGCATCTTTATTATCATCACCGGCTGGCTCTTTATGTACATGAAGTTGTCGTAGTACTTTTCAAGCTCCGTGTCCGCGTATCTTATCTTCTCTTCGGTATCCTTTACTATGTGCAGTTTCCCCAGCAGGCGTATCACCCCGTGGGCAAGAGCAAGTGTCGCTTTTTTGAAGAAGGCTATCATGAAGAGCAGAATGATGACTGCTGTGTTTACCGCAAATCCGATCAGTATGAGCGGTATCATGCCGCTGTGCTCGCCCCCCGCAAGCTTCGGCAGCTCTATCACAAGAAACACCACCGAATACACCGTAAGCGTGAATTGGTACACGATGAACCTGCTTAGCAGAGCCGTCATCGCCGTACCGAGGGTCATGCCCCGCTTGAAGAACGTGTAAGCCTGCATGGGCTGACCGCCGGAAGCCCCCGGGGTGATGCAGTTGAAATACTGACCTATCATAGTTACCAGCATAGAGGTGGAATACTTCGTGTTCCTGTCAAGTTTCTTTGCAACAACGTGAAGTCCCGTACCCTCGCCGAGCCAGTATATCACCATACAAAGCGCGGCAAGCAGCAGAAACACCGGATTTATCCGGGATATCGCGCCGATCATGTTATCTATCCCGTCCATGAACAGAACCACGACCATCACCGCGAACGCTGCACCGCATATTATAAGATTTACCAGATTTCCCTTTTTCTTACGCATAATATATCCTTACCGTTTCGTTATTACTGCTTTCACATGATAGTGCCGGGTATGCAGCAGACCCCGTATATATGATGTATTATATCACATAAGCGAAAAGATGTCAAACATCTTCACTCCTGCACCGCCGGGCTGCCCATGCCCGCAAAGCAATCACCCGCAAGACCGGCGCTTGCCGCTGAAAAACCGCCCCATTCTGTGCTGTGCGCACAAAACGGGGCGGCTATATACGGTCTGTGATATTGCAAGAGATATCAGAAAAGCACAGGAAGACTTTCCTTCGTGACCGCGTAAGGGCTCGAATAGACCTCGCGGAGCTTTTCCGAGGTGCTGTAGTCCTCGGTGAGACAGAATTCCCGCGACCATGTCATGTAGCTTGCCCAGCCGATATGTTCGTCATGTATCGCCTTCGGGTCGGGAAGCGTTCCGGTCTCGCCGATAAGAGTGATCTTCGGGCTGTCCGGTATCTTCTGCATATCGTGGTACATCTCGCTCTGAGCGGTGTGACAGTGTTTTTCCGGGTACATATCCCTTGAGATGATATCCACCACATCGTCGCCGGGATAGCATTCCCTCAGCGTCGCGTTCCACACCCATATCAGGTTATTCAGTCCGTGAACTTCCGTAAACCGCTCATACATTATGCGGTAAAGCTTTTTAAGAGCCCCGCTGCCCTTCGCGCTCCACCAGAACCAGTCGCCCTCGCCCTCATGGAAAGGCCGCCAGAGAACAGGTATCTCCTTATCGCAGAACGGACGGAGCAGGCCTGCCATAACATCGAGATCGGCGAGCAGAGCACGGTTCTCCGGCGTGCCCGCAGCCGCGGCTTTTTCCGCATCAAAATCCGTGTTTGCGGAAAAGAACGATTTCGAGCGACCGCCGAGGGGCGAGAACCAGTGCCATGTGAATGTCACGAGCCCTTTCTGCGCCGCCCATTCCCATGCGCGCCGCAGAGTGCCGAAGTTGTTCATCACCTCGGTCATGCATTCGTCATCGGTATCGAGATAATTGATGTTCGGCGAGTACGAAAGAAGCTCGAACCCAAGCAGCGCCGGCTCTTTTCCGGTGACTTTCCGTATGTGCTCCAACTCCTCCATAGCCATGGTCTGCGTGTGCTGGCCGGTAACGATTTTATCCCCGGAGATCCCGGCGAGAAATTCCATGACATTCTTTACGCACCGCTGTGCATTTTTATTGCAGGGTGTTGTTATATACGACATATCCTACCTCCGCAGCATAATTTTCCTTGACTACACAGATTATACCATTCACGAAGCAAAATGTCAACGCCGGGATCATGTAAAACCCGTGTTTTCTGCATTTTCCGGAAAAAACGGGCTCATTCCGTATGTAATCCGATCATTTTCCCGGTACTGATGAGCGCTTCGAAAACGCTGAGCTGTGTCAATGTTGTCAGGGAAGGGTCGCCCTCTCTTATCCTCATGGTGCGTCTGATCTCCTTAGGTATAACGACTCTTCCGAGGTCATCTATTCTTCTTACGATTCCCGTTGCTTTCATATATAAGATCCCTTTCAATGCAAAATTACCGAAGCTTGCGCTTCATTGCCGTTATTATCTGCCGTATAAGAGATTTTATACCTGTTCTTATGCATATGTTTCCACGATATGAAAACGGTCTGCAGAACATGATATTGACAGACGGGACAAAAAACGGTATAATTAATGTGTCAGGCTCATTTCGTCCATAGGCCGATGAGCAGACATTAATTAATCAAAGCGGAGGTTCTGAAATGAGAAAGAATTTAGGAGTCCAGCCGGCGCTTTTCCCCATGCCGGTTGTGATAGTAGCAGCTTACGGTGCAGACGGGAATATATGTGCAATGAACGCTGCGTGGGCACAGATCTGTGACATGGACAAGATCGCGCTGTTCATAGACGCCGACCATAAAACCACGAAGAATATCATGGAAACGAAGGCATTCACCGTGAGCATAGCCGATGTGCCCAACATGGCTCCCGCCGACTTTTTCGGTATTGCCACAGGAAACAAGATGCCGGATAAATTCGAGCGCTCCGGCTGTCACGCAGTAAAGAGCGAGTTCGTCAACGCCCCTGTGATAACGGAATTTCCGGTGGCGATAGAGTGTGAGCTCGCGGAGGAGATCAACGCGGAGAATATGCACGCGATCGTCGGAAAGATCGTCAACGTAAGCGCAGACGAAAGCGTTGTGGGCGATAAGGACAAGATACTGCCCGAAAAGGTGAACGCCCTCATTTTCGACCAGTACCGCAGCGGTTATTTTTCGGTCGGCGAAAAGGTCGGTCAGGCATGGAACGCGGGTGCCGGTCTGATGAAACAGTGATCCGCGGCATACCGGAATGACCGATGTTTTCAATTGTATGCGTCATACAGAACTCCCGGCGGCAGCCGGAACGTCCCTGTGCCGCCGGGAGCTTTTTTTCATACCGGCAATTCATTTCTCCGCAAAAAACGCGGTGGCAGTAAAGTTTATCTGCGATTTTGACGACATTGATGTATTTCCGGCTGCAAGCACAGCGGAAGACACGCTCCCGCCGATGTCGGTGAGCACGAAGGTCATGAGCTCGGCGGCTTTTCCACGCTTCGGAACAATTATATCTTTGCCGTTGAGGATAAGATTGTAGGACGCGTCTGATACCCCTGCGGCGGTCTCAACCGTCACCGTCAGCGTCCCGGAAGAATCCTCGGGAGCCCTGAACTCGAAGTAAGCGGCGGAATTGCCGGAAAGGGTCGTGTCCGGGGTCGCAGCGGTGTCGGTATCTCCGAAAGTCGTGACCATGTTTCTTGCGGCTTTTCTGTCAATGACAGCCAAAGGATCGTCGGAAGACAGATCCCGCAGTCCGTAAGCGGCGGAAAAAGCGTTCATATCCTTGAATCCCGCAAAAAGTCCGGAGAAGCTGTAGGAACTGTTCACAGCCCTTAGCCCCTTGTCAATGGCTTTGTACGCGTTTGTGGTATCGGCATAGGCTCTGAAAATGCTCTTGATCGTTTCAACTCCGCCGTACTCATTATGTATGTAGAGCGGCAGGAGATAGATACCGTACTGGCGGTTCTTGTAGGAGGAGCTGCTGTTGAGCGGATAAGCGGTGCTGTTGAGGTAGTAAGAGATGTGCTTTCTGAGGTTGCTGCTCGTGCCGTCAAGACAGAGCACCGAGCCGTAATTGGCGAAAGCTTCCTTGAACCATGCAGCCTGGTTCTTGCCCGTATATCTGTATATTATGCAGTGGAAGATCTCATGGGAAAGAGATCCCTTGAATTTAAGCGGGTCGGAGGGTGCAAGCACCACATATCCGCCCTTGGTCACATCGTCCGGGTCGATCTGGCGCGCTTTACCCACAACGTTCTTCGGCTCGACGTCTGAAAAGATCTTTATGGCGTCGGGATCCACGAGGTAGATGTGAAAATACCGCTCGCGCACGGTGGTGCTGCCGGAGAAGAACTCATGGTACGGTTCAAGGAAGCCGTACTTGCCGAAATAGACATCGACGATCTCGCTGAGTGCCCGCTCATACTCTTCTATATTTGCAGTTCCCTGTTCGCTGTGGAGCATGAAGTTCCCGGCGGTATATGTACGCTCGCGGAAGAAAACGGGACGCGGGTCTTCGGGCGGCGCCGTATCGACCGCATACTCATCTATGATCCTCTGTTTGTCCTCATCACTTATGATACCGTTATCGAGCAGGTACGCAAGCTTTCCTGAGACTGTGCAGTCCGAGATATCGAGCATGAAAGTCCTGCTTTTGCTGAGCCCGGAAGCGCTCACGGTCACGGTGCGGTCAAGCCGGACGGAATTGAGGGTATTGTAGGTTATCGTGCCGGAATCGGACGTTACCGTGTCCGTGACCTCATGATCGGTGAACAGGAGCGTTCCGTCGGAGGCGGTGAAATTCACCTTATAGACCTTGCCGTTTGCCGATTTTGCAATATTGATGTCGTCGATATATGACAGACTGAACGTCTCATCATATCTTGATGTAACGAGCCTGGTCGGTTCATTTACTCCGGTGCCGGGTGGAAGAGTATCAAGCTCCACTTTCAGAAGCGTTCTCGACGAAGGCCGCAGGAATGAGAAACTGCCGTTCCGGTCGGTCTTTACGGTGCGGCAGTAGTAATGCTCGTACCGCTTGAGCCCGTTGTCCGAGTATCTGAGCCTTGAACCGTAAACATCTATCGAGATGCCCTCAAGGGAGATACCGGCGTCGTCCGAAGTGATACTGCCGGTAAAATACGAACCGGCTGCCGCGCCGATATCCGGGCTGTACAAAAACAGCACCGCGGACAGAAGCACCGCAGCCAGCTTTCTCACGTTCATAAAACTCTTTCTTTTCATATCCACCACTCCGCTTCGGGTATTGTAAGACGTTCTTTGCTGCGGTCGCCCGCATCATATCCATTATACCACAAAGCGGCGGGAAAAGCCACAAAAAAACCGCCGAAAGGGTTTGCTTATTTGCACAAATAATCGCGGCAAAACTTGTGGCTAAATACCAAACCGCGTCACTTCCCGTCCTTTGCGATAAAGACGGTGAAATAGCCGCAGTCACCCACATCGGAAATATCGGTGTATATCCTCTCGCCTTCAAGTCCGCAGTTCTCGACGGCATACGTTTCCTCACAGCCCGCCGTTTCTCTGAGAAGCTCCCTTATCTCTGCCGCCTTTTTTCCGCCTTTCATGATGACCTTGGTGCCCTCGGTCTTTAAAAGCTCATTCATTCCGGCATACTGAGCTGGTATTATCACAAGCGGGGTATGCGCTTTTGTGAGGGATATGCCGAGCTCCGCGGCGGCGGCGCAGAAGCTCGGTACTCCGGCGCATACCTCGGTCTCAAAACCCGCTTTCCGCACTTCCCCGGCTATGTATGAGAAAGTGGAATAGATCGAGATGTCTCCGATGTTGAGCATGGCGACATCTTCCCCGTTCCGGAGGTGATCCGCGATCTTAGCCCCCGCAGCCTCCCGGCTCACGCGGAGCCGCTCCCTGTCATGGGTCATCGGGAGTTCGAGCCTTAGTATGATCTTACCCGAAAGATCCACAGCCTTTTCCGCCGCGGAAAGTGCGAGCGTGCCGCCCTTATCCGTTTCCGGGACCGCGATGATACCGCATTCCCTTATGATCCTTAATGCCTTCACCGTTATGAGCTCCGGGTCTCCTGGACCCACGCTCACTCCGTACAGTTTTCCGTTCATATCGTTTTCTCCGTTCGTTGAATGAATTATTCCGGGCTCCGGCTCTCGCCGAGCTTTTTCTTCATGACCGCGGCAAAGAACACCGTGAAGCTTACCGCCGCACACGCCCATGTCACAGGATAGACCGCCCCGAGTGCCTGTATGGTATGGTATATCACCGTAAACACTTCGAGAAGCGTTATCCTGATGACGCACATACACGCTATCGTCACAGCCATGCAGCCGAGAGAGTACCCCATTCCGCGAAGCGCACCGCCGAATATCTCAAGTATCGGATATATCCAGTACAGCGGGAAAGACACCAGCGCTATCTTCAGCGCCTCCGTGACTACGCTCTGATCCTTGATGAACCAGGTGAACACCGTCCGGGGCGAAACAAGTATCGTGAACGCTATCGCCGCAGTCACCCCGCACCCAAGCAGCACCGTTATGAGCGTACCGCTGCGAATGCGTTTATACTGCATGGCTCCGGTGTTCTGACCGGCGAATGTTGCGGCAGCCTGACCAAAAGCCGTTATCGGCAGATATATGAGGTTTTCCACCTTGTAGTATGCCGCGAACGCCGCCACGGCAGTCTCCCCGAAATCGTTGATGTAATACTGCACCATAACGTTCGAGAATGTGAGTATTATGGTCTGGAACCCTGTCGGCAGCCCTATTTTCAGCACCTTTTTCAGTACCGCCCCGTCTATGTGCAGCTTTTTCAGCGACAGCCGTATCTCCCGGTCGGGCGATGCCGCACGGATCCCGATGAAAAGCGCGGACATGGACTGGGTTATCGCCGTCGCCACCGCAACTCCCGCTACCCCGAGCGGTATCCAGACGATGAACACCGCGTCCATAAGCACGTTCAGCAGCCCGCAGACCGCCATTACCGTGAACGGGGTCTGTGAATCGCCCTGCGCCCGGAGCCCGCCCGACACCATGTTGTAGAACACCAGCATCGGCACGCTCAGCAGGTATATCCGTATGTACAGCACGGCTTCGTCCATTACCTCGGCGGGTGTGCGCAGAACGGTGAGTATCTGCGGCGCAAAAGCTATCCCCGCCGTCATTACCGCAAGCCCGCCGATGATACCGAACACCACCGAAGAATGGATCGCTTTCTCACCCATTTCCCTGTCCTTACAGCCTACCGCCTGCGCCGCAACTATACTCGTTCCCACGGATATCCCCGAGAAAAGTCCCACGGTTATGCTGATGAGCGTAGCGCTGGCGCCGACGGCAGCCGCGGAAGTCTTGGTGAGGAAATTGCCCACGAAAAGGAAATCCACGGTGTTGTAGAGCTGCTGAAAAAGGCTTGCTCCGATAAGCGGCAGGATAAAGCGTATAAGCTGTGGGATAACGGCGCCGCTCGTCATATCTGTCGTTTTGTTATATTTCACTTTCCCCTCCGTAAAGGTGACAGGCGACCTTGTGCCCCGCGGAAACTTCCGTGAGCCGCGGCTTTTCTTTCCTGCACCTTTCCGTGCATTCACCGCACCGGTCACAGAACGGACAGCCCTCCGGAATATTCAGCGGAGACGGCGGTTCGCCTTTTATGCATTCTATCTTTCTGCCCGGTCCGGAATTTATGTCGAACACCGCTCCCAACAGCGCTCTCGTGTACGGGTGCAGGCTCTTTTCCGCGATGTCCTCCCCCGGCATGATCTCCACAACGCTCCCGAGGTACATCACCGCGATCTCATGGGCGAAAGACTGGACAAGCGGGAGATTGTGACAGATAAAGCCTATGGATATGCCTTTTTCGCGCTGCAGTCTCGTTATGAGCTCAATGATGCTCTTCTGCACGGAAACGTCGAGGGAACAGGTCGCCTCGTCCATTATTATGACGTCCGGTTCGAGCGCCACAGCCCGTGCTATGGCAGCCCTCTGGCGCTGACCCACCGAAAGGCTGTGGGGATAGCGGTCGGCGTACTCCGGCGGCAGTTCCACCGCTTCGAGAAGTTCCGCCGCAGTCTCGTTTTTCTGCGAACGCTTTATCCTGCCGTAGTTCATGAGCGGCTCGCAGACAATATCCCGTATCTTCATCTGCGGGTTAAGCGACGACGAAGGATCCTGAAACACCATCTGTATATGCTGTCTCGTTTCGTGGAGCTCCTTCCGGCTCATTTTCGCGATGTCCGCTCCCCGGAACAGTATCTCGCCCGATGTGGGCTTATCGAGCCCCATTACAAGCCTCATGAACGTGCTTTTCCCGCAGCCCGACTCTCCCACGAGCCCGAGGGTCTTCCCTCTGTACAGCGACAGACTTACGCCGCTGCAGGCTGTGAGTTCGCGCCCTCCGTCAAGCCGGAAACGCCGCGTGATATCACGGGCTTCGAGTATAGTTTCAGACATAGCGCTCACCTCCGAGTGTCGGTACCGCGTCAAGCAGCATTTTCGTGTATTCGTTCTGCGTTCTGTGCAGTATGCTTCCGCGGTCGCCGGATTCTACGATACTGCCGCTTCGCATAACGATGATGCTGTCGCTGATGTATGCCGCGACGCCGAGGTCGTGGGTGACCATGATGATACTTGTTCCGAAATTTTCGCGAAGCTCACCCATTTCCCGGACGATCTGCGCCTGGGTAGTCGCGTCGAGGGCGGAAGTCGGCTCGTCCGCGAGAAGCAGTTTCGGCTGATAGGTCATTCCCATTGCGATACCGACGCGCTGGCGCATACCGCCGGAAAGCTGGAAGGGGTATGCGCGCATGACCCGCTCCGGGTCGGGAAGTCTCATCTTCACAAGCATCTCCGAGCCCTTTGCCCAGGCGTCTTTCCGGGACATATCCTCATGTGTGCGGATATACTCGACGAATGTGCTTCCGACAGTACGGGTCGGGTTCATCATAGCGCCGCTATCCTGGAATATCATTGAGATACCGCGGCCGCGAAGCTCCCGCCACTGCTTTTTGTCAAGAGTAAGCAGGCTTCTCCCGCCGAACAATATGCTGCCCGATGTGACTTTTCCGCCTGTGGGCAGCAGCCCGAGAACTGCACGGATAACGGTGGTCTTGCCGCTCCCCGATTCGCCGACGATGCTGCAGATCTCTCCCTCTCCGAGCGTCATTCCGAATCCGCTTACCGTAAGCTCACCGCCGTAGGATATATCGAGCCCGTTTATTTCCAGAAGTGCCACGACCTCACCTCGCCTTTTCCTTCGGGTCAAGAATGTCGCGTAAGCTGTCGCCGAGCATATTGAACACCACGACGGTCACGAATATCGCAAGCCCCGGAAATATCATGAGCCACGGCGCGGACTGCATGAAGTTCCTTCCCTCGTTGAGCATATGCCCCCATTCCGGAGCGGGCGGGACTGCGCCGAACCCGAGAAACGAGAGCGCCGCAAGCTCCATCATCATACCGCCGATGTCGGTCGCGGCAGTTATCGCCGCCGTCGGCACCACGTTCGGCAGCATATACCGCAGAAGTATGTACGGCGTTTTTGAGCCGGTGACGATCGCAGCCTCAACGAAATCCGCGTGCCGTATTTTAAGCACAAGGCTTCTTGCAAGCCGGGCGTATTTCGGCCACGTCACCACGGATATGGCGATTATCGCGTTTGGTATGCTGGCACCGAGGATACCCGCTACCGCTATCGCAAGCACAAGACCCGGAAATGACATCATCATATCGGCCGTGCGCATCATTACCGCGTCAACAATGCCGCCGAAATAGCCGGAAATGATACCTATGACCGTGCCGGTGACAAAAACGATCCCGACAAGGATAAAAGTTGCGGAAAGAGATATCCTCGCCCCGTACATGACGCGGGTGAATATGTCTCTCCCCATTTTATCGGTGCCGAAGATGTGCTCCCGGCTCGGCGGCTGTATCGAGTCTGCAAGGCTGCCTTTGAGCGGGTCACGGTCTCCGCATATCACCGGCGCGAATACCGCGGCAAGTATTATCATGAGCGCAAGTACGGCGAATATGGTAAACACCGGGTACTGCACAAAAAAGCTCTTCTTTTTCATTCCCTCACCGCCTTGCTCTTATGCGCGGGTCGATGAATCTGTAGGAAACGTCAACAACAAGGTTGACCGCCATATATATCACCGAAACCCACAGCACATAACCCTGTATCAGGTTGTAGTCGTAGGAGGTTATCGCCGATACCGCGAGATTTCCGAGCCCGGGGTACGAGAATATCACCTCGACCACGCTCGTTCCGCCGAGAAGCGAACCTATCGAAAGTCCGAACAGCGTTATAAGCGGCAGAAGCGCGTTCGGGAACACGTTCCTCCACAGTATCTTCCATTCCGCAACGCCCCTTGCCCTCGCGCCGATGACATGATCCGAGCTGAGTTCGTCGAGGATCGCCGCTCTCACCTGTCTCGTGTACTTTGCGGACATGGAAAGCGCAAGCGTCACGGCGGGAAGTATCATGTCCCCGAAAGTCCCCGCCGACGATACCACGGGAAGCATCTTAAGCTGCACGCAGAAAAGCAGTATCAGCAGCAGCCCCGCCCAGAAATTCGGTATCGACACGCCGAAGAATGTAAGCCCCCGGACTATGTAGTCTATGGGCTTGTCCTTGTGCAGCGCCGAAAGCACTCCGAGCGGCACCGACACCGCAAGCATTATCACCATTGCGAAAATGGCGAGTTTAAGGGTCGGCATGAGCCTTGCCGCAAGCAGGTCGGTCACAGGCTTGTTGAGCGAGTAGGACTTTCCGAAATCGCCATGCAGACAGTTCGATACCCAGCGCCCGTACTGCGTCAGGAACGAGTCATTCAGCCCCATTTCCTCACGGGTGACGGCGACCTGTTCCTCGTCCGGCATTATACCGTTCGCAAGATACATATTCCGCACAGGGTCGCCCGGGGACAGGTATGTGAGCAGGAATGTCACAAAGCTTATCCCGATAAGCACTATTATCATCTGCGCAAGCCGCGAAAGTATCTCTTTTGCAGTCAATCTCTCCCGCTCCCTTCATATCAGAATACAGCAAAAGGGCATCTCTGCCCCTTTGCCGCCGGAATGACATCAGTCTGCCGGTCTTATCTCCGTGGTGATCCAGTAATAGTCGGCTGTGTGGATATGCGCGTAGCCTACGTTTTTGGAGTATGCCATGGAACTGTTGTAATAACCGTCAACTATCGCCACAGCATCGTTCACAAGTATCTGCTGGAGCTGACGGATTATATCGGCGCGCTTTGCGGTATCCGCCTCGTTCAGGAGCTGCTCGTAAAGCTTATCATACTCGTCATTCTGATATGCGCAATAGTCCGCGCCGCTCTTGCTGTACCAGTTCGCCATGTACTCCGTGGGGTCGCCGGTACCAACGGTCGTCCAGTTGTTGTTGTTAAGGTCGTAATCGCCTGCAACAAGGGCGTTCCACTGGTCGTCGGAGCTTCCGTAGCGCGCGGTCACGCCGATACCGAGGTCTGCAAGATACATGGTGTGAGCGTCGGAGAAGTCGTTGAGCATACGGTTCTCGTAGGAAACGTAAGTGAGGTCGATATCCTTGCCGTCAAGCTCGCGGATACCGTTGCCGTCGGTGTCAACTATGCCCGCGTCATCGAGCAGTTTCTTCGCGCCGTCCGGGTCATAGGCATAAGGGTTGGTGAGCTTGTCGTAGCCGTATGCGAGGGTGCTCGGAAGCACTGAAAATCCCGCGGTGTAAAGCCCGCCTATGGTGTTGGAGGAGCATATCGTATCGTAATCTATCGCCATGAGTATTGCCTGACGGAGGGTGTCGTTCGCGAGCACACCGCTCTGGTTCATCCAGGTAAATCCGCAGCGCACGCCGGAAGCTATGTCAACGGTATAGCTGCTGTCTTCCTGCAGGCTCTTTATATCCGCTACATTGGTGATGTTCTCGACGAGATCCACCTGTCCGGCTCTGAGCGCGTTTGCTTTTGCGGAAGCATCGCCCATGAACAGTATCTTCACGTTGTCGTAGGGAACATCGCCGTTCCAGTAATTATCGTTTCTTATCATATCAAAGCCCACCTGATCGTGGAACTCCTTCACCTTGTAAGGGCCTGTGCCGATAACGCCGCTGTCGAAGTCGGAAGTCTCCGCCACATCTATGATCGCCATGACCGGATAAGCGAGGTTGCCTGTGAGGTTGACGTAAGGGGTGACAGTCTTTATGGTTATGGTATTCGCCGCGTCGTCCGCAGTCACTTCCGCATCGAATTCAAGATATTTCTGGGGGTTCGAGGAACCGTCGGGTCCCTTTTCGCGCACCCAGTCGAGAGACTCCTTTACTTTTGTCGCGGTGAGCGGAGTGCCGTTGGAGAAAGTGATGCCGTCTCTGAGCTTTATTGTCCATGTGAGGCGGTCTGCGGAAACTTCATACGACTCAGCGAGCCACGGTTCGATCTCCATGTTATCGTTGAATTTAAAGAGTGCCTCAGACACTCCGAAACGCATACAGTTCCAGGCGCAGTTGGTCTGGGAAGCGGGGTTTATAAGTCCGTCGCTGTACATCTGGCAGCCGAACGTGAGCGTTTTTTCCGCTGCGCTCTCCGTCTGTGCCGCAGGAGCCGCCATCTCTGCGTTTTCCGCCTGAGTCTGTGCTGTCTGAGCGCCGCTTCCCGAGCCGCAGCCGGAAAGTATCGCCGCGGGCATAACTGCGCCGAGAATAAGTGCCGATGTTTTCTTCATGATGTTTTTCATTGTTCCTTCGCCTTTCTTTTTTTGATACTGCTTTTGATACTGCAAAACAAAAATACCGTTCTCCGCGAAGGAAAACGGTAAAAAGCGCAAAGAAACCGGGCGTCTGCGGTAAAGCAAACACATCGACCCGACCGGAGATCTTTTTTGCAGCAACAAGAAAACCGGGCAGGTATGCTCGTTTATGCGTTATAACCACCGTCTCTCGCGGTATCGGCATAACGGACAAAGAGCAGGTCTCCCGGCTTGTGAATACACATCTCCGCCCGCCTTCCCATACGCTTCGGAGGAGCATACAGTGGCTTCAGAATGGGCAAAGACAATTCACCTACGGTTGCGGGACAGCACAGGACTCTGACCTGTTTCCCTTTTCACGCGGACTATCCGTTTATCCGCACACTCTTTGTCGTTGTAATGAAATTAATTTCGGCATATATTATATCACTCTTCACAAGCTATGTCAATACCCGCGAGGTATTTTTTTTGAGACGGCGGTCCATTCGGTTCAGCCGATATTTTCGAGCATTTCCGTTAGCTGCAGTATCTCGGGGGCTGCCTTTTCGCGCTTAGATCTGAGAAGCTTGTCGTATATGAGCTTTGCGGGTGCAGCGATCACCGCACCTGCCGCCATGAGCACAACGCCTAAAACGAGGTCGCTCCATTCAAGGCAGAATGTAAGTCCGAGCCCGAAAAGAAGCGTGCCGATGATGCCGACGGTGAGCGCGGTTATCATGGCGCTCTTCTCACAGGACGCGTCGAGCTTGCGGAGCCGCTTCATTGCTTCTTCCCTGTCGTCGGTCTGCTTCGGGAGATACTTCTGCTTTATCGCATTTATCTCCGCCTGTTTTTCTGCCGAATATGTGTACTCGAATTTCTCGTTTTTCATTTTCATGTCCTCCTTTGGTTTATGTATGTATTATACACCGGAGATGTTAACGAATCGTTTCCGAAATGTTTCAGAAATGTTAAACAACGGGCTTTTTTTACTGTTTTTTCTCCCCAAGTTCCTTTATCCGTCGGTTTCCCTTTAAGATCATAAGCACCGACACCAGCAGCACGATCACCGTCACGCCTGCGCCGGTGATGCCGTTCATAAGCCGGCGGAAACCCGTTCTGTCTCCCTCGTTGAACGCTATGAGCATGGACGTCTGGAGAGAGTACATCGCCATGACCGCACCCGCAAAGGTAAGGTTCTTCGCCGCAGACAGTATCATATTGTTCGCCTTGCGGAAAGACACCATGTTGTATAATGCAAGAATAAAGTAGTAGAAAGTGTAGGCTGCCGAAAGTATCACCGCCGTGCGCGAGAACACGTTCCCCCGGTTCTCGATCACCATTTGTGCGGCAAGCCCTCCCATGACCGCATTCATCGCGAACATCAGAACTCCGCAGTTCCGGTATGTGCGGCATTCCCGGAGCTTTATGCTTGCCTCATCGTTGTCGCTGTAGTTTTTCCTGACGTTGCGCATAAGAAAGAACCGGATAAATCCGTAAACAAGGTAGTACGCGCCGAGTGAGTAAAACCAGGCGGAGGAGTACATATATCCCATGCCTATCCTGAAAGAGGCGTAGAACAGATTTATCACAAGTCCCGTATAAAGCGACATCTCGGCGCGGAATTCCCTGTCGTCGAGCCAGCGCGCGGTGTATCTGTTCCTGTGCATAAGAGCGCGGAGACCCGAAACGATCCTGAGCCTGTCGCCCTTCACGAGCTCTTTCACATACCGAACCATACCCGTGAGATTGATGACGGTGACGGCGAGGGCATATGCCGAAAGCAGATACGCGGCATATGATACCGGGTTCTTTTCATCGAGCACCGCAAGTGCGTAGATCAGAAACGGAGCTGCGATCGCATCAATGATGATGATATACCGGTAGCGCGGTCTGAGCAGTTTTTCAAGTATCTTCTTCATCATTGCCTTTTCCGCAGGACCACGGTGAAAGTGCTTCCCTCACCGAGCCGGCTGTCAACGGAGATCTCTCCGTTCTCAATGTCGATAACGCGTCTCACGAGCGCAAGCCCGAGCCCGTTGCCCTGAGATGAATGGGAGGTGTCGCCCTGGTAGAACTTCTCGAAGATGTGCCGTCCCGTGTCCGCGTCCATACCGCAGCCAGTATCGCGTACCGTGACCCTTGCGGTCTTTTCGTCCTCCCGAAGCCCCACAAAGACCGTGCCGCCGGGCTCGGTGAACTTTATTGCATTCGAGAAGAGGTTGTTCCATACGACGCTGAGCAGTTCGCTGTCTGCGTTTATCATGACATCATCGGCGATATCGGTATCTATCACGATGTTCTTCTGCTCCCAGCGGCTCTCGAACTGCAGCAGACAGTCTCCGAGCTGGCCGCCGAGGTCATAGTCTTTACGCTCGGGGTAGATCTGCTGGTTCTCAAGCTTGTTGAGCTTGAGAATGTTGCCGATAAGCTCCGAAAGTCTTGATGACGCGGCGGAAATGGCGGCTGCATATTCTTCCCGTTCGCTGTCGGAAAGCCCCTTGCTCCCGAGGAGCTGGGCATAGTTGTTTATGACCGAGAGCGGGGTCTTGAACTCGTGGGAAACGTTTGAAATGAAGTCTGTGCGCAGGGTCTCCACCCCCGCAAGCTCCGCGGTCATCTTGTTTATCTCGGCGATTATGAGGTTGTAGCCGTTTTCGGAGGTGAGATGCTCCACCGGCTCGATCACCGTATCGAACTTCCCCGCGGTTATCTTTCCGAGCCCCTCGGTTATGCGTTTTATCGGACGTTCGACGGTAAGGTGGGTACGAACGGTATCACATATCCAGAAAATAAGCGTGATAAGCACGACGTTGGCGAATGTTATGGGGGCGCTCTGACGCATCTCCTCTTCCGTGTAGTCCATAAAATGGAAGAACAGCACGAACGAGCAGGTCACAACGAACGCGATCAGCATAAAGAATACAACGAACTTGAAAAGCCCCGCGAGCACTTTTTTTCCTGTCATTTCAGCACCGCCTTGTAGCCGAGCCCGTGAACGGTCTGTATCTCGAATTCGCCGCAGTTCTCAAACTTCTCACGGAGCTTCCTCATATATACATCTACCGAGCGAAGACCCGACGTCGCTTCTATGTCCCAGAACTCGTTCATGAGCTGAGAGCGGGAGAATGTCTTTTTCGGGTAGGAAAGGAGCTTGAACAGCAGGTTGAACTCGCGCACGGTGAGCGGGATATCTTCTCCGT
Organism: Ruminiclostridium sp.; assembly: GCA_017635095.1. Taxonomy (GTDB): domain Bacteria; phylum Bacillota; class Clostridia; order Oscillospirales; family Ruminococcaceae; genus Ruminiclostridium_E. The sequence goes on along the minus strand of JAGBMA010000081.1, from coordinate 923 downwards.
CATACACCGCTGTGCGGGTGTCGCTGTCCAGGACGAGCTTTCCGACAGTTATCTTCTTCATATCGTTTATCCTTGCACGCCGCAGGAGCGCACCGATCTTGAGGAGAAGCTCGTCAAAAGACACCGGCTTCACCATGTAGTCGTCGATACCGATACGATAGCCTTTCTGCTTTGAAGCGATATCGTCCTTCGCGGTCATGAACAGTATCGGGATATTGCTGTCAAGTCCGCGTACCGTCTCCGCAAATTCGTAGCCGTCGATCTTCGGCATCATTATATCCGAGATTATGCAGTCAAACGAGCTGCCGTACATGGCGTCATAAGCGCCCGGCGCATCAAGGCAGCCCACAGCCTCATATCCGTTCATTTCAAGAAATCTGCACACAGAGCCGTTGAGCTCCGCGTCATCATCTACAACAAGTATTCTGAGCATAGTACCCCTCCGAATGTTCCGTTATACCGATTATACCATATCAGGAGCGTGTTTTCAACAGTCTGCGGAATTTTAACAATTCCGAAACATTTCCCTGCGAAGTACGCAATTCCGGTGAACGCACTTGACAGGACGATGATCCGGCAGTATAATTAATGTGTCCTCAATAACTGCCTCTTGGCAGTTATTGACTGAAAATCTGCAAAACAGATTTTCAGATGTTGTTTAAATGTTCCTGCGGTGCATTTAAACAACGGACACATTCCTTGATGTCAAGCTCATTTCGTCCTTCAGACGAACAAAAGTGCAAGAAAAATCCTAAAATATAAAAATTTTCCTTGCACTTTTGCAGCCAGTAAAGATCCACCGGCATAGCCGGTGGCTTTTCAAATGAGCCTAAAAGGCTCCGTTCTGGCAAACGTCTAAAGACGCAAAAACGGTCTGACACTTGCAGAAAAGTCTGTTACTTGCTACCCGTAAACGGGTCTTC
>JAGBMA010000080.1 GCA_017635095.1 Ruminiclostridium sp. | reverse complement strand
TCGGATACAAGGAAAGCCGACGAAGCCGGGCTGGCGCCCGGTTAGGAGGTTTGACGCAGTAGACGGTCACGGCAGGAAGCCGTGGTATTGCCGCCAAAAGCGCGCAGGACGCGCGCATACAAAGCGGCATAAAGTGGATAGCTCTTTTTCTCTCAAAATGGGTTTTTAGAGGTTCCCTTTATATAAAGCAGCATTTATTGCTGTTTCATATCCGTATTCTTTTCCGGACGGCTCGCAGAATCTTCAAGGTAAGAGTTCGCCCTACTCTGCATTTTATCGCGGCATCGGAACTTGCTGCTTTCATACCTGACAAGCTTCTCATCATCAGCACATACAGCTTTTTCACCGAACAACCGTTTAACATCATTTATTATATCACAATCTGCCTGCCAAAACAAACATTTTGAGACTTTTTCCGAAAAAATCTACACGAACGTCAAACACGGAGTACTACGCACACATCGGATTGTACACAATTGACAAAAAGAACCGCCCTTTTCAGCCCGAACGTTTGTTTCCTGCGAGGATACCCGGTATATTAGGGTGATTTTCTGATGCTTCCTGCTTCGACACAGGAGCGAAAAGGGTAAGAACGATATTCTCAATGTCTTTTTTTATAATTTGCATTTTGCTTGTCAAAATTTTTTATTTTGCGCGTCAGGCAACACTTATCGTAAATGAGATCGGGGACGAGAATCCGTTTGCGGTTCTCGCCCCTGCCCTTATTACAAACGAACAGCGTGAAAAAGCGGTTTTTAGAGGTACCCATAAGAACGTATATGACAGCGGGCAGATACAAAGATGCAGAAAGCTCGCCGCCGACAGCGTCAGAGATCTGCCGCTCAGCCCGAGAGATCATCTGTGCTGCGGTAATTCTGCTTCCGTTGAATACTATATGACTGCGGGCAGGCGCGAAGAAGCCGGAAAGCTGCTCTCGGCGATGTATGAACGCAGCATTAAGGAGAACGGATACCGTTATATGGGATACGATTACAACAACAGCGTCACTGCATCACTCTTCTACGGATCCTCCGGGACAGGCTGTGAAATGCTCAGATACGCCTGTCCGTAAAAGATTCTGCCGGAATTATTAGGTTTGTGCTTTCCGCAGTCAGAAGCGGCGACATTCGGGGTCTACTCATGTATAAGCATTTCCAGAGCCGAGTACAGCGCCTCGTTATCTATCGGCTTTGTCAGATGCGCGTTCATACCGGCTTGCAGACTTCTCTGAACGTCCTCATCAAAAGCGTTTGCCGTCAAGGCGATTATCGGCACGCTTCCCGCATCGGGCCGGTTAAGCTTTCGTATGGCGGCGGCTTCAAGCCCGTCCATTTCCGGCATTCTTACATCCATCAGCACAGCGTCATAATAGCCGGGCTCACTTCCGGCAAACTTTTCAAGGATAAGTCTGCCATTCATTTCATGGTCAACGATCATTCCGCGTTTTTTCAGCACCATTTTCATTATTTCGGCGTTTATTTGCACATCTTCGGCAAGCAGGATGTGTTTGCCGTTAAGATCTGCTTTATGCTGCTCCTTAAGCTCGGTTATGCGTTTTCTTTTGCTTGCGCTGCGGAACTCCTCAAGTACATTGTTCGCAAAAAGAGGCTTGGCAATAAAGCTGTCAACGCCCGCCTCTGAGGCATCTTCAAGCACATCGTCCCATTTATACGCCGTGATGATGATGATCGCGGACTCCGAGCCGACTATATCACGCAGCTGCCTTGTCGTTTCCACTCCGTCCATTTCCGGCATTTTAAGATCGACCAGTATAAGGTCGTAAAGCTCATGCCTTGCGTGCCGAACGCGAACCGCATCTATCGCTTCGCTGCCCGAAAGCACGGTATCGCATGACATACCTGTCTTTTCGAGCACAAGCTTTGCGTGTTCACAGGCGATCGGGTCATCATCGACTACAAGCACCTTCATATCATAGGGCTGTATTTCAGTGTCATCGGTCTCGTTATCCTTGTGAGCCGAGTCCATAAGTGTTATCGTAACAATAAATGTTGTGCCTTTGCCCTTTTCGCTCTCGACCTCGATATTTCCGTTCATCATCTCTACGATATTCTTCGTTATCGCCATACCGAGTCCCGAACTTCCGTACCTGTTGGTGGCGGAGTTGTCCTCCTGACTGAATGTATCGAAGATATGCGGGATATACTCCTTGCTCATGCCTATACCGGTATCGGCAATCTTAAAACGCAGCGTGGACTTGCCGCCGAATTTCGCAGTGCGTTCAACGGAAAGCTCGACACTGCCTCCTTCGGGAGTAAACTTGACAGCGTTTCCGAGAATGTTGATAAGCACCTGCCGCAGCTTCATGTTGTCGCCGATGTAGTAATCGTCGATCTCGCCCTGTATATGGCAGTTATAGGTCTGATCGTTTTCTGCGCACTGAGCGCTGAAGATGGTGTTTATCTGCTCCAGAAGCTTGGAGAATGAAAAATCCTCGTTTTTCAGCACCATTCTTCCGGATTCTATACGGCTCATATCAAGGATATCATTTATAAGTCCGAGCAGGTGATTTGCCGACCCGCCTATCTTTTCAAGATAGTCACGGGTCTGTTCCGATATATCCGGATCGCTGAGTGCGATATTGTCAAGTCCGATGATAGCGTTCATAGGAGTTCTTATCTCATGGCTCATACTTGACAGGAACGCTGTCTTGGCTTTGCTCGCGTTTTCGGCTGCCGCGAGCGCATCACTCAGCGCTTGATTCTTTTCAAGGGAGTCTCTCATTTCGCTGTCAATATCGGAGAAACCCGCGCCGATCGCGCGAACGGTATGATCGTCGTTTTCCCCGGCGCGGCGGACACCCGCAAAACGCAGCATCTCATATCTCTCAATGCCGTTGTGAACGGTAAGATATCTGTAAGAGAGTATCGGCTCATTATCAAGCCGCTTTTTGATGTTCTCCGGTTTTATGAAATCAAGAAATCCCTCACGGTAGCTTTCGGCGACACGTTCGTTTGCATATCTGGTGAAGCCTTCCGCGAAAGAGAACTTATCGCCGATCTGAGGTCCTTCTTCTTTCGTGACCTTTGAACGATAGCAGACGCTCTCGTCCGTATCGAGATCGACATAATAGACGCTTCTGTAATCCGAGGCAAGAGCGGTTATCATATGATCCTGACGGGTGCGCTGCTTTTCTTCTTCGAGCAGCCTTTTCTGAAGCTCAAGACGCTGTTCAAGCTCTTGCTGCTTTATGCGGTTCTCTGTCTCCGAAGTCTGCTTTTCAAGGGCGAGCTTTGTATTTGCTTTATTCTGCCTGAATATGACGATAAATATCACGAGCAGAACAACAGCCGTCAGACCGGTCTGCACAAGGCTCCTCAGGATTATTCCCTCGGAAACGGAGCTTATCTTGTCGCTGATGACACTTTCGCGGATAAGATACGTAAGCATCCAGTCTGTCCCTGCTATCGGTTTATACGAAAGCGTCTCCTTTATTTCGTTATATGTAAAGGAAACGACATTTCCCGTGCCGTTCGCAAAGTCCTCCTTCACCTCTTCCACGGTATCTCCGTTCTCGAAAGAAGCGCGTTCAAGCGCTTCAAGCAGATTTGTCTCGTTCGCAAGACCGCCGAGTACCATATCTGTCAGCGCAGCTCCGTCCTTTGTGTAGATGTTGCAGAATGTCGTATCATTATTGCTCGATTGCAGCGACACACCTTCAAGCATATTGTTGATATCGATTTCCATAAAGCAGACCACAAGCGTCCTGTCCTCGACGGTAACCTTGTCCACCGGGATCGCGATTATTACTTTCTTCTGATCTCCTTCGGTATCTTTAAGAGTTATACAGGGTGAAGAAAGAGAGCCGGGATCGATGTTATACTTTTCAATATCATTCATCGTGCCGAGCGAAGTATAAATTATCCCGTTTGTGTCCACAAAAGCAAACTTATCGAGCGTATAGAGTTTCTTCATTCGCGCCTGATACGCCTGCAAATGCTCTATATCGCTCAAGTCATCGTCTGTAAGAAGCCCTACGGCTGTTTGCATATTCCTGATATTCCGTTCAAGAGCTGAGGATACCACCTGTTCCCGCCGTCCCGCAAGTTCATCAAGATAGAGCAAACTTACGGAGTTGACGGCATTTCCGGTATCACGTCCTGCAAGATTTCCCGTCCATAATGTACCTAATACCAGTATTACAGTTACCACTGCAAATCCGATTATAGTAATGAATAATGTATTTTGCTTCCTGCGCATTTTGTCCACTCCCTATAACTATATTTCATTTCACTGTGCCGCATCTGCACACCCTAATATATACAAGAGGGAATATATATTCTCGTCGATCCATTACCGGTTATTCAGCTGAACGCAAGATAATCTATTTCGTCTGCCGAACATCCGCACCGCTCCCTTATCTCAGTCTTGCTCACAAGTCTGAATCCTGCGTATTTTTTGTGAAGATATTTCCATCATTCAGTTGAAAGCGAACCGAAATTCTCTATCGCCTCATCGACCGTCATAACGCCGCTGCATACGAGCCAGCAGGCTTTGGAGACCTGAGATGACGTTGTATCGAGCAGACCGAGTTCTGACTGGTTTATCGTTCTCCCGGCATCAATATCCATAAACGGGGCATAAACACTGTTCAGAGACATATCCTTGCAGGGCGGCACCATTCTTTTTCCGTTTGCCATACTGTTGAGTTCGTCGGAGCATATAAGGAACCGCATAAACTCATTCGATATTTCAAGATTATTACTGTTCCTGTTGACGCTGAAACTTAATGAAACGGAATTAAGGAAGTAACCGCCCTCCTCCGTGGAGGGAACGGGAAAGAAGCTGTAACTGAATGGGTTCGCGGTGAATGCTTCCGACATTGATTCACGCTTCTGTGTACCCGATACGGTATTGCCCGTTGCAAACATCATAGGCACATCTCCTTCAAAGAAACGGAGAATGACCGCTTCATAGTTGTTTTCAAGCTTGCTGCACTCCTCGGCATCTATAAAGCCGTAGGACATAAAATCAGCGGCAAGCTCCAGAGCGCTCCGCATATATTCGCCCGCACCCTCCCGCATTTCGTTCAGATCGCTCAAAGCCTTTCTATCCGCCCGTATCTGTGCACAGAAATACGGATCGAACAGCGGATCAAGCAGGTCGGTACCCTTGTTATAGCCCATTATCGGGTAAGCATAACCTTTGTCTTTAAGCTCCCTGCATACGGAAACAAGCTCGGAATAAGTCTGCGGGACAGTAAGCCCTTCTTTTTCAAAAATATTTTCATTGACAAGCATACCGTATGTGGTAGTGTAGATCGGGACACTCAATATCCTTCCGTCATCGTCCCTGACCAGCAGATTGTCGCGGATGCAGGAAAGGTCTATGCCCAAAGCCGGATCGGACAGGTCTTCCGACGCTTCGGCGATCTTGCCGCCGTCGGGCCAGTCGTATATCCACGGGTAGGTGAAGAAAATATCGGGAGCCTCGCTTCCCGCAAGTGCGGTCGACAGTATCCCGCTGCCACTTTTGCTGTAATTGTCAAGCGCGGTATAGGTCAGTACGGCATTTGGGTAATACTCTGTGAACCGGTTGAATTCTTCTTCAAGTGTTTCAAAATTACTGTAATGCCCCACCACCTTCATCGTATATGCGGCATTCGTGTCAAGAGACGGCTTGAAGCCCGCTTTGCCGGGATCCTGAGTTATTTTCTCCGCACAGCCCGCGATCCCGGCAGCCATAATAACTGTAAGTGCGGCAGCGGTTATTGTTTTCATCGTTCTTTTCATTTTCGATCCTGTCTCAACACCATATCATTTCAGTACGGTATTCCATTTTTTTGTTGTGAAGTAATTATCGACAGCTGCGGTTATTTCTTCCTTGCTCATCGACTTCAGCAGATAACCCTGAGGTTTGAGCCGCATAACGTTCATTACGCTTTCCCTGTCTGATTTTCCGGTAAGGAATATTATCGGTATTCCGGCTGAATTCGGCTCGCTTCGTATCATTTCCATTATCTGAGGTCCGGGAGTTATCGGCATATCATAGTCAAGAAGTATCAGATCCGGCGTATGCACCGCTATATATGTTATAGCCTGCATTCCGGATTTAACTGCGGTGATCCTGTATTTCATCGAAAGCCATTCCTGCATAAGCCTGAGAAATGTCACATCATCATCTACGAGCAGGATATGCCTGCCCTTTTTCAGCTCCTCGGCATTCTTTACCACATTCAGAAGTTCGGCGGTGAGATCCTTTACCTCAAAGGGACGCAGGAACTCGCGCATAATTACTCTTGGAGGTATGATTTTGTGTATTTCCGCAAGCTCCTTTTCGTATCCGATGATGCAGAGCACAAGGTCTCCGTTGTCGCTTATATCCTTCAGATAAACAAGTACATCGGGATAGTTCAGTATATTGTCCCCCGCGAAAAGAAGTATTATGTCCGTTTTATCCTTTTGTGCTCCTATTGCCGCTATCGACGGTGTGACGGAAACGATCTCGGTGCCGGCTCTTATGAGGTTATTTACGAGGGCATCGGTCATAAACGACGCACCCTGACTTATAAGCATCAGTTTGCGGGACATCGCTTTATTCATCTCCTTCTGATAAAATATCGGGTATAAGCTCATAATCAAAATTTACTACCGCGTTTCTGAGCTTTTCCCAACGCGGCAGTTCCCTGTCGGGAATACGATATCCGGAAAGAATATCCACGACATGAGCCATACTGTCATAATCAAGAGTATCCGAGAAACCCAGCATCGCGGTATAGGCATCACGCAGCTCTTCATCGGAAATAAGAGGAAGCTCCTCTTCTCTTCCGTTTTTCTCGATCTCGGCAAGCCTCTCCGTAAGCTTGCGGTAGTCGGACAAAAGGCGGGGCAGCTCGTCCGCAAGCCTTTCGGTATCTCCCGCGTTCCCTGCTTTTTCGAGCTTTTCCGCAAAAGCACCGAGACCGTCCGCACCTATTATCCTCGATGTGCTTTTCAGAGCGTGTATCTTTACGGTGGTACGCCTGATATCACCGTTGTTCCAAAAACGCTCTATCTCTTCGATATTCGCGGCTGCGGTCTCGGAATATACTTTTATCGTATCGATGTATGCCGCAGCGGAGCCGCAGTGCTTTATGCCCTCCGGAATATTGATCTCGCCGATATGATACAAAAATTCCGGAATGACGAAAGCGCCGTCATCTTTATCTTTTTCCGGCTCCGGCGGCATTATCTTGTTTTTCGGAAGATAAGCAAGTATCGCGGTTTCAAGCGCGTCCGGATCTATCGGCTTTGTTATGTAATCATCGAAGCCTGCTTCAAGATACATTTCGCGCATCCCCGAAACCGCGTTGGCGGTAAGACAGACGACCGGCGTTTCCGCGTTGGGGTTGTCCGGAAGCCGTTTAAGCTCGCCCATTGTCTCTATGCCGTCTTTTTCGGGCATCATGTGGTCGAGGAATATCATGTCATATTTCGACAAGGAAGCCATACGAATGCACTCCTCGCCGCTCTCCGCAGCATCTATGCTCATGCCTGTGCGTTTCAGCAGACTTTTGAACACCGTGATATTCACGGGTGTATCGTCCACAACAAGGATATGAGCGCCGGGAGCCGTGAATTTTTCCTTGTAGCGTTTGCGTTCAGCCACAGAACGCCTGAACGCCGTCTCGTATTCCCCGACCGCCTCACGCTTTACAACGTGCTGCCTGAGAGAAAAGCTGAATACGGAGCCTTTTCCGTACTCGCTTTTTATGTCCAGAGCGCTTCCCATCATATTGAGCAGGCTCTGTGTTATCGTTATACCAAGGCCAGTGCCTTCAATGCCGCGGTTTTTGACTTCATCCACGCGCTGAAACGCCGCAAAAAGCTTGTCTATGTCTTCTTCCTTTATCCCTATACCGGTGTCCTCAACGCTTACATTCAGCATTATATCATCGGGACAGCCCTCTATGTCATCATAGCCGATGCTGAATGTCACCATGCCGCGCTTCGTATATTTGACCGCATTTGACAGTATGTTAGTTATCGCCTGTTTTATGCGTATCTCATCGCCGTTGAGGAACTTGGGCGTATTCCGGTCTATGTTGACCGCAAATCCGAGACCCTTTGCTTCGGCAGCGTTCTGCGCCATACTGACAAGGTCGTTGAGCACCGACGCGAGATCGTACTCAACATTCAGTATATCAAGCTTTCCGGCTTCTATCTTTGAGAAATCAAGTATGTCGTTGATAAGCCCGAGCAGGGTGTTCCCCGATGTGCGTATATGCTCGGAATACGCGGCGATCTCCTCGTCCCTGCATTCCCGCAGCACCATTTCATTCATGCCGAGTATCGAGTTCATAGGAGTGCGTATATCGTGCGACATTGTTGACAAGAAGTAGGTCTTTGCTTTATTGGCATTTTCCGCCTTCTGCGCGGCTATCCTCAGATCCCGGCTTATTTTCAGGAATACAGCCATATCGAGTATGAGCAGAAGGATCAGCGCGAAGAAGATCACTGCCGTAAAGAACCAGTCTATCGTGATAGTTCTGATCTTTGATTCCGGTATGTAGGATATAAGCGTCCAGCCGTTCGTGGGAAGCACAGGCGTATAGGAAATAAGGCAAGGCTCGTATTTTGAGTTCAGTATCGTTTTTGTTCCGGAGCCGGTGGTGATATCCTGCTCAAATCCGGCGAGACCGGAACTGTCCGTCTTGTTGTATGACCGGTAAAACTCGAAGAAATTTGAGTTCTTGAACGAGCTTGAACGTATCATATAACTGCCGTCGGAATCAATAATAGAGATCTCGGCATCTTCATAGTCCTCGTTTGGAAAGACCCATTTCTTTTCAAGTATGGAGACCGGAAGCACGCGAAGAACCAGGGCTTTACGGCTTGTACCGTCAACTTCGAGCGTGACCGTTCTGCAAAAAGCGAGTGACTGAAGTCCGTTCACGGGATTGGTATATGTTCTTGTGACCTGTACCGTTGTGCTCTCCATCTTTTCGGAAAAAACGTCTGTGAATATATCTATCCCCTTGTATGATACCGTGCGGTCGCTGGGATCTGTCTTGTGAGCCTCGGTGGAGAAGCCGGAATAAATGCCGTCATCATCAAAAATTATTTGCGCGGACGCACCCTGTACCGTCAGGGCGCTTGTCAGGAACGTCATCGCTTCATCGACAGTCATTCTGTAAGCGTTTATTGTATTTGCCCAGGTATCACAGATATGCTGTTCACCCTCGAGATAATTTGCGGTGACACGTTCCATAGCCACTGTGCTCGCAAGGAAATATTCGGTCTGCTCACGGGAACTCTCGTTTCTTTTATCATCGGCATACCGTATCACGAAAAATATTATAGCGAATATGATAATAAAATTCGCAGACACAATAAGGAACTTTTTCATTGCGTTTTCTCCCGCGCATGCTATATACTGTGCAATAATAAAATTTACCCATTGTCCATTTTATCATATTTTTAGTGATTTGTCAATGTTACACCCCTTTTTCGTGGAGTCAGTGGCTTAATGACAAGCGTCAGAACAAAAAGACTTGACAAATCGTTTCCCGGAATATGTAATTTATAATGTATGATGAGGCGGATGATGACTAAAAATTCATTGATTTTTCACGCAAAGGGGTTGGCAGGATGTTTGCAGGGGGCTATGATCTTATGTACGCACACCGCTGTATAGCTCGCCCTTTTTATCCCCGGAATGACAGTATTTTATGATCGTAACTGCTGTGCTTACTGTGGGACGGGCATTTTTGCATTTATTATGGTGTCGGACGATAAATATGAAGAAAATAATGAAAAAAAATAAAAGGATTTCTATTCAAATAGGTTCTGTTGTAACTCTGCTGTTTTTTGTAACTATAAGTCTGATTACTATTGTAGTCTATTGGGGCACGAAAGATCTTTTTCTCAGCACCCGGAACGAAAATATGACGTATGATCTCCAGAAGTTTAAAGATCTGCACATGAATGAAGAGATCACAGGTATTGTTACCGATTATTGGAAAAAAATCCCGATGTTATAACGGAATATTCGGAGGATCCGCTGTATTTGGAATTCGTGAAGGATTTCAAAAAAGTAGATTCACTTCTCTCAAGCATCACCCCGCAAATGATAGAAGCGAGTTCCGACGAGGAACAGAAGGCGCTGTTTAAAGCTATCTATACTTCCGTGGGGAGCTATTTTGATGAGGAAAGAGAGGATCCAAGGCTTTTCGTGCATTTATCGACTGCGGCAGACCTTACGACCCGCTCGCAAAACCGGATCCGGATCTGAAAAGACGCTTCGGGGAGCGGAAAAATGGCGGCCTCGGCATATTCATGACCAAGAAGAGTATGGATGAGATCGCGTATGAATACAAGGACGGCAAAAACATACTGACATTGAAAAAGAACATAATACGGGAGGGTCATACCAATGGATGAAAGGACGGAAAAACGGAAGCCGATATTCAGAGAAAAGGCGCTTGAAAAAATAACTTCCCCGGAACAGCTGAACAATTATCTGAAGGTCACAAATCCCGCCGTATGGATGATACTCGCGGCGGTGATACTGCTGCTCGGAGGACTGCTCGCGTGGTCGGCGGTAGGAGAACTTGAGACGACAGTGGACGCTGTGGCGTATGTCGAGAACGGAACGGCAGTCATCACAATGAGCGGCAGC